>JADGNV010000049.1 GCA_017883285.1 Candidatus Aminicenantota bacterium | reverse complement strand
GACTTCCATGAAACCGAGAAATGCGGCCGCGTCGACCGGCTCCAGAGCCCGGCAGGCCCCGAGCTTCAATCGCGCGAGGGCCAGCTGGTTGGCCGAGACGTCCGCGGCAACTATCCGGGTGTCCCGCAGGGCCAGCAGGTTGAGCGGGACCTCCCCTCCGCTGGCGATGCAGAGAAGGCGGTCGCCCGGCTGGATGTCCAGGGCGGCGAGCTCGGTCAGGGCGTCCTCCTGGGAGATGCCGTAATTGTAGAGGGGCTTCAAGTTCATCGCTCCGACCGGAAGCTCGCCACGGCCCCGGATCTCTCGAAAAAGCCCCGTTTCGAGGCCCGTTCCATCACCAGCGCGATCGCCTCGGCCGTGATCGGGCCTCTCAGGGGGACGTCCAGCGCTTCCAGGCCGCAGAGCATGGCCTCGGCCGCGCAGCAGAACGTCGTTCCTTTCGGGGTGTGCGAGCTGATGACGAAGTCCGGATCTTCAGGCAGTGTGATGTACGAGGCGTAGGGGAGCGTCTTCACGTGGCCCATGCGGGCGACCTCTGGGGACAGAGCCGACGGGACAGAGACGTCCGCGATCAGCACCGGGCCTTTGTCCTTGAGGAGGTGGGGGAAGATGATCGGATCGTTGGTGTTGGCCGCCACGGCGATGACGTCGCAGCGCTTGAGGGGGTGAAGGTCGGCCGCCGTTTCGAGGAGGCCCGTGAAATTTCCCTGGTCCAAGCCGGTCGCAAAGGCGTCGAGCTTCGCCTTTTTTCGGTCCATCAGGACGATCCGCTCGAACAATCCGTTGGTTTTCAGCATGGTCTCTGTGATGATCGCCCCGATGTTGCCGGATGCCCCAACGATTCCCAGGGTCAGCTTTGCCCCTCCCTGCCGGAGGCCGCGGATCTCTTCTCTCAGCCGGACCAGCGCCGTGGCCGCGGTCAGTGTGTTTCCCGTGATGATCCGCGTTCCCTCCGGCTCGACCAGCGCCAATCCGTTCCGGCTGAGGATCGAGGCATATCCGCCCAAGCCGATTACAGTGGCGCCGGAGCAGGCCGCCTGGTTTACGGCGTCCTGGATCCGCGCCACGACGCGCCGGGTCTCGCCGAGCCGGTGCAGACGTTCGAGCTCGGCGGAGTCCGCCGGCAGGGTGATGAAGCGGAAATGGATCCGCCCGCTGAACATGTTCTTTGCGTAGAGGCTGACCGGCTTCATCTCCAGTACGGACTGCAGCCTGTTGAACAGGATGCGCAATCCCGTGTCCGAGGCTTGTGATAGCTCTTTGTCGATAATCCTGAGCTCTTCGGCGGGCCGGCTGAAATGGGCGATGAACGCCACTCTCGCGGCATTTTCGGCCGGCTCATCCTCGCGCCGATGGATGAGGCCCGGTCGGGCCTGCCGGCCCTTGTTGTCCTCAAAGGGGTCGCCGTCCATCAACGGCAGGAAGAGGTCGTAGGCGCGCCGGCCCTCGACTTTGCGGACCAAGTCTTCGATCCCCGCCGCGACCCGGTCGATCTCCTCGTCCGTAATATAGGCCGAAGGCTCGATCCTCAATCCGTTCGGCGCGGAAAGCGTGGGCAGAACGCGGAGGCGCCAGCGCTTGAGGAGGTACGCGGAGAACACATAGCCCAGGACCTTGCTCACCGCAAGGGCCCGGAACAGGATGTGGTCGCTCGCCGCGAAATCGACGAACCGGATCCCCAGCATGAGACCGCGGCCCGTGATCTCCGCGATCACGGACGGGTATTCGCGCTGGATGGCGGCCAGCCTCTCGAGGAGCTTGCCGCCCTGGACGCGGGCACGCTCCGGGATGCGGTCGCGCTTGATGACCGACAGGGTCGTCAGGGCGGCGTGGGCGGCGAGTCCTCCGTTGGCGAAGGTGGAGACGTAGTATTTTCCGATATCGTTCTGAAAGCGTTTTTTGTCGACGAGCAGAGCCGAGATCTTCTCGATATTCCCGCCGAGCGCCTTCCCGAACAGATAGTAGTCGGCCACGACTCCCTCGGAGGCCAGGAAGCTTCCCGACCGGCCCAGACCGCACTGGATCTCATCGATGATCAGGGGGAAATCGAATTGTGCCAGCCGCCGCAGGACGTCGGGATGGACCGTCCGCACGCCTCCTTCTCCCATGATCGGCTCGGCGATCGCCGCGGCAACCGTGCTGACGGCCGCGTCTTCGATGCGCCAGCCGCCGTCGATGGCGACGATCCTCCGGATCCCGACGTTCGCCCCCTTCAGCAGGCGATCGATCTGCTCCCCCCAGTCGGGGGCCCGGTCATCGAGGACGGCGCGCTTGAGACCCGTGATGTTGCCGAACATGGTCCGTTGCTCGTCGTTCCCCAGGAGCGATCGGGGCCCGGACGTATTCCCGTGGAAAGCGCCCTTCAGGGCGATCACCTGGAGAGGGACGCTATCGAGGACCTGTCTGTTGTCCCGCCAGACTGAAGAAAGCGCTCGTCCCGCCATCCCCCCGAATTGCTGCAATTGCTGCTGTTCCATTCTGTCGATCCCGGCCCGCCATTCGAGAGCGGCATGGTGGAGGGCGATCTCCACGGCCTCGGAACCGGAGGAGCCGAACAGGACGGCATAGTCCCGCCCCGTCATTTCGCCAACCGCGTCGGCCAGCTCGCTGGCCAGGTTCCCGGCGTGCGTTTGGATGCTCCCCTGCGAGGCCAAAGGGATGCCGCCGCTCGTCAGGAACGAGACCGCGGCCTCCTTCAAATCGCGATTGTCGTGACCGAGGAGGTTGCCGCCGAACCCCCCCACGAGGTCCAGCACCTCGATCTCCCGCCCGTCCTCGAAGGCGAATAGCGAGTCTTTTTGGGCTCGGTGGTAGGCGATGTCCATCTTCAGTCCTGAAAGCATGCGCCCCACGTAGGGATTGAGGAACCGGGTGAACGTGTCCGGTGCCTCGCGCTCGTCCCCGACCTTCTCGATCCCGGGCTGGGACGCCTGGGGATCCTTGAGCGTCTCGATGATCTTGGCGTAGCCCGATTCGATCGCGCATTTCGAGACGCT
>JADGNV010000048.1 GCA_017883285.1 Candidatus Aminicenantota bacterium | reverse complement strand
TCATCCTGAACAAATCCGACCTCCCCGGCGCCGCGGCTTTCGAGGCTCAGGTCCGAGGGATGGTCGAGCTTGGCGATCCGGACCGGCCCCCTCCTCTGATCATCCGCACGTCCGCGACGGAAGGCCGGGGCATCGACCTGGTGAGCGCGGAAGTGCGGAAGCTCGCCCGGTCCTAGAACTGGTAGTTGTATTTCGTCCAGAGGTCCTGGGTGAGCTTCCGGTAATCCTCCACGCTTTTTTCGGCCGTCTTCAGGCTGTAGTCGGTCAGGAACCGGCGCGCCTTCTCCGGGTCCTGCTTGAATAGGGCGAGCGCCTCGTCCTCGATTTTCTTCTGCGCTCCGAAGGCCTGGTCTTCGATCGCCCGCCAAACCTTCTCGATGTCTTTGCTCATGTCCTGCCACCGGATGTTCGCCAGCTTGCTGACCGTCCGGAAGGCCCACCAGGCGCAGTCTGACTTGTAGCCCCACCGGCCGTCGATCATGTAGGAATCCGGCATCTTCGCGATTCCGCAATAGAACGGGGTGTGCGGGGTCGTCGCCGGGTTGTCGTAACCCAGCCAGACGACGCCGCCGATCGGATCGGGCAGCCCGGCGCGGGACTGAGTGACCTGAAGATACGTGGCCGCGGGCGAACAGATCGTGCGTTCGGGCTTTACCCGGAGCAGGGTTTTCAGATCGTTGTTGAGAAACGGCCCCGCGACCGGGCTCCTGACGGTCTCGCCTTTGCGGTTGACCGCGTTGAGGCCGTTTGTCATGTCATAGGCGGTGTCGGCGTAGGCGTCGCGGAAGATGGCCAGCAAGTCCGCGACCGTGACCTTCTTTTCGGGCTTCACCGAGAGAGGGTAGTTTTCCGACTCGCCGTTCAGCCGGAGCGACGGCGCGAGCAGGCTCAGGACGCGCCATTCCCGGCGGCGGCAGCCGAGGCTCGTCCGTGAGCTGGGCGCGTAGGCGTAGCAGAACTCGAACTCCGCGCCCGACTTCGGGTTCCAGAAGCCCATCTCGGTCGCGAGGCTGAGCACGTTGGCCGAGGCGAGGCAGTCCTTCGTGTTCTTGAGGTCGAGCTTCCGGAGGCGGCTGGCGTTGGCCGAGACGCTGATCTCGTCGTCCGGGATGCGCTGGGCGGCCCAGACGGCGCCCTTCCGGCCCTTGCCCGGGCCGTAGATCTCGAACAGCCAGACTTCCCGGGGGTCGGCGAAGGTGAAGCTCTCGCCGTAGTCGTTGTAGCCGTAGGCCTTGGTCAGCTCGTCGGCGATCTTGATGGCCTCCCGGGCGGTCTTTGCCCGTTCGAGGAGCAGGCGGTAGAGCTCGGGGGCGTCGATGATGCCGTTGTCGGTCTTGAGCTCGAACCGGCCGCCGATCGTCGTCTCGCCGATGGCCAGCTGGTATTCGTTCATGATCGGGTAGGCGGCGTTCATGAAGGCGTACGTCTCGGCCGGATAGGGGATTTCGCCCGTCTCGATCCGGTCCGTGTCGTTCGGGCCCTTCGTCCGCTTGGGCTCGAAGTAGACCTTCTCCATCGATCCGGCCGCGTGCTTGGCGTGCGGGACGATCGTGATCCAGGTCCGATCGGTGCCGCTGTCGCACGAATGGGACGTCATGGTCGAGCCGTCGGCGGTGGCCAGGCGTCCGGCGAAGACGCTGGTGCAGCTTTCGAATTCCGGCGGGGGAGCGGCTGCGGTCCGCAATCCCTGTCCGCCGCCCGCGGTCCCAAAGGCCGCGGTGCCGAGGGCCGGCGTGCCGAGGGCCGCGAGGATGCAGGCCGCCGCGAGGAGGGCGACGCTCGTCCGTTTCCCGAGTCGCTTGAAGGATGATGGGGTCATGATAGCCTCCGTGCGCGCAGGCGGCACCGCTTAGTAAGCGCCGTGGGCATGCGTCGTCCAGATCTTCCTGGCGAACGCCGTGGCTTCGGCCAGGTCCTTGTCGTCGGGATGGGTGGCGGCCGAAGCGGCCATATCGGTCCATTCCTGATGTTCGGGAGACCTGGACAGGAATTCGAGGGCTTTCATGGACAGCTTGCCGCGGCAGGCGAACGTGCCCAGGAGCTTTGCCTTAGCCGCGCAGACGAGGGCGTATTCCAGGGCTTCCCGGGACAGGCGGTGGCCGGGCAGCGAGCCGTGGGTGCAGAACAGGGCGATTCTCTTGCCCGCCGGAACGCGGCGGAGGAACGTGTCGGCCTTGTAGGGCACGCTGTGGCTCTGGACGGGAAATCCGATGAAGACCAGGCCGACCTCGTCGAGGGACAGGCTCTCCTCCATCGGCTTGATGTCCTTGTCGCCCTCGAGGGCGTCGAAGATCGCTTCGGCGACCGCTTTCGTGTTTCCTGTCTGGCTGAAATACGTGATCAACGTCTTGCTCATGGCGCTTATTCTTCCACAGATCGCGGAAAAATTCTAGGTCCCGGAAAAACGGAACCGGATCGTGATCCGCGTTCCCTTCCGGGGCTCGCTCGCGATCTCGATCGCCCCTCCGTGGTCCTCGACGATCTTCTTGGCGATGGGGAGGCCGAGGCCGGTCCCGACGTCTTTGGTGGAGAAGTTGGGCTCGAAGATCCGGTCGAGGATGTCCTTCTCGATGCCCGAACCCGTGTCCTCGATCGTCAGGGTCATCATCTCGGGCCCGCGGACGAGCCGGACCCGGATCTCTCCCTTGCCCCGGATGGATTCGATGGCATTGGTCAGTAGATTCCGCAGGGCGATCTTGAGCTTGACCGGGTCGCCGTCGAAGGCGAAGTCCGCGCCCTCGAACGTCTCGTCGAACCGGATCCGCTCCGCGAGCAGCATCCGGTAGGGGGCGACGGTCTCCCGGAGGAGGGCGTCGAAGGCGAGGCGCTGCTTGTGGAGGACGGTGTCCTTGGAGATCTCCAGGAATTCCTGGGCGATCCGGCGGAGGTTCTCGACCTCGCTGATGATATAGGACAGGGACTCGCGGAGGGCCGCCTCGAAGTCTCCGTGCTTGTCCTCGTAGACGCGGAGGATGTGCTCGGCCGAGAGCTGGATGGGGGTCAGGGGGTTCTTGATCTCGTGGGCGACTTTCCGGGCCATCTCGGCCCAGGCCGCCTTCTTGCCGAGGTCGGCCAGCTCCCGCTGGTGGTCCCGGAGGCTGCGGATCATGGCGTTAAATCCGTCGACGAGCGTCTTCATCTCGTCGCGGGACCGGTATTCGATCGTGAAATCCAGGTTGCCGAGGCTCGCCTCCTTCGTCCCGGCCAGGAGACGGGTGATGGGCCGGACGATCATCGCCCCGATGCCGCGGGCGAGGATGAGAACCGTGGCGATGAAGAAGACCGAGATGAACAGGAAGAATTCGACGAGGTCCTGGGTGGCGCCTGCGATCTCCTGCTGCTCGAAGGGGAAGGGGAGCGAGATCATCAGCCGCCCCGTCGGTGAGGCGTAGGGGACGGTCAGGGTCTGGAAGGCGAAATTGCCGATGCCGCGCGTCTGGGTGTAAAACGGGTTGTTCTCGAACTGGATCTTGTAGTAGATCTCGCCGTCGATCAGGTTCGGAAAGAGGCCGTCGTCGAAGAACTCCTGGCGGCTCGAGGAGACCAGGCGGCCTTCCCGGTAGAGATTGACGTCGTTGGAGATCGTCGTGCTGATCCAGAGCATGAGGTCCTCGGGCGGGGTCTGGGTTTCGGCCCGGGACTGGCCCCGAAGGTAGACGAAATAGTCGTCCATGACGCTCCGGGCCATGGCGGCGTGGATTTCCGCCTTTTCGATGAACTGCTGGGTGAAGATGCGGGTGAAGAAGCTCCGGGCGAAGAAGGTGAAGACGAAGAGCGGCACCAGGGCCACGGCGATGAACGAGACATAGACCCGGTTGGAGAATGACCACAACGGAGGTTGGACCCGTTTCCGGGCGAGAAAGAGATAGAGCAGCGCCGCGGGCAGGAGAATGAGCGCGGCCTCGAGGAGAAGGAGCTTGAAGAATTCGATGGCATTCTGGGGAAGGGTCGGGCGCGGCGAGTACAGGGCGTAGACGCGGCCGTTGGCCCGGAACACGAACAGCCGGTAGACGACGCCCTTGTCCGTGAGCTCGGTCCACAGCCCCTTCTCGTTGAGCCGTTCGGAATCGAGGAGGGCGGGCGGGAGGCCCGTCGAGAGCTTCCCGGGATTGAACAGGAGCTTGCCCAGTCCGTCGAATACCGCCAGCCGGAGGTCGAACTGGTCGAGCGACGGCAGGGAGTTGACCCGGAGGAGCTCGAAATAGGGGTTGGCCGAATACAGGAAGGGCAGCAGGACGTCATCGAGCGAAAGATAGAAGACGGTCCGGCCGAGGAGCGTCCCGCCGGACGTCCAGTCCTTGGTGCCGATCAGGAAGTCCTTGGATTTCCCCAGGAAGGGGACGGAGAGACGGTCGATCATCCACTCCGGACGGGCGGGCGTTTTCGCCGCGTCGCGAAAGATGGCGGGCACATTCAGGGAGAACCGGGAAAGGACCGATCCGTTGGCGTCCTGGATTTCCAGGCAGGAATACCAGTTGAACTTGGAAGCCAATGTCTTCGCCCAAAGGCCCGCGGCGGGTTCGTCGCCTTCGCCGGGCTTCCGGAAGAAGGCGAGCAGCGCCGCCTTCTCGCCGTCGATCTCCAGAAAGGACTGGGTGAGGATGAACCGGGCCCAATCGTCCTGGGTCTGGATCGTGGTCTTGATCGAGCGCTCGAAGAGCGACCGGGACCGGACCGTGACGGCCTCCTTGAGGGAGCCGAAGACCAGGGCCGCCTGCAGCAGGACCGCCGCCCAGGCCAGCCCGCGGACAAGATTCGCTTTCCGGACCGCGGCCGCGGCGGTGAGAGAGGCCAAGGCGAGAAAGGGGAGGATGAACTGGGCGGGCCGGGCCGTTCCCCTAACGAGGAGGACGGCAGCCTCGGTCCCGAAGAAAGCGAGGATGAGCGCCGCGGGCCGGACACGGGCGGACAGGCGCTTCAGGAGGGCAAAGATGAAAAGTCCCGATCCGGCAAGGACGAGGGCCAGGCTGAGATGGAGGAGGATGAAGGGGCCGGATATCCCGAATTTCAGCAGGTTCAGGCTGGAATGGAGGGCCGTCTTGGAGGCCAAGGCCTGCACCCCGAACAGGAGCACTGCCGATCCGGCGAATGCGGGAATGAGCGGAAGCGCGCCGGGCCCCGTTCGGGCGGGCTCGCGCGGGACTTTGTCCGGGCGGCGGACATAATACGCCAGGCCGGCCAGGATGGCGAACGTCGCGGCCGCGGACAGGAAGATGTCGGCCGGGGATTTGGTCAGGTCGCCGAAGCTGAAAAATCCGGCGATTGTCGGCGAAAAGAGGGCAAGGTCCTGGACTTTCGGCAGGCGGCTCCAGGGAAACGCAAGGGCTCGCAGGCCCGCGACGAGGCCGATGACCGCCAGGCCCGGAATCAGGCGCCGGTCCCGCCGGACGCCCGGACGCCCCGCCAGAATTCCGACCAGCGCGACGAGCGCCGCGGCGATAAACGCGTAGAAAAAGAGGAGGAGGGACTCGCGCCGGGACGCCAGGAACTCGGCGCGGGCCGGCGACCGGAGCATCACCCGGGCGATGACCTGGTCGCGTTCGTTCCGGAGTGGAAAAGTGATGGATTGGATCGCTCCCTTCAGGCTGGGCTGTCCCACGTATTCGTCCCGATGGCGGGAGAACAGCTTGTCGAAGCCCGAGACGTCTTCCCGGAAATCGAAGTAGTCGAGCGTGCAGTTGGTCCGAAAGCGGGCGGGGATGAAGTGGTAGTCTTCGAGATACGGCGACTGGAACTTCGGGATGAAGGCCAGGAGGCGGTAGAGGACGAGGAGCGTCTGGGCATTGACCCAGTGGAGCGAGACGAGGTAGGAGGAGGCCTTGTCCTTGATGAGGAGCGTCTGCCCGAATTTCTGGAGGACGGCGTCCGAGATGCCTTTCGGAACGGCTTCCTCCAGGTTCAGGACGTTGCCCAGCCAGAGCTCGAGGCGGCCGTCCTCGGAGAAGGCGGCGATGCCCTCGGTCTCGGGATCGAGGTTCAGGCGCTTGAAGAGCTGGAAGCGCAGTTCGGTCGTCTCGGGCCAGCGCTGCCCCGCCGCCTGCCGCAGCTTCTGGTTCTGGTCCTTGAGCAGGCCGGCGAATTCCTTCTTGATCGTCTCCGCCTGGCGCCGGATCCGCTCCAGGCTCTGCCGGTCGTAGTCCCGCGCCAGCAGGCCGGGAAGGACGGCGGACAGGATCAGGAACAGGACCCCGAGGGCGGCGAACAGGACGGCCGCGGCTTCGAGGCCCCGGATCTTTCCGGCCCGGCGCGGGGCGGTCAATAGAGCTTCTCCGCCTTGATTTCAGCGATCTTCCAGAAATCTGCGATCCGGGCCGCGCCCGGGCGGGCCTGGATGAGGAAGAAGATCTGGAAGACGTCCTGGTTTCCGTTCTTGTTCAGAAAGGACCAACGGGCCTTGAAGACGTATCGCCCGGCGCGCGCCGAGCGCAGGCCGCCCGGCGCGGGGAAGAATTCAAAGGTGGTGTGGGTCCGGAAGATCTTCTGGAACAGGAAGAACGCCTGCTCGTTGGACAGCTGGTCGGAAAACGAGATCGGCGCCGGAAGCGAAACGGCGACCGCCTGGTCCGGCGAGAGGAGGGCGTAGAGCAACCGCGGGCTGTTCTGGAGAAAAGCCCGTTCGATCTGATCCGGGACGGTCGCGTTCAGCGACAGGAAAAGAGAGAGAAGGCCGAAGCCGAGTTGGGTCACTCCGACCAATCGGGGATCAGGTTTTCTCTGCCTTGGCCTCGGCTTCGAGTTTCTTGGTGCGCGCCGCGTCCTTGATGCTGCTGATTCCGGCGATCAGGGCGATGAGCCCGCCGAAGAACAGGACCGGAGGAATAGCGCCGAGGACGAGGACCTTGAAATAGGGCCCCCAGGTCAGCGCGACGAGAAGGACGCCTCCCGCCATGGCGATCAGACCACCGACGATAGCTAGGAACTTGCCCATGGATGACCTCCCATCTAAATTCTGTCTTGAGCGATGCGGATTATAGCAAAACAACGGGGGGGACGCAAGCAAGGAAAGAGGATGGACTCCGGACCCGCTCCCGCCTCGCGCGGGAGCGGGAAATGATATAGAATAACTCCAACGCACAACAGACAAGGAGGAGACGTGAGAAATCCCCGGCATATTCGGTATTCGGCGGGGGCGGCGGCGCTCCTGATTCTGCTCGGAGCGGCGGCGAGCCTCGCGGCCCAGGACGTCATGACGTTCGGTTCGCTCAAGGTCAAGGCCGGCGAAAAGCTGTCGGGCTTCCTGCCCGTCCCCGATAAGGACGGCGCGGGGACGTCGATCCCCATCACCGTCATCCGGGGGGCGAAGAAAGGGACGACCCTCGCCCTGGTGGCGGGCGTCCATGGCGCGGAATATCCGCCGGTGCTCGCCCTCTACCGGCTGAAGGACCTGGTCGATCCGAAGACCCTGTCCGGCACGCTGGTCCTGGTCCATATCGCCAATCTTCCTTCGTTCCAGCGGCGGACCGTCTATTTCAATCCGTTCGACGGGAAAAATCTGAACCGTGTTTTTCCCGGCGACCCGAAGGGGACGCTCAGCCAGAGAATGGCCTATGTCCTGACCGAAGACGTGGTCCAACGCTGCGACGCCTTGGTCGACATGCACTGCGGGGACGCGAACGAAGCCCTCATGCAGTATTCCTACTGGATGATCAGCCCCCGCGAGGACCTCAATGCCCGGACCAAGGAGATGGCCCTGGCCTTTGGCCTGCGGCACATCATCATCGACACGACGCGCGGCGCGGACCCGGCCGATTCCAAGTATCTGGGCAACACCGCCCTGACCCGGGGCAAGCCGGCGATCACCACCGAGGCCGGGCTGCTGGGTCGGATGGACGAGGAATCGATCGCGAAGAACGTCCAGGGCGCGCTGAGCGTCATGAAGCTGTTCAAGATGATCGACGGGAAGCCGCCGGTCCTGGCCGATCCGGTCTGGATCGACAAATACGAAGTCGTCAATTCCGGCTTCGACGGCCTTTTTTATCCGAAGGTCGAGATGAGCGCGATGGTGACCGAGGGCCAGACGGTCGGCGTGGTGAAGGATTATGCGGGGGTCGTCAAGGAAGAACTCAAGGCGCCCTTCGCCGGGATCATCCTCTATATCATCGGCACGCCGCCGGCGAACAAGGGCGAACCGCTGTTCGAGGTGGGCCGGATCAAGAAATAGACGGCTATTTCTGGAAGACGATCTTGCCGCCGAGGATCGTGTAAAGCGCCTCGGTCGTCAGGACCTCCTTCGGATCCACCCGATAAATGTCCTTGGAGAGCACGGTGAAATCAGCCAGCTTGCCAGGCTCGATGGAGCCTTTGATCTTTTCCTCGAACGAGGCGTAGGCCGCGTCGAGGGTGTAGAGCCGGACGGTGTCCGTCATCGTCAGCCGCTGCTCGGGAAACCAGCCGCCTTCGGGGGTGCCCGACTCGATGTTCTTCCGGGTCACGGCGGAGTAGAGGCCGCGCATCGGATCGAGGGGCTCGACCGGCCAGTCCGTTCCGAAGGCCAGGTGCGCCCCGGCGTCGAGGAGCGTCTTCCAGATGTAGGCGTTCTTGGACCGCTCCGGGCCGACCCGGATCTCGCAGAACCGCATGTCGGTCGTGCAGTGGGTGGGCTGCATCGAGGCGATGACGCCCAGCTGCTTGAAGCGCTTCACGTCGGACGGGATGATAATCTGGGCGTGTTCGATCCGGTGGCGGAGGTTCTTCGCCCCGAACTTCTTCTGGGCGCGTTCGACCGCGTTCAGGACCCAGTTGACGCCCTTGTCGCCGATGGCGTGGGTGCCGGTCTGGTAGCCGTTCTGGTGGGCCTTCTCGATTAGGGCGTAGAACGCGTCCTCCTTGTATTGGGGCAGCCCGGTTTTCGCCGGGTCGTCGGCGAACGGCTCGAACATCAGAGCCGTGCCCGAGCCGAGCGTTCCGTCGATTAAGACCTTTTGGAACCCCACCCGGACCATGTCGTCGCCCTGGCCCTGCTTGATCCCGAGCTTGATGTACCGGTCGAGGTCATCGATGGGCAGCCAGGCGTAGACGCGGAGGGTCAGCTTGCCTTCGGCCTTGAGTTGCTTGAAGATCTCCAATTCCTGGAGGCTGGCCGATGTCTGGATCCCCGTCAGCCCGAGCGTGGCCGCGTAGGCCAGTCCGCGCTCGATGTCGTCCTTGATCGAGGACGGCTTGCTCGAAGGCTTCACTTTGAGGAGGCCCGAGGCGGCCTCCTTGAAAATGCCCGTCGGCTCCCCGGTCGCGGGGTCTTTTGCGATCTCCCCGCCGAAGGGGGACTTGGTGTCGTTGGTGATGCCGGACTGCCGCAGGGTTTCGCTGTTCACCCACACGGAGTGCCCGTCCACGCGGCGGATGACCACAGCGTTGTTCGGCGCGACCTTGTCCAGGTCCTCCTTGGACGGCCACTTCTGGCCGGGGAAGAGGGTGTGGTCGTATTCGCTGCCGTTGACCGTTTCGCCGGCCGGCAGTTCCCTGATCCGGGCCGCGACCATTTCCTGCACCTTCTCGACCGACGACACGCCGCGGAAGGTCAACGAGGCGAGCGAACGTCCGCCGCTCGCGAAATGGAGATGGGCGTCGATGAGGCCCGGAATCACGAGCTTGCCCCTGGCGTCGAGGACCTGGGTCGCCGGGCCGACGTATTTCCGGATCTCGGCCGAGGACCCCGCGGCCAGGATCCGGCCGCCCTTGACGGCCACGGCTTCGGCCGCCGGGTTCTTCGGGTCGAGGGTGACGACCTTGCCGTTGACGAGCGCCATGTCCGCGATGTCCTGCGGCGGGGCGCCCGTCCCCATTCCCAGGGACAGAACGAAGAGAATCGTGAAGCCGATGATGGTTCGTTTGCTCATGGTGAGGTCATTCTATCGGAATTCGCGCGTCGAGGTCAAAAGTTTCCCGCGCTCCCCCGGGGGGCGGCTTGATTTATGCCGTCCGTTGGGTAAAAATGGGGGTCCGCAAAATCGAACGAGAAGGACCGACCCATGCCGCAACTGCTGTTGATCCCGGGCCCGAGCCCCGTCCATCCCCGCATTCTGGAGAGCCTGGCCGCGCCGACGGTGTCGCACGTCGGACCGGAGATGGTCGCGGACCTGAGCGCCGCCCTCGAGGACCTGAAGAAGATCGTCTTCTGCCAGAACGGGGAGGCCTTCATCATCTCCGGCGCCGGGACGCTGGCCATGGAGATCGCCCTGCTCAACGTCGTCGGAAAGGCCGACCGCGTCCTCGTCCTTTCCCAGGGGTATTTCGGCGATCGGATGGGCCAGATCTGCGCGAGCTTCGGGCTGGCCCATGATGTGGCCGGCTGCCGGTGGGGGAGCGGCGTTCGGCCGGAGGAGTTGGCCGCGCGGCTGGCCGCTCACAAATACGACGTGGTGGTCGCGACGCACGTCGACACCGGGACCGGGGCCTGTGCCCCCGTCAAGGAATACGCGGACGTCCTCCGCGGGCGGGATCTCCTGTATATCGTGGACGGCGTCTGCGCCACCGGCGGGATCGAGGAGCGGATGGACGACTGGGGAATCGATGTCGTCCTCACCGCCGCCCAGAAGTGCTTCGGCGCGCCGCCCGGGCTGGCCCTCGACGTTTTCTCGCAGCGGGCCATGGTCAAGCGCCGCAGCCTGCCCTCCATCCCCGCCTATTATTCGGACATCCTCCGCTGGCTCCCGATCATGAAGGAGCCGACGAAGTATTTCTCGACGCCCTGCGTCAACGAAATCCGCTCCTTCCGCGAAGGGACGAAGATCATGCTCGAAGAGGGGATGCCCGCCCGGTTCGAGCGCCATCGGAAAAACGCCCGGGCGATCCGGGCCGCGCTCCAGGAGCTGGGCTTCGGGCTCTTCACCGAGCCGGAGTTCCGGGCGGACACGCTCTCGGTCGTCGCCTACCCGGCCGGCGTCGAGGACAAGGCGTTCCGGGCGGGCTACAGCCGGAACGGCGTGGTGGTCGCGGGCGGCCTGGGCGAGACTGCGGGCAAGGTCTTCCGGATGGGCCATATGGGGAACCTGACCGCGGCCGACATCCTGTTCGCTTTCGAGGCCATGGAAAAGACGCTGTCCGAACTCGGGTACGGTTTCGCGCCCGGGACGGGCGTGAAGACCGCCGAGGAGATTCTCGCTCAGGGCGGGGACACCTGTCCGATTTCCTGATCCGGCGGATGTCCGGAGGACACGAAGAAGGATGCCAAGCCAGGTTTTTTTAATACCGGCCGCGGCCGCCGAAGATCCGGACATCCTGTCCCAAAAAGCCCGGGACGCCTATCTCCGGATCGGATTGAACGACGAGCTCGCCAAGGAGGACTTCGTCGCCCTGAAGATCCACTTCGGCGAAAAGCACAATACGGGCTACATCCGGCCCGCCTGGCTCCTCGGCTTGATCCGCGAGGTCCGGAAGAAAACGCCCCTCGCCTTCCTGACGGATTCGAACACGCTTTATGTGGGCCACCGCTCGAATTCCGTGGAGCACATCCGGCTCGCCTGGAGCCACGGATTCACCCCGGACGTGGTCGACATTCCGGTCATCATCGCCGACGGCCTGATCGGGCGGGACGCCCAGGAGGGCAAAGGCGAGCACGGCCGCGTGGCGGCCCCCAAGATCGCGAGCGCCTTCCTCCACTCCGACGCCCTGATCTGCCTGTCCCACGCCACGGGCCACGTCCAGACGGGGATCGGCGCCGCCCTCAAGAACATGGGCATGGGCTGCGCTTCCCGCGCCGGAAAGCTCGACCAGCATTCCGTGGCCCATCCCCGGGTCACGCCCAAGGCCTGCCGCAACTGCGGCCTCTGTTTCGATTATTGCCCGGCGAAAGCCATCGTCCAGGCCGAAGGCCACATCGTCATCGACGATGCCGCCTGCATCGGCTGCGGGGAATGTCTGGTCGTCTGCAAATACGGGGCGATCAAAATCCGCTGGGACGAGGATTCCCGGCGGATCCAGGAGAAGGTGGCCGAATACGCCTTCCATGTCCACCGCCATTTCCGGGGCAAGACGGGCTTCCTCAACTTCCTGGTCAAAATCACCAAAAACTGCGACTGCATGGCGAAGGACGAACCGCGGATCGTCGAGGACATCGGCATCCTCGCCTCGCGCGACCCTGTGGCCATCGACAAGGCCACGGCCGACCTGGTGCTCGCCCGGAGCGGGGGCCAAGACGTCTGGCGGAAGGGCTACGACATCGACTGGTCGGCCCAGCTCCGCCACGGTGAGAGGATCGGCCTCGGCTCGACCGACTACGAGCTCATCGAGCTGCCGGGATGAAGGAGTTCTTCGCCGGGCCCCGCCCCGTCCGCCTGGACCGGCTGGACCTCCCGCGGTCGTGGCGCTTCCTCGTCCTCGCGCCCCATCCCGACGATTTCGAATCCACGGGCGTCACGCTGCGCCATCTCTACGAGCGCGGTCACCGCCTCGATCTGCTCGTCCTCAGCTCGAGCGCGAACGGCGTCGAGGATTCGTTCTGCAATCCGCCGACCTCCGAAGCCAAGGCCGCGCTCCGCGAGGACGAACAGCGGGCGGGCTGCCGGTTTTTCGGATTGCCCGCCGACCGGCTCGCGTTTCTCCGGTTGCGGGTGACCCGGCCGGGCGGAACCCTGGCCGACGACGACGGCAATTTCGAACGGCTGGAAAAGCCGTTCTCGGCGCTTCAGCCCGATGTGGTCGTCCTCCCGCACGGCCACGACACGAACGGCGACCACCGGCTGACCTATCTCTGGTGGCGGCGGCTCGCCGAACGATCCCGGCGCCCCATGGCCGCGCTCCTCTTCCGGGACCCGAAAACGGTTGCCGGCCGGGACGATCTCAGCCTGCCGTTCGATGCGGATCGGGCCGCGTGGAAAGGGGAGTTGCTCCGGTTCCACCGTTCGCAGCACCAGCGCAACCTGAACACCCGGGGCCACGGTTTCGACGAACGGATCCTCCGGGTGAACCGGGACAGCGCGGCCCGGCTTCAGATCGCGGAGCCGTACGCCGAGACGTTCGAACTGGAGTTTACTTCAGTTTCCTGACCTGGGGCACGGCCAGGACGATGACGGCCGTGAAGGCCAGCACGACGAAGGCGTTCACCAGGATCGTGGTCGGCTCGCCGATCTTGGTCGCCATCGCCCCGATGATCAGGGAGCCGATGGGCAGCGACCCAAAGAACACCAGCGAATAGACGCTCATCACCCGTCCGCGGAGCGCGTCGGGGGTAAGGGATTGGACGGCGGCGTTCGCCAGGTTGAAGACGAGGATCAGGGTGAACCCCAGTCCGAAGAGGCAGACGAGCGACAGGGCCTCGCTGCGGATGAACGAGAAGGCGATGAGGAGCAGGGGGAAGGACAATGCCCCGACGGTCAGGATTTTCCCCCGGAAGGTGAAGCGGCCGAGGGCCGCGATCAGGAGGGCGCTCACGAGAGCCCCGAGCCCCCGGGCCGATTGGAGGAGGCCGTTCAGCGTTGCATGCCCATGGAGGATCGTGACCGCCCAGGCCGGCATCAGCGTGACGAAGGCGAATCCAAACAGGCTGATCACGCCCACCAGGAGGACGAGCGTCCGGATCATGGGGTGGCGGGCGACGTAGGCCAGTCCTTCCTTCAGGTCGGCGGCGATCGTGCTCCGGTGAGGCCGGGGCTGGAACGGCTCGAGCTTCATGGCCATCAGGGCGGCGATCACGGCGATGAAGGACAGGCCGTTGATGACGAAGCACCAGGCCGGACCGAAGAGGGCGTAGGTCACCCCGCCGACCGCCGGTCCGAGGGCCACGGAGGCGTTGAACATCGCCGAATTGAGGGCGATGGCGTTGGTCATGTCCTCACGGGCGACAAGCTCCTGGACGATGGCCTGGCGGGCGGGAGCATCAAAGGCGTTGGTCACGCCGAACCCGAACGAGAGGACGATAATGTGCCACGGCTGGATGACGTGGAGGAAGGTGAGGGCGGCCGTGAGGAAGGCCAGAACCATCATGGCCACCTGGGTGATGACCATCATCTTCCGGCGGGACATCCGGTCGGCCACGACACCCGCATAGAGCATGAACACCCAGGTGGGGGCGCCGGCCGCGAAGCCGGCCAGGCCGAGATAGGCCGGCGATTTGGTCAGTTCGAAGATCAGGAAGCCCTGGGCCGTGGCCTGCATCCAGGTCCCGAACAGGGAGACCATCTGCCCCTGGAACCAGAGTTTGTAGTTCCGGTGCTTGAGCGCCGTGAAGGTCCCGCGGGGTTCGCCGTCGTTGGCGAACTGGGTCCGGATTTGCCGATACAGAACCTTGAGCTCTCGGATCATCTATGCGATACCATCCTCACGAATATGCGATACCATCCTCACGAATTTCCCCGGGATGTGGTGGAATCGATGGTCGGGGAGGTGGGATTTGAACCCACGACCCCAGCGTCCCGAACGCTGTGCGCTAGCCAGGCTGCGCTACTCCCCGATGTGAATAGCAGTGTATTATAGCCGGAACCGATTCAAAATCAAAGCGAAAAATTCGTTTTATGTCTCGATCTCGAATCTCGCCACGTCCGGGGCCGGAAGAAATGTCCAGTGGCCCGCGACGCCGGCCTCCCGGGCGCCGACCTCGGCGTGCAGCATCGCGATCCCGCAGTCGAGGCGCTTCGGATAGCGGCCGACGTCTTTGGCTCCGTCCGTCCGCACGGTGAGCGACCCGGGTCCGGCGGCGAAACGCCACGGTTGCCGGTTCGCCGCCGAGGGGGCGAGGCGGGCGGCTTCGACGGCCTTCTCCTGCCAGGATTCGGCGAGGATCCCCTCGACGATTTCGCCCACGGATTTTCTCTTGGCCGATCCCGCGAGCCCGCGGTAGATTTTGTCTTTGATCGTATAACGCCGTTCGGCGTAGCCGACGGGCGTGACGGCGAAGACCCGCTCGCCCGGCCCCAAATCCACGTGGGAGCGGACGGCGTCCGGCCGGAAGAAGCCGCTGACCCAGCACGTCCCGAGGCCGAGCACGGTCGCTTCGAGGACCAGGCCTTCTCCCGTGTACCCCACCGCCGCCTCGACGTTCGGCGCGTCCTGCGCGCCGATGAAGGCCATATAATAGGAAGCGCCCGTGATGCGGCCGTAGCCGCCGATGAGCCCCTTGAAGACCTCGTCGGGCGTTTTCCGGACGAGCTCCGCGCGGGCGCCCGGAAAAGGCTGGAACGTGGCGCAGAGCTTTTCCAGGCGGACGATCTTGTCCTCCTCGGGGCGCCGGGGATGGAAGGTCCGACGGGACTTGCGGATCAGAATCGCGGCGTACCAGCTGGCGGGAAGCCGTTCCATGACATCTCCTCTTTTTGGGCTAATATTATATCATGATGAGCGGCTCGATGCCCCGGACTTTCCGGCACCCGAGGAAGGGCGCCGTATTGCCGCCGGCCGAATTGATGGGTAACCCTGATCCTCGTTCTCGAGATTTCCGGATACAACGCCCGCTTTTTTTTGTATAATAAACCGCCTGAATCTTCCAAAAGGCGAATCCGAGGACGAGACGAACGATGAAAAACTGGTGGCATCTCGATATCGAAGAGGCGGCCCGCACCCTTCAAACCGACCTTGCCGCCGGCCTACCGGAACCCGAGGTCCCGCTCCGGCGGGCGAAATACGGCCCCAACGCGCTCCGCGAGCAGCCGGGCCGCGGCCCGTGGTTGATCTTTTTCGACCAGTTCAAGGATTTCATCGTCTGGGTGCTGGCGGGCGCGGCGCTCGTTTCCGGGTTCCTTCAGGAGTGGGTCGACGCGGCGGCGATCATCGCCATCCTCATCCTCAACGCCATCCTCGGGTTCATCCAGGAGTACCGAGCCGAGAAATCGCTCCTTGCCCTGAAGAACATGGCCGCGCCGTTCTCCAAGGTCATCCGCGCCGGAAGGAAGGCGTCCATTCCCGCCGCCGAGCTCGTGCCCGGCGACCTGGTCGAGATCGAGGCGGGCGACCACGTGCCCGCGGACGCCCGGATCGTCTGGGCCACGCCCAACTTCGCCGTCCTGGAATCCAGCCTGACGGGCGAGTCGACGCCCGTCGTCAAAACCTGCCTCGAGCTCGAGGAGAAGGACATCCCGTTAGCCGAACGGGCGAACATCGCCTACCTCGGGACCGCGGTTGTCGCCGGCAAGGCCCGGGCCCTCATCGTCGAGACGGGGATGCAGACCGAGCTCGGCCGGATCGCGGGGCTGATCCAGTCCATCGGCCCCGAAGCGACGCCCCTCCAGAAGCGCCTCGAGGAATTCGGCAAGTGGGTCGTCTATCTCTGCTTCGGCCTCGTCGCCCTGGTTTTCGGCATGGGCCTGCTGCGCGGGGGGAAGGTCCTGGACATGTTCCTGACCTCGGTGAGCCTGGCCGTGGCCGCAATCCCCGAAGGCCTGCCGGCCGTGGTCACGATCGCCCTGGCCCTCGGCGTCCAGCGGATGATCCGCCGGCACGTCCTCATTCGGAAGTTGCCGTCGGTCGAGACGCTGGGCTGCGCTACGGTCATCTGCTCCGACAAGACCGGGACGCTGACCCGGAACGAGATGACCGTCCAGGCGATCGCCACGCCGGAAGGGCTCTACGAAGTCACCGGATCCGGCTACGATCCGCGGGGCGAATTCCGGAGAGACGGCGCGGCCGTCCGTCCCGGCGAGCATCCGGACCTCCGCGCGTGTCTCGAAGCCGCCGTCCTCTGCAACGGCGCCGAGCTCGTCGAAAAGGACGGCACCGCCCGGATCGTCGGCGATCCGACCGAGGGGGCGCTCCTGACGGCCGCGGCCAAGGCCGGCATTCTCAAAGGCCCGCTCGCGGCCGGGCATGAATTCGTCGAGGAGATCCCCTTCGACTCCGAGCGGAAGATGATGACGATCGTCCGCCGGGACCCCGAACGGCGCCGGGTCATGGCCTACGTCAAGGGTGCGCCCGACGTCCTTCTCGCCGCCTGCACGAGGGTCCGGGAACGGGACCTCGAACGGCCGATCACGGGCGAGGATGCGGCTCGGATCCTGGAGACGAACGGGCGCCTGTCGGACCGGGCCCTCCGGGTGCTGGCCGTGGCCGTCCGGTCGTTCGACCTGGATCCGGGCGAATATCACGCCGGCCATATCGAGACCGACCTGACCTTCCTCGGCCTGATGGCGATGATCGATCCCCCGCGCGAGGAAGCGAAGGCGGCCATCGCCAAGTGCCGGGCCTCGGGGATCAAGACGGTGATGATCACGGGGGACCACAAGAACACGGCGGTGGCCATCGCCCGGGAGCTGGGCTTCTTCGGCGAAGGGTCGGTCGCCCTGACCGGCGAGGAGCTCGACCGCCGGACCGACGCGGAGTTCGAGGCCGAGGTCGAGAAGGTCGCGGTCTACGCCCGCGTCTCGCCGGAGCACAAGCTGAGGGCCGTCCGCGCCTGGCGCAAGCGCCGCGACGTAGTGGCCATGACGGGCGACGGCGTCAACGACGCGCCGGCCGTCAAGGAGGCCGACATCGGCGTGGCCATGGGGATCACCGGCACGGACGTGACGAAGGAAGTCGCGGACATGATTATCACCGACGACAACTTCGCCTCGATCGTGGCCGCCGTGGAGGAAGGGCGGGGGATCTACGACAACATCAAGAAGTTCATCCACTATCTCCTGTCCTGCAACAGCGGCGAGATCCTGGTGATGTTCGCCGCCTCGCTCGTCGGCCTGCCCGTCCCGCTGCTCCCCATCCAGATCCTCTGGGTGAACATCGTCACCGACGGCCTGCCTGCCCTGGCCCTGGGCATGGACCCCGTCGACCGGAACATCATGAACCGTCCGCCCCGGCCCAAGGACGAGGCCGTCATCACGCCCGGCCGGGCATGGCTGATCCTGGCTCAGGGCCTGTTCATCGCCGCCTGCACGCTCGGCGCCTTCCTCTTCGTCCTGCTGGTCGAAAAGGAGGGAATCGTCCGGGCCCGGACGGCCGCCCTGTTCGCCCTGGCCGCGAGCGAGCTCTTCCACGCCCTGAACTGCCGGAGCCAGCGCGAGTCCCTGTTCAAGCTCGGCCTCTTCACGAACCGGAAACTCTTCGCCGCCTGCGGGACCTCGCTTCTCCTCCAGGCGGCCATCAACTATTTTCCCCTCACGCAGCGCATCTTCCGGGTCGAGGCTCTGAGCCTGCTCGACATGGCCGTCCTGGTGGCCATCTCGTCGCTGCCGTTCTGGGCCATGGAGCTGGCCAAGCTGGTCAACCGGAAGTGGCGGTTCCTCCCGCAGACCTAGGCCTTCCGGACCATGATCGCCGCCGAAAACCTCTCCAAACGCTACGGAGAGCAAACCCTCTTCGAGAGCATTAGCTTCAAGATCAACCGCAAGGAGCGGGTGGGCCTCGTGGGCCGCAACGGCCACGGCAAAACCACGCTCTTCCGGCTGATCACAGGCCTCGAGGAGCCGGACGAGGGGGCGATCGCCATTCCCCGCAATTACCGGATCGGCTACGTCCGGCAGGAGATCGACTTCGCGGGCGAAACGGTCTTCCAGGAGGCGCTCCGGGCGCTCCCCCCGGACGCTTCCGATCAGGCCTGGCGCGTTGAGAAGATCCTGGCCGGGCTCGGCTTCGGCCCCGCGGACCTCGCGAAGAGCCCCTTCGAGCTTTCGGGCGGCTATCAGGTCCGGCTGAACCTGACCAAGGTCCTGCTCGCGGACTTCAACATGCTCCTTCTCGACGAGCCGAATAACTATCTCGACATCATTTCCATCCGCTGGCTCGAACGGTTCCTGATCGCCTGGCCGGGAGAGCTGATGCTGATTACCCACGACCGGGCGTTCATGGACAAGGTCGTCACCCATACCCTGGCCATCCACCGCCAGAAGGTCCGCAAGATCGAGGGCGGCACGAGCAAGCTCTACGGCCAGATCGCGATGGACGAGGAGACCTACGAGAAAACCCGGGTCAACGACGAGCGGAAGCGCAAGGAGATCCAGGGCTTCATCGACCGTTTCCACGCGAGCGCCCAGCTGACCGGCCTCGTCCAGTCCCGCAAGAAGACGTTGGCCAAAATGGGAAAGAAGGAGAAGCTCGAGAAGCTCAAATCGCTCGAGTTCGATTTCGCCTACAAGGCGTTTTCGGGCAAGTACGTGCTGGGCATCGAGGGCGTGTCCTTCGGCTACGAGCCCGGCCGGCCCCTGATCCGGGATTTCGGGCTCAGCATCGGGTCCCAGGACCGGGTGTTTGTCATCGGCAAGAACGGGCGGGGCAAGACGACCCTCCTGAAGCTCCTGGCCGGGGCGCTCGCGCCTCAGGCCGGCGCGATCACGAGTCCGATGGCCGTCGTCCCGGGCTACTTCGAGCAGACGAACGTCCTGACGCTCAACGAAAAGAACACCGTCCTCGAGGAGATCGCTTCGGTCGACGCCGGTCTGGAGCCGGCCCGGGCCCGGCACTTGAGCGGGCTGATGATGTTCGAGGGCGACAGCGCCCTGAAGAAGATCGGCGTCCTCTCGGGCGGGGAGAAGAGCCGGGTCCTGCTCGGCAAATTGATCGCCACGCCGCTCAACCTCCTCCTCCTCGACGAGCCGACCAACCACCTCGACCTGGAGTCGAGCGACGCCCTGCTCGCCGCGCTGGACAACTTCCCCGGGGCGGTGGTCATGGTGACCCACAACGAGATGTTCCTCCACGCCCTGGCCGAGCGGCTGATCGTCTTCCAGGACGACGGCATCTCGGTCTTCGAGGGAAGCTACGAGCGCTTTCTGGACCAGGTGGGCTGGCAGGGGGAAGAGGTCCGCGCACGGGCGAAGGAGGAGGACGGAGCGGCGGCGCCGTCCGTCCCGGCCCCTCTGCCTCCGACCCGCAAGGAGCTCCGGAAGATGCGGTCCGGGGTCATCACCGAGAAGTCAAAGATGCTGAAGCCGCTCGAAGCGCGGATGGCCGATCTCGAAAAGGCGATCGAAACAGCGGAGGCGGAGCTGACCCGCATGAACCGGGAGATCGTCGAGGCCGCCCGGGCCAAGGCCAGCGCGAAGATCGTCGAGCTCTCCAAGGCCGTCCACCAGCGGCGCAAGGACGTGGACGCCTTCCTCGAAGAGCTCGAGCCGCTCCTCAAGACCTACGAGACCAAGAAGGCCGATTTCGAGCGAAGGCTCGAGGACCTCGCGGCCAAAGAGCTCCTCAGCTGATTACTTCTTCCTGTCGCCGTACCAGACGCCGGCGGCCATGTAATCCTTCGGCGTGAATTCCTCGATCCAGATCCGGATGGTCTCGACCGGAGCTCCGATGGACTCGTGCACGGCCTTGGAGATGGCGGTCAACAGGGCTTTCTTCTGCTCCTCGGTCCGTCCTTCGAGCAAATGGACTTCGATCAGCGGCATTTTTGTCTCTCCCCGGAAAAAATCCCCATACCGTTCCGCCGCGGGGCGGAGCGGCACGGACGCCCATTGTAGCACTCCGGGGCCGCCCGGAAAAGACGGCGCCTCCCCTCCATCTTCAGCAATTTTTATGCCAACGGCCCCCCCGGCATGTGTTTTGTCCGGACGGGCGGGATTTGCCACGAAACCTTGGTTGTGCTATAAGGAAAAATGCGGGCGAAGCCGTCCGGCTGTAAAGTTGTAAAGAAAATTTCCGCCCGAGACCTCTCGCAGGGAAGGGAGCGCCGCATGGTCGAGACCATCAGCCAGCTGTTTCTCAACACCGTTCGAACCTACGTCAAACCCGATCTGCTCATGTCCAAGGTGCAGGGCCGATACGCGCCCCTCTCGTCGGAGGAGGTCGCGACCGGCGTCCGCCATCTCGCCCTCGGCTTGGCCGGCCTGGGCTGCAAGACGGGGGAGAAGGTCGTCCTGCTCGCCGAGAACGGACCCTGGTGGCTCATGGCCGATTTCGCCAGCCTCTGCCTCGGTGCGGCGACCGTCCCCATCTATCCGACACTCGTCCCTGAGCAGATCAAGTACATCATCCAGGACTCCGAAGCGGCGGTGGTCCTGTGCTCGAGCCCCGAGCTCTGGGCGAAGATCGCGGCGATCCGGGACGAGCTGACGAAGGTCCGCCATTTCGTCGTCTTTTACCACGCGGCGCCCGCCGGGGCGCTGTCGCTGAAGGACGTCCTGGCCCGGGGGCGGACGGCGGACGCGCGCGACCCCGCTCTCTTCGAGAAAAGCGCCCTGGCCGTCCGGCCCCAGGACGTGGCCTCGATCATCTATACCTCGGGAACGACGGGCGTTCCCAAGGGCGTCATGCTTTCCCACGCCAATTTCCTGAGCAACATCAAGACCCTGTCGGACCTCGTCGCCTTCGGGCATCCCGATGTCGTCCTTTCGTTCCTGCCGCTGTCCCACGTGCTCGAACGGATGGTGACCTGGTCGTTCCTCTACAAAGGGTGTTCGATCGCCTACGCCGAGAGCGTGGAATCGGTGGCCGCGAACCTCCTCGAGGTCCGTCCCCACATCATGGTCAGCGTCCCGCGCCTCTTCGAGAAGCTCTACGCCAAGATCATGGACAACGTCCTCCTCGGCTCGCTCGGGAAGCGGAAGATCTTCGCCTGGGCGGTCCGGGTCGGCACGGAGCACAGCCGCCTCGCCCTGGCCAAGAAGCCGATCCCCGGCGGCCTCCGGCGCAAGCGGACCCTGGCCCACAAGCTCGTCTTCTCGAAGATCCTGGAGAAGACGGGCGGCCGGGTGCGCTTCTTCGTCTCCGGCGGCGCGCCGCTCAGCCGGGACATCGCCGAGTTCTTCCACGCCATCGGGCTCGTGATCCTCGAAGGCTACGGCCTGACCGAGACTGCGCCCGTGCTGGCGGTCAACACATTCGAGGCCACCCGCTTTGGCACGGTCGGCAAAGTCGTTCCAGGCGTCGAGGTCAGGATCGCGCCCGACGGCGAGATCCTGGCCAAGGGGCCGAACGTCATGGCGGGCTACTACAATAAAGAGGCCGAGACGCGGGAAGTCTTCGACGCCGAGGGCTGGTTCCACACCGGCGACATCGGCCACCTCGACGCGGACGGCTTCCTGGTCATCACCGACCGCAAGAAGGACCTGATCGTCACCGCGGGCGGCAAAAACGTCGCCCCACAGCTGATCGAGAACCTTCTGAAGCGCAATCCTTACATCGCCAACGCGGTCGTCGTCGGCGGTAAGCGGAAGTTCATCTCGGCCCTCGTCGTTCCGAACTTCGAAAAGCTCGAGGAGTACGCCCGGCAAAAGCAGATCGCTTTCGCCTCGCCCGCCGAGCTTGCCGGGCGGGACGACATCCGGGCGTTCCTCCTGGAGGAAATCGACCGGAGCACGCCCCACCTGGCCCCCTACGAGAAGATCAAGAAGATCGTCGTCCTCGGCCGGGATTTCGAACTCGAGCGGGAAGAGCTGACCCCCACCCTCAAGGTCAAGCGGAACAAGGTCGAGGAGAAATACAAGGACCTCATCGACGCCCTCTACAAGGAGTGAGCGGGTCCTTCGGACGGGTCCGGGAACCGAACAGGAGACGATGCGAAAGATGATGAAAAAAAGCGTTTGGGTCCTCGTCCTCGCGGCCCTGGTCCTAGGACCGGCCGCCGCGGCGCCTCTGAAAGTCCGGGTGACGACGCAGGACGCCAGCCTCAAAGCCGCCGCCGACGTCGGCGCGAATACCCTGATCCGTCTTCCGCTCGACACCGTGCTTCAAGCCGAGGCGAAGCAGGGGGAGTGGTATAGGGTGACTCTGGAGACCGCGGACGGCAAACACCTGACCGGCTATATCCACGAGATGCTCGTCACGGTGGTCGAGGAGCCTGCCGTTCCGCCCCCGGCCAAGGAGAAAGCGGCGCCCCCCAAGGACCCCCCCGTCAAGGAAGCGCCCGCCAAAGAGCCGCCGGTGAAGGATGCTCCCGCCAAGGACGCGGTGGCCGTCGATCGGGCCCAGGCCGAGCTCCTGTCGGACCTCGAGGCCCAGCTCGAACGGTGCCGGATGCTCATCCGGCAAGGCAACGCCGCGGATGAAGCCCTGGCCCTC
>JADGNV010000047.1 GCA_017883285.1 Candidatus Aminicenantota bacterium | reverse complement strand
CATCGCCTCGGGATCGGTGACCGCGTGCTCCCGACCGACGATCCGGATGAGAAGCTCGCGCGTTTCGGCGTCCATGCGCCCCGAATTCTAGCAATAAGAATAGGGGGACACAATACCCTGTCCCCCTATTCCCATCGATTTATATAGGGGGACACAGTATTGTGTCCCCCCATTTGTTCCAAAATAGGGACACAGTATTGTGTCCCCCCTATGTGATAAAATTCCTGTCAACGAAACCCGGCGGCGGGCCGTTATCCTTATTGAAACGACCATGGAAGAGCAGGCGTACATCCGGCGGGCCCGAGAGGGCGACCCCGCGGCGTTCCGCGAGCTGTTCGACGGCCACCGTCAGAGGGTCTATGGCCTGGCCTACCGCTACCTCCGGAACCAAACGGACGCGGAAGACGTCCTCCAGGAGACCTTCATCAAAGCCTACCACGGCCTGGCCCGCTACAACCCCGAGAAGGGGCTGAATTTTTCCGCCTGGCTCAACCGCATCTGCGTCAACGCCAGCATCGACGCCATGCGGCGGGCGAAGGCCCGGAACGTCGGGCCGTTCGGCCCGGAGGAGGCGGCCGCCATGCCCGCGACATCCCACGCATCCGACCCCGAACGCACCGCCCGGAACGCCGAAATCCGGGAGAAAATCGACCAGGCCCTGACCCGCCTGACGCCCAAGCAGCGGATGATCTTCACCCTCCGCCACTACCAGGAATTCACCACCCGGGAGATCGCCGAAACCGTGGCCTCCTCGGAGGGGAGCGTTAAAAAGCACCTCTTCCGGGCTGTGGCCGCGATGCGGAAGCATCTCCGGAAATACGTCCAGGAGGACGGATATGAACTGTAAGAAAGCCCTGGAACTCATGGTCCTCGACTTGTACGGCGAGAACGGCGCAGCCGAAAAGGCCCGCCTCGAGGAGCACCTTCGCGGCTGCGCGGCCTGCGCCGCCGAGAAAGCGGAAATGGGCCGACTGTTCACCCTGCTCGACGAGCACAAGCCCGAAGACGCGCCGGCCGCCGACTGGGAAAAGGCCTGGAAGGGCGTCCAGGCGGGGATCTCCGGAAAGCCCGCGGATTGGCGGCTCTCCCCCGCCCCGCGCCTCTCCCCCGCCCCGCGTTGGCGTTGGGCGTTCGCCGGATCGGCCCTGGTCCTCGTCCTCGCCGCCGGGATCGTCATCGGGAGGTTCGGCTTCGGGCCGACACCCCGGCCGGGCGGATCCGAAGCCCAGACGGCCATCGCCGTCACCGCGGCGGGGATGCCGACGGCCCCGGCCCCGAACGGGATCCGGCCGGCCTTCGCCTCCCACCTCGACGACCTCAAGCCGATTCTCCTGGACTACGCCCACTACGTCCCCGGCGAAAAAGCCGAAGGCCGGGTCGTCGTGGACGAGGCCGCCCTCCGGACGCTCATGCTTCAGAACGTCCTCCTGAAGCGGAAACTCGCCGAAAAAGACCCCGCGGCCGCCGATCTGCTGGAGGACCTCGACCTCATCCTGAAGGAGATCGTCGACCGGGGATCCAACAGCGCCAAATCGCCCGCCGAGATCAGGGACCTGATCGAGAAGCGGGACGTTCTCTTTAAAATGGAAATCCTGAAAAAAACCTAGGAGGAACACTTATGAAACTCATGAAAACCATCGCCCTCGTCCTCGTCCTGATGCTGGCCGCCGGTAGTGTCGCCCTGGCCCAGACCGATCCCGCTCAGACCGATCAAACCAAGGCAGCCCAAGCCAAAGCGGAACAGGACAAAGCGAACCAGGCCAAGTCGGAACAGTCCCAAAAAGCTTTCGAAGAGGCCAAACAATTCATCTATCTAAAGAATTGGGACGCTTCGGTCAAGGCCTGGGAAAAGATCCTGGCCCAATCCAAAGTTGATTTCGCCGACGAATCCACTTACTGGCTCGCCTTCAGCCAGGACAAGATGGCCTCTTCGCTCGCAGACATGCGGAGACAGCTTGAACAGAAGCAGGCCGCCTTCGCCCTGCTGAACAGCCTGGTGATCAAGTGGCCCTGGAGCTCCTGGGTCAAGGATGCCAAGCTCCTCCGCCTTGAAATCGCCGAGGCGTTGGCCAAGAACGGTCTGAGCGATTATCGGAAGTACATCACCGAAAGCGTCGCGAACGGCGTGATGGGCGAAATCGAAGGCGGCGTGATGGCCGGCGTGGAGGGCGCCCTGGCCAGCGCGGAAGCGAACCTGGAAAGGGCCAACGCGCTCCAGGCCGGCATATTGGAAAATGAACTCAGAGGCCAAAGGAAACCCATGGACCCCGACCTCGAGCTGAAGCTCGTGGCCCTCGACGCCCTCCTCCAGATGGACAAGGAGAAGGCCTTCCCCATCCTCGAGAAAATGGTCCGCGGCGATCAGAAGCCCGAACTCAGAGAGAAGGCGCTCTTCGTCCTTAGCCAGACCAAGGACCCCAAGGTCCTGCCGATCCTCATCGACCTGGCCACCAAGGACCCCGACGCAAAGGTCCGGCAGCAGGCCGCCTTCTGGCTGGGGCAGCGGCACGACGACGAGAGCCTGGCCGCCCTGCTCAAAGTCTACGACGCAACCGACGACGCCAAGCTCAAGGAGAACCTGCTCATGAGCTTCGCCCAGAACAAGAGCGACAAAGCCCAGGCGAAGGTCATGGACATCGCCCGCAACTCGAAAGACGCGAAGCTGCAGGAACGGGCCGTGTTCTGGCTGTCGCAGAGAAAGAGCGAAGACGCCCTGCCGCTCCTCCTCGATCTCTACGGCAAGACCGACAACTCCAAGCTCAAGCAGCAGATCATCTTCGGCCTGGCCCAGCAGAACAAGAGCCCCAAAGCCATCTCGACCCTGATCGATCTGGCCCGCAAGGAGAAGGACCTCGGCGCAAAGAAGCAGATCATCTTCTGGCTCGGCCAGTCGAAGAGCGAAGAGGCGATGAAGTACCTCCGCGAAATTTTGGACAAGTGAGAAGGGCGGAGCGACGCGCATGACGACTCGATACACGAAAATATGGACGGCGGCCCTCGCTGCCGTTCTCTTCCTAGGCGCGGCGGGCGCCGCCGTAGCCGGGCAAATCCCCGGCTTTCTCAAAGGCAAGGTCCGCGACTTGAGCGGGGCGGCGGGTCCGCTCGACCGGAAGATCGAACAGGCGCGCACGGATGCCGCTAAACCGGGCGGCGGCGCGGCTTATTTCACGGCCTATGAATTCCTGAGCCGGACGAAGTTCCATCGGGGTAATTATTCCGGCCCGGCCGACGGCTACACGGTCGGAACGAAGGACGCCCGGATCCGGATCGAGGACAAGGGCCGGGGAAAGAACTCGGTGAGCGTGGACGGCGAGGAAAAGGAAGCCGCATCCCCGGCCGGGATGCTGTTGCTTTTTGACGGTTCAAAGGGCGCGGGGGTGCAGGACGTCAGCCTGCTCGATCTCGACCAAACCTACGAATTCGGCGACACGCCCGTCTATTGGCTGGGTCGGGTTGAAAACACGGAAAGCTCCGGCTTCCTCGAGAAATCCTTCGACGCGCTCAAGGACGACGCCCATGTTTTGGACGCCTTGATTTTCGCCCTCTACTGCCACGAAGGCCCGCAAACCCGTGCGTTCCTCAAGAAAACGGCGGTCGGGCCCCGGCCGGGAAAAGTCCGCGAAAAGGCCATCTTCTGGCTGGGGAATGCCGGCGACGCCCAGGCGCTCGCCGACCTCAAGGAGATCTACGCCAAGGAACAGAACGGGTCCGTCAAGAAACAGATCATTTTCGCCATCCAGCTCAGCAAACAGAAAGAGGCGGTTGAGGAGCTGATCCGGATCGCCAAGCAGGATTCGAGCCAGGACGTCCGGAAACAGGCCGTCTTCTGGCTGGGCCAGAAAGCCTCGGCCGAATGCGTCAAGGCTCTGAAGGACATCGTGGAGGCCCCAGATACGGAAAGCGGGCTCAAGGATCAGGCCGTCTTCGCCATCAGCCAGCTCCCCAAAGACAAGTCCGTGCCCATGCTCATCGACCTGGCCAAGGGGAACAAAAACCCGTCGGTCCGGAAGAAAGCCGTCTTCTGGCTCGGGCAGAGCGGCGATCCCGCGGCCCTGAAGTTTTTCGAGGACATCCTGCTGAAGAAAACGTCCTGAATCCTTTCTTTGCTGCTCACGCCCCGGGCTTTAGCCCGGAGATGCTTTGACTTGAAAGGATATTGATTCCTTTTTCTGCTTATTTGGCGATTTTCTCGTAAATTTCCTTGGCTTTCTCACCCGTTTTATTGATTTCTTTCTGGATCTTATGACGGGTTTTCTTGCCGCCGGCGGGGGCGAAGAGCATGCCGACGATGTATCCGGCGACGGCGCCGATTACGAAGGATACGGCGACTTCGAAGACCGAGTTCTTTTCATTCGACATGGTGTTTCTCCTTCCTTGTTTTCATTTGCCGCACGACAAAACGGGCTACAGGCAGAACTAACGGGAGGAACTTGACTGGGGCCGGAAGCAATTTCGACGTGACCAGCATGGTCGCCTCGGAAAGGCCGACGACGGCCTTCCTGGATGTGCCGAGCATGTCCCCCAGCTCTTCCACCCGGGCCTTGACTTCCAGGTCCAGTTCGCTCAGCTTTTGAACCAGAACGCGGACTTCGACCAGCGTTTTCTCGGCCTCCCCCGCCGTGGTGCGGAGCTGGATGAAGAGGCGGACGAGGAAGACGACGGCGACGACGGCCGCGGCGATCAAGACGATCAAAAGAATGTGGGTTAGTTGAATAATATATTTAATATGGCGGAAAAGAGGGAATTTGTCAATTGATTAAGCAAGTCCGGGACCGACTTTGAGAAAAGCCGACGTACCTGAGTCCTTCAATCGGAAAAGCAATCAGGCTAACCTATTGACATATCTCTTATATGTATTAATAATATGTATAGGAGATATGCATGAGGACAACATTGATCATCCCTGACGATCTGATGAGGGACCTGATGAATGAAACAGGCGAGAAAAGTAAAACCCTGCTGGTGCGCCGTTCCCTCGAGGAGATGCTCAATCGGGTCCGCCGCCAGAACCTGAAACATCTGCGGGGAAAGATTGATCTGGACATCGATCTGAAAGCCCTGCGGTCTAAAGACCTCATATGAAACCGGAATATTTCATCGACTCGAGTGTCTGGATCCCCTATTTCCGGGAGGGCAAATCGGCATATGGGGAGCTCATTGACGAGCTCGTCGAAGATAACCGCATCCACATCAACGGAGTCGTTATCGCGGAATTATTGATCGGTGCGAGGAGTCCGGCCGAGATCGACCGATTGTCCTCGGCCCTGGCCGGGCTCAAGCTAGTCCCGAGCGGCCGGGCATCCTTCGAGTCCGCCGGCCGCAATGGATATGAGCTGAGAAAAAAGGGCGTGTCTGTTCCCCTGACCGACGTCATCATCGCCACGGACTGCATCGAACACGGCCTCGTCCTCATCGAATCGGACAAGCATTATGCCGTGATCGCCGCGAATCTCCCTCTCAAGCGGCACGCATAAGAATTCCTGCTGGTCGCATATTGCGACCACCTTGCCCGGATGCGGATTGGTTTTTCAAGAGAAGAAAACGAATCTAAATCTGAATAAATAACGCCTTTTTTATCAGCCCAGCCACTCGATACTAAGGGCCTTCCCCAGCTTCTTAAACTCCGGATCACCGGTAAGAAGGGAAGCTCCCTCCCGTATAGCCGTGGCAGCCGCGAAACAATCCGCGAAGGACAAAGAATATTTTGCCTTGATCCGGGCCGCCTGGATGACGTCGTCGAACGAATTTTCGACGATTCTGACGGGCAGGCTCGGAAGGATGACGCTCTGAAAATACTCGGCGGCCTGGATGCCGCGCTCCCGGGCGAAAATGTAGAACACCTCGCCTACGTTGATCGAATTGATAAAAAGGGATGTATCCTCCGAGGCCAGGAGATCTCTGACTCTGGCGTGTCCGCTTTCCTTCTTGAGGTAAGAGAGGAGCGCATAGGCGTCAAGAACGCTTTTTTTCTTCACGTTTCCGTTCCTTCCGCCTCTCATCCAGCAGGGCCTTGGTGAGCGAGGGCCCCCCCTTGAAAAAGCCATAAAAGTGCTCCACGGGGTTTTCGGGGAGTGGCCGGACCTCGATATGGTCGTCGACGGCCACGACCACGACGCGCGTCCCGGGCCCGATGCCCACCTTGTCCCGTTCTTCCTTGGGGATAACGACCTGGCCTTTCGCTGATGTCACGACCGTCGGCATGGTTAAACTCCTATCGTTTTGGTTGAACGATTCTTTACTCAGTATAACCATGCTTTTTCCATTTGTCAATCGGATATTCGTCCTTCGCAAGGATAGACGCAGCAAGGAAACCGGATTCTCAAATGACCCAACATTGCGGGTGGGACTGACGCCGGCGAAAACCTAATCTCCAATTTTTGGAGGAGTATATTCAATCTCAGGTCTGACCGAATAACTGTAAGAGCTGTTCCAATTGTTTAAATGGATTTTCTT
>JADGNV010000046.1 GCA_017883285.1 Candidatus Aminicenantota bacterium | reverse complement strand
CGATGGCGTCGTAGGTGAAGAGGATGGCGAAGAGGCTGAGGACGATCTTGACGATGAACATCAGGTCGAGCTCGCCGAACACGGCGAAGACGGGGTTGCTGCTGTATTTGGACTCGATCAGGTTCGGGTCCGCGGCGATGTTGACCGGGGCGACGCGGCCCACGGCCTCTTCGATGCCCGTGACGACGGTCCCCAGGACCTGGGGCGGCTTGCTGATCTTGATGCCCACACCGGCCAGCGACTGGTAGTTCGGCTGGGCCTCCATATTCTTCTTGTTGAGGGCCAGCGAGGCCGTGTACTCCTTCTTCTCGGCCCGGTAGTTGGCGACGCCGGTGTAGACGGACAGCAGGATGAGGATGGTGCAGAGCAAAAAAGTGAAGACGAATTTCGGGCTGGTGATGTTGTCCAGGATCTCTTTCTTGATGATGTCTCGGAGCATGCCGGCCTCCCTTGAACGAACGGAAATATGAGAAAACCCGCGTGCGGGTTTCCGCGATATTATACGCCAAACGGGCCGGGAGGTTCATAACTAATTCCGAGAATCGCTTCGCGGACATCTCTTCCCGCCGGTCCCGAGAGGCGCTTGACCGGAGGGCGTGAGGGCGTCTATCATGCGGCCATGCACAGCCATTCTCCCATCACTTCCGGACGCCTCTTCCTTGCGATCGCTCTGGCGGCGCTTGCCGGCAACGTCGCAAGCTGCCGTCAGGCTCCCCGGCCGCCGGCCCCGACTCTGGAAAAGCCCCTGGCCCTCTTCGACGGGCACGGCGATATCGGGGCCGTCCTGAAGTCCGGTGCGGTCGTCGAGGACCCCGCGGCCGGGGCCCTGATCATCGAAGGCGGCGGCGCCAACATGTGGTTCGCGGCGGACGAGGGGTTCTTTGTGTGGAAGCGCCTCAAGGGCGACTTCATCGTCAGCGCCAGGGTCGGGTTCGCGGGTCAAGGCGTCGAGGCTCATCGCAAGATCGGCTGGATGGCCCGCTCGACCATGAACCCCGGATCGGCTCATGCCAGCGCCGTCGTCCACGGCGACGGGCTGACCTCGCTCCAGTACCGGAGGACGCCTGGCACGGATACGGAGGAGATCAAGCTCCCCTTCTCCGGCGCCGACCAGGTCCAGCTCGAGCGCAGGGGCGGCGCCTTTATCATGTCGGCGGCCCGCTTCGGCGAGCCGTATGCGAGCGAACGCATCGAGGGCATCGGCCTCGGGGACGAGATCCTCGTCGGCCTCTTCGTCTGCTCACACAACGCCGAGGTCGTAGAGAAGGCCACCTTCACGAATGTCCGCGTCACCATCCCGGCGGCGGAGAATTTCGTTCCGTATCAGGATACCATCGGCGGGACAATCGAGCTCCTGGACGTTGACACGGGCAAGCGCACGGCCGTGCTCCGCTCGGACCGGCCGATCCAGGCGCCCAACTGGACGAGGGACGGACGCTTCCTGATCTATAACGCCGACGGCCTTCTCTATCGCTTCGAACTGGCCACGGGGAAGGCCTCGAAGATCGACACGGGAGCGGCCACGTCCAACAACAACGACCATGTCCTGTCGTTCGACGGGAAGCGGCTCGGCATCAGCCACCAGAGCGCCGAGGACAAGGACGAGTCGATCATTTCCACGCTGCCTGCCAAAGGCGGGACTCCGAGACGGGTCACATCGAAAGCGCCGTCGTATCTTCATGGCTGGTCGCCGGACGGGCGTTTCCTCGTCTACACGGGCGGCCGGGGCGAGAATTTCGATGTCTACAGGATCCCGGTCAAGGGCGGAGGCGAAGTCCGGCTGACCGATGCCCCGGGCCTCGACGACGGACCGGAATACACGCCGGACGGCGGCTTCATCTATTTCAATTCCGCCCGGACGGGCGACATGAGGATCTGGCGGATGGCCCCGGACGGGAGCGGCCAGGAGCCTGTGACCTCAGGAGAATTCCACGATTGGTTCCCCCACGTCTCCCCCGACGGCAAGCGGATCGTCTTCTTATCGTTCGGAAAGGACGTCGCCGCGGACGACCATCCATTCTATAAGCGGGTCTATGTCCGAATGATGCCGACAGACGGCTCAAGCGGGCCCAAGGTCATCGCCTACGTCTATGGCGGGCAAGGCACGATCAACGTCCCGTCCTGGTCGCCTGATGGGAAAAAAGTCGCCTTCGTCAGCAACTCCCGCTAGCGCTCGGGGCCCTGAAACAAAACCGGGGACATGTCCCGAGCCGCGAGGGACGTGTCCCCACCCGGCCTACCCGACCGGCCTAGCGCTCTGGATCGAGATAGAGCCCAAAGGCCTTCGGCCGGAAGATCGTTGAATCGCCTCGGGACTTCAGGATCCGCACGCGGACCCATTCCGCGGTGACTGTCGGGAACCGGAGAAGCTTCTTCCAGCCGATGGTCGTGCCAGTGGCGATCTCCCTCCAACCCGTCTGCCCGAGAAGGTCGTGGTCGGTCACCGAACCGGCCCCGTCCCAGACATCGAAAGCGAACGCTTCGACATGCTGCCCCTGGCGGATGTCTTCCATGAGCATGGCGACATTGAAGGATCTCGCCTCGCCGAGGGCGCATGAGAAGACATCGACTCCGCGCCTCATATACCCGGTCGCGCGTCCACGCCTGTCGATGCCGTCGACAGCCGTCGGGTCAAAAACCATCTCCGTCTTCGCGCCTTCGGCCAGGTTGACGGCGAACGTCGCCCTGAGCCTGTCCCCCAGCTCCTTAAGCCGCTTTGCGTCGTTCTCGTGGATACGGCCGCGCTTGTCGGGCGGGATGTTGAGCAGAAGCTGGGCGTTGCCGCCGACCGACGCATAGTAGATGTCGAGAAGCTGGTCGAGCGACTTGACCTTGTCGTCCTCGGCCGCGTGATAGAACCAACCGGAGCGGATGGAGACGTCGACCTGCCCAGGGTACCAGAGAAGCCGCCCGCCCTGTCTGGCGACAGCAGCGATCCTGTCCATGGAGCCAAGGTCCTTGGCTTGGGCGTTGAGGTGGGCAATGCCTCCGGGGTTCTTTTCGTCGGGAAGGTCATCTAAACCGACAACTGGGATGACGCTCCACTCACTCTCCCGTGTGACGCCGGCTTCGTTCCCGATCCAGCGGGCGTCGGGGCCCATGATGGAGATGACGGCCCCGGGCTGAAGCTCGCGGATGAGGGCGAAATATCCTGCCCAATCGTAGACCTGGCGCTTGCCGTTCGGCCCCTCGCCGCAGGCGCCGTCGAACCAGACTTCGGAGATCTCGCCGTACTGTGTCAGAAGCTCACGGAGCTGGTTCTTGAAGTGTTCGTTGTAGCGCGGCGAATCGCCATACGTCGGCTCGTGGCGGTCCCAGGGCGAGAGGTAGACGCCAAACGCCAAGCCGGCCTTCCGGCAGGCCGCGGCGACCTCGCCGACGACATCGCCCTCCCCTTCCTTCCACGGCGAGCTCTTGACCGAGTGCTCGGTAAAACGGCTCGGCCAGAGGCAGAAGCCGTCGTGGTGCTTGGCCGTGACGATGAGACCTCGGATGCCTGCCGCTCGGACCGCCTCGACCCATTGTCCGGCGTCAAAGTCCGTCGGATTGAAGAACTTTGGGTCCTCGGTTCCCTCGCCCCACTCCCGGTCGGTGAACGTGTTCATGCCGAAGTGGACGAAGGCCTGGAACTCGAGCGCCTGCCAGCGGAGCTGCCGCTCGGACGGCACGACCCGGGCCGTTTTGTCGACGAGCTCGGCGATCGTATCAGAAGGCGAGATCTCGATAGGGCCGCCTGCCGCCCGTTGCTCCGCGGGGGACACGGGAGGTTTCTGCGACTTGGAGCAGGCGGATAAGGAAAAGGCGGCGACGACGGCCGCGAGGGCAAGAAAGATTGGCGAGCCGGCCGGTTTTCTCATAGCCACACCTCGATCGGGGGATCCTGGCGACTTCGAGAGCCTAATATACAGCAAGAAAACTGCAGGAAGAAGAGCGGGGACACGTGATGGAGCGGAGCGACGGTGCGGGGCCGGCGTTGACATCTCCCCGGGGCGTGAATTATGCTCCCTCGCGAAAAAGGACCGCCTCCGTCCCGGACGAAAGGAGAGTGCGATGGCCCCCGTTATCACCCTCAACGCCGTCGATTACGCCATCATCGCCGGCTACATCCTGGTCATGGTCCTCGTCGGGTACTCGCTCAAGAAGTACATG
>JADGNV010000045.1 GCA_017883285.1 Candidatus Aminicenantota bacterium | reverse complement strand
TGAAGCCGTGACGGAGATCAGGGACGCGCCGACGGCTTTCGGCCCCGTCTCATTCGTGATCCACCCTCACCCCAAGCAGAACCGGACCGACGTCGAGCTATGGCCGCCGGCGCGGCGCCCGGCGAAAATGATCCTCCTCCGGCTGCGGGACCCCGCGATGCGAAAGATCGTCGACGTCAAGGTCAACGGCGAGGCTATCAGGACGTTCGCCGGGGACACGATCGAGCTGAGATCTCCCTCAGAGCACATGGATATCGAGGTCACCTACCGCTAGCGCGGCGGCCTGTGCCCTTGGCCGAACGATAGAAGGCCAGGGCGCGGATGCTCTCGACGGCGTGGTCGACGAGGGGTGAAGGGTATCCCCCGGACGGCCGGCCCTCGGCCCTGTCCAAGCGATGAATGAGGTCCGGGGCGGCCTTTTTCAGCTCAGGCACCCAGCGCTTGATGTAAGCGGCCCCGGGATCGTACCGTTTCTGCTGCAGCCAGGGGTTGAAGATGCGGAAGTACGGCGCGGCATCGCAGCCCGTGGAGGCGACCCACTGCCAGTTTCCGTTGTTGACGCACGGGTCATAGTCCTCGAGCCGGGTGGCGAAATACCGCTCCCCTTCCCGCCAGTCGACGTGAAGGTCCTTGACCAGGAATGACGCGCAGACCAGGCGCACCCGGTTGTGCATGAACCCCGTGGCGTTCAATTGGCGCATGCCCGCGTCGACCATGGGAAAGCCGGTCGTCCCCTCCTGCCAGCGCCGGAACCGGCGGGGATCGTCGCACCAGACCAGCCGCTCGTACTCGGCACGGAAAGGACGGCCGAAGACGTGCTCGAAGTGGACCGCGACATGGGTGAAGAAATCCCGCCAATAGAGCTGGCGTAAGAGGGGATGGCCGGGCCGGAGGATTTTTCGCACCGCCAGGTAGAATTCCCGGATCGATATCGTGCCGAACTTGTTGTGCGGTGAGAGCCCGGTCGTTCCGTCAAGCGCGGGGAGATCCCGGGTCTTCTCGTAATCCTCGAATCGATCCATCCTCTTGAGGAGCCGCACGGCTTCGGTCCGTCCGCCCTGCCGGAAAAGCCGGTCGTTCTTCCGGCCCAGGATCCGCTCAAAGGCAGCCTCGCCCGCTTCGGTCGGGATCTTGCGGGCATGATAATTGGCCAAGGTGTTTTCTTGCGGCAAGGGCTCGTCGATGGAGCGGGAGGCATTGAAAAAGGGCGTGAACACCGTATAGGGACCGCCGCCGGCCTTGGCGACCGCCTCGGGCTCGTTGAGGAGCGCGTCGCCACAGGACACGAAGGCGGCGTTATGCTCCCGGCAGGCGTCCTCGATGGCTTTGTCGCGGCACCGGCTGAAGGGGGTGTAATCCCGGTTGACATAGACCGCCTCGAGGCCTTCGGAGCGGATGAGGCCGGCGACGATCTTTTCCGCTTCCCCGTGGAAGAGGAAGAGGTGCGAGCCTCGGGCGCGGAGCTGTCTATCGAGGTCCATGAGAGAGGTGATAAGGAACTGGAGGGCGTTCTCGCTTTTGTAGGGGTGGGCGCCGGTCTGTCGCGGATCGAAGATAAAGGCGGGGATGACGGTCGCCGAATCGCGAAGGGCCCGGATGAGACCGGAGTTGTCCGTGAGACGCAGGTCCCTTCGGAAGATGAATAGGGTCTTCACGTCTTCTTCGGGAACCAGGGAACGAACATCGACGTCCTGGCCTTGTAAGCTTCCCAGTCCGGCCGGCCCGCGTACTTGCGTTCGAGGAGCGGCACCCCGGAAACGAATACGAGCAGGAGAGTGATCGCGAGCGGCCCGAGAAGCGCGGTCCCGCCGTTGGCCGAGGGAAACGCAATGAGGCCGATCCCCCACCACAGGGCCGCTTCCCCGAAATAGTTCGGATGGCGGGTCGTCGACCAAAGCCCCCGGGTCATCAGCCGGCCCTTGTTCGCCGGGTTACGGATGTGCGAGGCCAGCTGACGGTCCCCGACGGCCTCGAAGACGAATCCCGCCGCGAACACCAACGCGCCGACAACCTCGAGAGCGCCGAGCGGCCGGGCCGGGGAGCTGAAGACGACCGTGATGGGAAGCGACACGATGAGCATCAGGAGGCCCTGCAGCATGAAAATAAAAAAGAACGATTTAAAGACAACCGCTCTTCCCCAGTTCTGTCTCATCCTGGCATAACGGAAGTCCTCGGCCTTGCCCCGGTTCCTCGAAAAGATGTGGATCGAGAGCCTGAGTCCCCAGACCAGGACCAGGGCCGTCACGAGCGCCTTGGCCGGATAAAGGACGGGTTGGCGCAGGAAGAGCGTGGCCGTCACGACGATGAAGCCGAGCCCCCAGGCGATATCGACGAGGCCGTTGTTCTTCAGCAGCTGGGCCAGGGCGAAGACCGCGGTCATGAAGATAAAGACGGTTATGGCGGCGGTCGGAAGCAGGCTCGGCATGGCTCCCCCCTGATCAATCCAATGTGCGCGTCATCCCTCGGCAAGGAATGAGACCGCGACCGCCCCTACCCCCGCGTTCGATCCGATCGCCGGCGAGATGTCCATGGTGAAGGCGGGCTTCCGGCCGAGCACGGACTCCACTTCCGAGGCATAGGCGAGCGCATCCTCCGGATTGTGGGCGTGGAGGATGCAGTAGTCACGGACGCGGCCGGCCCCGGCCTCGGCCTTCAAGCGCCGCAGGATCTTCCTGAGGAGCCCCCGCTGGCTGAAGGCCTTGCCGAAGAACTTCGCGTCCCCGGTCTCTCCCATGAGGACGATCGGCTTGAGGTTCAGGAGACGCGCGACCGCCCCGGCCATGGGACTGACCCGCCCGCCGCGGACCATGTACTTCAGCGTCCGGACGCCCACCAGGATCTTGGCCATCGGCAGCATCTTCTCCGCTTCGGCCACCGCCTCGTCGTGGGAGCTCCCTCGTTCGACGAGGCGCGCGATCCTCAGGACGAGGAGCCCGAGGGAGCCGGACAGGGTCCGGGAATCGATGACCGTGATCCCTTTCCCCGTCTGTTCCGAGACCCGGCGGGCGGCCGCCAGGCTGTTCGAATAGGTGCCACTCAACTTCTTCGAGAGATGGATGGCCATGAGCGAATCGTAATGGCCGGCCAGGTTGGCGTAAAGACTCTCAAAGGTCTGCGGGCTCGGTTGGGCGGTCTTGGGGAATTCCCGCTGCTCATCGAGCATCATGTAGAACTGGTCCGGCGTGATCGTGACCTTGTCGAGATAGGGGCTGTCGCCGAAGCTGACTTGCAGAGGGACGACGTGAACCTGGTAGCGGTCGAGGACGTCCGGAGGGAGATCGCAGCAGGAATCCGTCACGAGCGCGATCGGCCATTTCCGGCCGTGGGCCGTTTCGTACTGGCGGAGCATGTCGTCCGCTTTCTGGAAAACGATCGCTCCGAAATTTCTGATCTTGTAGAACAGCTCCGCGGGCGTGTCGGTGTGGATGTGGAAGCGAAGGGCATCCTGGGAGCCGGCAATGACCAGCGAATCGCCGAATCCGGCGATCTCGCGCTTCAACGCCTCTTTATCGAGCCCGGCGCCTTCGCGCGCCGGCAGGGGCCTGATCAGGCCCTCGGTGCAATAGCGTCGACGGACGGGGGCGGAGGGGACCTCGACAACATGCTCGATCGCGGCCGCTTCCCTCTTGATCGAGAGGATCTTCTTGTGCGAGGGCTTGGCCAGGAAATCGATCACGCCCTCGAGGAACAGGACCATGCCCTTGGAGCCGGCGTCGACGACGTTCGCCCGCCGCATCGCCTCCAGCCTGTGCCGGGTTTCCTGCAGGGCCTCGACCGCCCGGCCTTGGGCCCGCGTCAGCACCTTGAGGAAGCTCTCGGATTCCTCCTTCGGAGA
>JADGNV010000044.1 GCA_017883285.1 Candidatus Aminicenantota bacterium | reverse complement strand
TGCCGTACTTCTTGGTCAGGGCGCGGGCGGATACGAGGGTCGACATGGAGGCGTATGATACCATGTTCGGGAGAGGACGGAAAGCGGGGGCCGCGCCTACTCGAGGACCAGCCGGAAGGATTCGGGGCTCTCGGCCTTGCCCTTGAGTTTGACCTCGCCCAGGGTTTCGAATGTGAATTTGCCTTCGAGGCACCGGGCGACGGTCGGCCGGCGGAAAGACGGGGACCTGCGTCGCGGCGTTGAGCGTCCGGTCGAGCAGGTATTCGATCAATCCGGCGGGGATGTCATTGGCTTTGACGTCGAAGGTCCCGATCGAGAGAATCGCTTCGTAGTCGAGGGCCAGGCAGAGGGGGAGGAGGAACCCCGCGGCTTCTTCGATGCTGTAGAGCTTCCCGGATTCGATCCGCTTCCGGTCAAACGGCCGCGGCGCTACCGCGGGCGGGTCAGGTCCTCGCTCAGGGCCCACAGCCGGGCGGCGGCCGCCGCGTCGTAGGATTCGGGCGACGTCCGCTCGGCGTTTCGCTTGTTGAAATACGCTCCGGTCACGCCCTCGACCTCGGGAGAAGCGGCCAGGTAGACGACCGTGTCCGCGCCCTTGTCCGCCGTCCTGCCGAAACGCTTCATGACGAACCGCGAAACGGGCCCGAAGTTCCGGCCCAATCCGGAGGCGGTGAAGCCGGGCGAGAGGGTGTTCGCCGTGACGCCGGTGCCTTCGAGACGCCGGGCGAGTTCGTAGGTGAAGTGGATGTTGAGGAGCTTGGTCAGGCTGTAGTGGGCCATGCCCTTGTAGCCCTTTTCGGCCTGCAGGCCGCCGAAGTCCAGATGGGCCCGGCGGTGGAGGCCCGAGCTCACGTTGACGATCCGTGCCGGGGCCGAGGCCTTGAGGACGTCGAGGAGGAGGCCGGTTAGCAGGAAATAGGCGAGATGGTTGACCGCGAACTGCATTTCGAGCCCGTCCTCGGTCAGCGTCCGGCGGGCGGGCACGGCCGCCGCGTTGTTCACGAGGACGTGGAGGGCGCCGAACCGGCGCTTGAACTCCTTGGCCAGAGCGCGGATCTTCTTCTGGGAGGCAAGGTCGCAGGCGAGCGTCTCGACGCGCCCTCCGCCGGCGCCGGCAATGGCCGACCGGGCGGCTTCGCCGCGCGCCTTGTCCCGGCAGACCAGGACGGTGGTCGCTCCGGCGCGGGAGAGTTCGCGGGCGGTCTCGAATCCGATCCCGCCGCATCCTCCCGTGATCAGGCAGGTCTTGCCTTTGAGGTCATATCCCATGGGTACAAACCTCCTCCTCCCTCGGATCTCTCTCCGAAATCCATAATAGGCGGGCGCTCAGTTGATTTCCAGGGCGTCCTTGGCCGGGAGCTTCGGGAACGGGGCGTGGGGCTCGGTCTGGTACCAGAAGGCGGTGGAGGCGATGTCGTCCTGGAGCGGCAGGTACCGGCCGCCCGAGCGCCAGCCCAGGGCCTGGATCGTCACCTTGAGGTCCTTTTCGAAGCGGATCGGGTCCATGATGTGCCACCGGTAGAGGCCGAAGCGCTGCTGGACGTCGTAGTGGCCGTCGCCTTTGATCACCTGGGCCAAACCGCTGTAGGGCGTCGAGAATTCGGTATAGCGGACCACCCCGTCCGGGCCCTTGGAGTCGAAGTCGTAGGACCCGCAGAAGTAGTCCTCGGTCCCCGTCCCGGCGATCGTCGGGAAATCCGTGTCGCCGTCGAGATAGAACTTGATCTCGCCCTCGCCCCACCAGCCGTTGTTGTGGACGCCCCAGGCCAGGTAGGTGCCGACATAATGGCCCCACCCTTTGACGCCGTCGAGGATCGTGCAAACGCTCTTGGCGGGCAGGGGATTGACCCGCCGGAACTGGGCGTGAAAATAGGCCGCGTCCTCGGGGATGTCGGTCAGGGTGTAGTTGATCTGATAATAGATCGTGAAGTTTTCGTCGGCCAGGTTCTCGATGGTGACCCGGAACGACTTCCGGAAGGGCATGCTCCAATAGGAGTTGAACGCGCTTCCGGGATTGACGCAGACCGGAAGGGATGAAATCTGGGCGTAGCGCTGCCAGCCGCTGGCGAAGAAGTCGCCGATCGGGGCCTCGACCGACGGCTCCTTTTCGCCGTCCCAGTAGAAACGGAGGATGGCATAGCGCCAGGTCCCGGCCGGCGTCATCCAGATCTGCTGAATGGCGCCCATGCCCTGAACGTCGGCCAGGACGAACGTCTCCTTGGGCTTGATGACGACGAAGGGCGAGATCTTCCAGCCCTGGCCCAGGTCGCGGGCGGCCTTCAGGGCCGGTCCGTTGGTCGACATGGCGGCCTTGCCTTTCTCCCCGGTGAAGTTTTCGGGGCTGATCGAGCGCGTCACGGCATGCGACAGGCGGCTGAGCTCGCCGAGGCCGAGCGGCAGGCCGGTGAACGGCTTCTTGTCCTGGGCGGCCGTCAGGACGAGGGCCGCGAGGAGCAGCCCGGCAATCTTGAGCATCGCTTTTTTCATCGAGAATCCTCCTTTAATCTTGAAGCGTCTTGAACCCTTGGACCGGCGCGGCCTTGCTCTGCAGGAGCTCGAGGACGACGATCTCGTTCTTCCCTTTCTTGAGGAAGGGGGCCGGGCAAAACAGCCTTTGCTGGGGCCCGATCGACCAGTATCGGCCGAGGTTGCGGCCGTTGACCCAGACGACGCCCTTCTTCCAGGCGCTCAGGTCGAGGTAGGTGTCGCCGAGCTCGGAGAGGTCGAAGGACCCGCGGAAGAACGCGCCGGGCGTTTCCGAGGAATCCCCTGCCTTGAATTTGAGCGAGGACAGGGTGCGGCCGTCCAGGGGAAGCTTGAAGACGTCCCAGTCCATCAGGGTCATGCCGCCGAGCGTCACCCGGTCGGTGATGCCCTTGCGGTCGATCATGGACTCGCCGAAATTGATCCGGCCCATGCCCTCGACGAGGATGTCGAGCATCTGGGCGGGCGGGTCGGTCGCCGGGATTTCGATCTGGCTCTCGGCCTTGCCCCGGTCGAGCGAGCCGAGGTACGCGCCGTCGACGTAGATGTTCGCGAAGTCGTGGAGCTCGGTGATCCGCAGCCGGCCGCTGTGGTGACCGATGAGCTTCGTCCGGTAGAGGATGAAACCCGCGTTCTGGTTGAAGAATTCCATCGGCTTCGGCTGGACGCTCGGGACGGGCACGGGCAGGTTGTCGAAGACGCCCGTGGTCTGGGTGAGGGCGATCGCCGGGATCTCGATCGCGGGCAGGGGCTCCGGAAGGTCCGGGATCGTGGTCCCGGCCGGCTGGTATTTGGCTAGGAGGTCCCGGATGGCCATGTACTTGGGCGTCGGCTGGCCGATCTCGTTGAGAGGAGCGTCGTAGTCGTAGCTCGTCACGTCGGGCTGGTAGCGGTCGCCGTAGTTGGCCCCGGCGGTGAAGCCGAAATTCGTCCCGCCGTGAAACATGTAGAGGCTGAAGGATTTCTTGTTGTCGAGCAGCCATTGGATGTCGGGCAGGACCGCCTCGGTTTTGGTGGAAGCCCATTTTTCGCCCCAGTGGGTCAGCCAGCCGGGGTAGAGCTCGGCGCAGAAGAGGGGCACGTTCCTCTTGAGCTTGAGCGCCTCGGCGTAGTGTTTGTCCGAAGTCCCGGGATCGAGGCCGATCGCTGCGCCGGGCACCGAGCCCGCTTCAAGCATGGAGGGCGTTGCGCCGTCGGCCGTGCAGAACGGGCCGGGCACGCCGGCCGCCTCCCACATCTTCTTCAGGGCGGGCAGATAGGCCCGGTCGTTGCCGTAGCTGCCGTATTCGTTTTCGAGTTGGACCATGAGGATCGGGCCGCCCTTGGCGACGAGGAGGCCGCCGATCTGTTCGGCCATCTTCTTGACGTAATTTTCGCAAGCGGCGATATAGCGGGGGTCCATGCACCGCACCTTGATGTCGGGCGTGCGGAGGAGCCAGACGGGGAGCCCTCCGAAGTCCCATTCGGCGCAGGCGTAGGGGCCGGGCCGGAGGATGACGTAGAGCCCGACCTCCTGGGCGAGGCGGATGAAGGCGGCCACGTCGTTCGCGCCGGTGAAATTCCACTGGCCAGGCTCGGGCTCGAGGGCGTTCCAGAAGACGTAGGTGGCGATCGTGTTCAGGCCCATGGCCCGCGCCTTGAGTAGGCGGTCCTTCCAGTATTCCTTGGGGATGCGCTGGAAGTGGAGCTCGCCGGCCATGAACTGGAAAGGCCTGCCGTCGAGCAGGAACTGGGCGCCCTCGAAGCGGAACGAGGGAGTCTGGGACTGGAGGACGGGGCCGAGAAGGGCGAGGACTGCCAGGGCCGGGACCAGGGTCCGGAGGGAGCGTGATCTCATCGCGGGCTCCTTGACGGGATTCAAAGCGGACCGATTCTATCACAGACCGCCGGCCGGAAATCAAGGTCTGCCGGGAGGGACCCGCGGAGAGGACCCCTTCTCCCGCAGGCGGCGATTGACAAAATTTCGCCGGCCGGGTAGGATGGGTTTCAATATGAAAATCTGCCGGCCGGCAACGGGCCGAACGCTCCGTTCGCTGACGATCGGAATCGCCGGGACCCTTTTCTTGGCGCTCTTCCTCCCCTCCGCCGCCTCGGCCGGCCAGGCCGCGTCCAAGGAAGCGGACGTCGTAAAGCTGCTCGCTCAGGGCGACACCTATTACGTCAAGGGCGAATACAAGCTGGCCATAGGTTGCTATCTCGAAGCCTCCGCGCTCTCGCAGAGCAAGATGAACCTGTCGAAGGCCTACTTCGGCCTGTCTACCTGTTACTTCTACCTTCGGGACGACGCCTCCGCGATCAAGTACCTGAAGCGGGTCCTCGAAGTCGATCCGAAAAAAGAGATTTCTCCCCTGTTCTATCCCGCGAATTTCATCCAGCTTTTCCGGCAGGTCCAGATGGAGGTCACGGGAGCGCGTCCCGGCGCCGAAGTCGTGGCCACTCCCCGTCCCCTCCCGTCCAAGACCGAGCCGGAGACCAAGGCGGCCGGCGAAGCCGCGAAAAAAGAGGAGCGCCCGCCGGTCGAGGACAAAAGGAAGGAGGCACCGCCCGCCGAAAAGCCTCAACCACGGCCCGCGCCCGTCTTCACGCCCGAGGAGCTGGGCCTCGGCGACGAGGAGAAGGGCGGGCACTGGGAAATCGGGGCCCATTATTCCTGGTGGAGCATCAACCTCCTCAAAGGGCTGTTCGAGGACAAGCTGACCGAGGAGCTGGGCAAATCCATCCAGAACGAAATCGTCAAGCAGTCGGGCATGATCCAGGCCGGCCTGGGCAAGTTGAACTATGCCCAGACGCTGGCCTTCGATTCGACCGGCACGAACACCGGCCTCGAGATCCGGTATTATTCGCGCGGCCGGGCCGGGACCTTCAGCCTGGGCCTGGCTTTCGAGAAGACCTACATCAAGCTCGCCCTGTCGGGGACCGCCAAGCAGGACTACCTCAGCGGGGCGTCGGCCGCGGTCGACGTCAACGCCAACGTCGCCCTGAGCCCCTTTTCGACCAACGTCAATTTCCGCTGGGAGTTCGGCGCGAACCAGCGTATAACGCCGTATCTCACCCTGGGTTTGGGATTCGCGCCCCTTTCGGGGACGTTCAGCTACGCGTACAACGGGACGTACAAGGCCGGCGACCTCCAGCAACCGCTCAGCGGGAGCAAGGAGCAGACGTTCGACGAGCTGGCCGCGGACATCGATTTCAAGTTCCCGGGCATCTTCATCCTCTTCCAGCTCGACTTCGGGCTCAAAGCGGAGCTCGCCAAGGGCCTCTATCTCTCGGGCGAAGCCGGCATCTGGGATGGATTCATCCTTCGCGGCGGCCTCTCCTACCGGTTCTGAGCGGTCCGTCCTTTCCTCCCCTCCGAGTTGCCTCCGTCCCCTTTTCTGATATAATACACCGCGACCGTGCTAGACGGGGAGCTAGCGGTGCCCTGTGGCCCACAACCCGCTATAGTGGGGTCGAATTCCTTGCCGAGGCCCGGCTTTGTTCGCATGGGGCCCGGGAAGTGGCGTTGAAAGACGGGGCCCTGAGCAAAGAGCCCCCTGTGAATCCCGTCAGGACCGGAAGGTAGCAGCGGCAGCAGGGCGGGTCTTGTGTTTCAGCCAGCCGCGCCTGAGCCAACTGCCGGGTTTCCGCGGGTAAGGACTCGTCGGAGCAAGGTGCACGGTCAAATTTTCGGGCCCAGCAGCCGGATCTGGAAGGCGTAATTGTATTCGCGCGCGTTGAGCCTGTACTGGGGGTGTGTCATCGCCCCCCAGGAATCGTCCCCGCCCACGCCCATCTGGCCGTAGTCCAGGCTCAGGACAGTCGAGTCCCTCTTCGCGATGTCGGCCGGATGTTTGTCGCCCCGCTTCTCGTTCGTCAGGTCCTCGGCGGTGTAGGGGATGGCCGAAAAATCGAAATGGGGGAGTCCGGTCACGAGAAGTCCCGCGCCCTGGTCGTCGGTGATCGTCGCCCAGCGGACGTCCGTCCGGTTTCCATATTCCTGGATGCTGACGTAGGGGACGAGCGTCTCCGGCACGGGGGCCGCATAGAGGCCGACGAAAGCGGCCGTCTTCCGATCGATGTAGCTGTCCTGCGGACCTCGGCCGAACCACCGGACCTGCTTGAACTCGGCCGGAAGGATCATCGTCATTCCGAGCCGGGGGATCTCGGGGAGGTTCCGGGTCGCGGGAGCGAAGCGGACCTCGACCGTGATGGCGCCGTCGCCCGTCACGCGGTAGCGGACCTGGTACGCGGCCTGGACGTCCCGGAGGGAGTAGTCGACGGAGACGTCGATTTGGGTCGGCGACACCGTCCGGACATCGAATTTGTCGAGCGTCCGGTTGTCGCCCGCTTTCCTCCAGACCGCGCAGCGCTTGTCCATCCGGTTGCCGAAGTCATTGTCCGTGGGGGCCCGCCAGAAGTTCGGCGCGAGCCCCTGCCGGACGAGCTCCCGGCCGCCGGTTTTCAGGGAGGCGAGCAGGCCGGTCTTCTTGTCGAAGGATGCCGAGAAATTCGCCCCAGCCACGGACGCCGTCGCGTCGTCCTGCGTCAGCTTCAATCCCGCCGGCGCCGCGGCCGCGAACCTCGCGGGTATCACGTAAGGCGTTTCCGGGAACTGCGCGGCGGCGACGACGTGCCGGGCCGGGAGGAGCGGCTGTTCTCCGGCCGTGAGAACCTCCACGTTCAGGAAATTTTCGAGCCCGGCCTTGGGAGCGAGAGCGGGAAGCTCAATGGGATAGATCCGGCTCCCGCCGGGAGCGATGTCGAGACTCGGGATCGTCCCTTCGGCGATCGTCCGACCGCCGTCGACGAGCTTCCAGGTGACGAGGAAGCGGTCGAGATTGATGAACTCGTAGGCGTTCGAGATCTGCAGGGCGGGTTTGCCTTCGGGCGTCGCCGTCCGCCCGATCTTGACGTATTGATAGACTTTCTTCAATTCCCACAGGCCCGGATGCGGCGTCCGGTCGGGCCCGACGAGGCCGTTGCAGCAGAAGTTGCGGTCGGACGGCGTGTCGGGAGGGCCGTAATCTCCGCCGTAGGCCCAGAAGGATTCGCCTTTTTCGTTCTTCTGGGCGAATCCTTGGTCGACCCAGTCCCAGACGAAGGCGCCCTGCAGCTGATCATACTTTTCGATGACGTCCCAGTAATCCTGGAGGTTGCCGGTGCTGTTGCCCATGGCGTGGGCGTATTCGCACATGATCATAGGCCGGGCCTGCTTGTGGAGGGCGTAGGCTTCGAGGTCGGCGATGCCGGAGTACATCGTGGAATAGATGTCCGTGTACGAACGGCGGCCGGCCCCCTCGTAGTGAACGGGGCGCGTTTTATCGCGGCCGTGGATCCAGCCCGCGGTCGCCTCGAAATTGATCCCGTCGCCGGCCTCGTTGCCGAGCGACCAGATGATCACCGAGGGGTGGTTCTTGTCGCGCTCGACCATGCGGACGGTTCGGTCGAGATGGGCGGGTCCCCAGTCGGCGTTCTTGGCCAGGCTCCGGGCGCCGTAGCCCATTCCATGGGACTCGATGTTGGCCTCGTCGATGACGTAGAGCCCGTATTGGTCGCAGAGCTCATACCAGCGCGGGTCGTTCGGATAGTGGCAGGTCCGCACGGCGTTGATGTTGAACTGCTTCATCAGCCGGATGTCCTGGAGCATGGACGCTTCCGAGATGACGTGGGCGGTGAGGGGGTCGTGCTCGTGGCGGTTGACGCCCTTGAGGAGGATGCGCCGCCCGTTGACGAGGAGGAGGCCGTCCCGGATCTCCACCGTCCGGAAGCCGACCTTGCAGGACGCCGTTTCGAGGACTTTGCCGCCTGTGTCCTTGAGGACGACGATCAGCGGATAGAGGTCGGGCGTCTCGGCGGTCCATTTTTTCGGGGAAGGCACGCTCTTTTCGAATTTGAGCGTCGCGCCCTCCTTGCCGTTCATCTCGATCGTCTTCGTCTCCGCCGCGAGGACCGTTCCGGCGTTATCGAGGAGTTTCATCTCGACGACGGAAGCCCCGGCCCGAAGGTTCGCCGCTTTGTTCTTGAGTTCAACGGACACGGACAGCCGGCCGTCCTTGTAGGATTCGTCGAGCCCGGCCACGGCCCAGAAATCGCGGAACCGGACCTTGGGGGCGGCCGTGAGATACACGTCGCGCTCGATCCCGCTCAGGCGGAAGAAGTCCTGGCATTCGAGATACGACCC
>JADGNV010000043.1 GCA_017883285.1 Candidatus Aminicenantota bacterium | reverse complement strand
TTATTGATTTATCCCTTTTTTGACTTTCATTTTTGAACCTTTAGTTTCAGCGTTTTTCACCCGAATTTGTCACACGGAGATTCATCTATTTATCGAGCGTCGGACTGTGGATCCGAAGGTTGGGGGTTCAAGTCCCCTCACTCACCCCACTTTTTAGTTTGACCCATTTCGAAGAGTATGTCGAAGGGTTTATTCCAATAGATTCTTGTATTTACACCCTTAAGTTCGCAGTTCGATACTAAGATTTTCATGATTCTCTGCTTTTGAGCCGAGTCTGCTTTAACATATTGATTCTTAATGTTTTTCATCAGTTCGAATATTTCCAGGCCTTGCTCGATATAGCGAGTAGTTTTCTTCCTCAAGTTGTCGAGCTCAGCATGAATTTCTATCTGTCTATTTTGTATGTCTGCAAATTTGGACTTAAAAAAGTCTTCATTAATCACACCCTCAAGTTTGTCCTCATAGACCTTGTGGAGCTTGGTTTCATTTAGCGTATATTCGCTTTGAAGTCTCGTCAGCGCATCCTTGGCGTTCTGTTCTTCATCCTCATGGGCTTTCTTTAAAGCCTGTTTTATTAATTCGATAATCTGATCATCAAACTGAAGCTTCCCGATTGCATCCGCGAATAGCTTCTCCAGCTCTTCTTCTCTATACCAGGTTTGCTCGCACTTCCCTCTATTTTCCGTGCAATGATAATAAACGTAATTTATCTTATCGTTCTTCCCTGTTTGCCTTTCTGCAACGATGCTGCATCCGCAATAGCCGCCCTTTATTCCTACCCCCTTTCCGGCTTGCCCTGGGTGTCCTGAAATTATACCCAGAAATCAATATTCAGCCGCCGGCGCCGTGGGCGACGACCGGATCCAGAAGCAAACCCGAGGCTATGCGGTTCCCGACTCCTTCACCCACGGGACGTCGGCTCAGCGCGTGAGATGCCTGGGGGCGTTCAGCGCCTCCCTGTTGGAGTCCCGCCACGACCTGAACATGTCGCTTCACGCCCTCAAGATGGAGATCAGGAGCGGGGAACGATAAAAAGCGTTCCGGGAGCGGCCTCTAGGCCTCCGGCGGGACGATCTCCAGCCAGGAAAACCAGATGGGATGGTTTTTCTTGTACCAGCTCAGGATTTCCAGCAGTTTTTTCTGCTTTTCGCGCGAAATGACTTCGGGAAGAATGCGGGCGAAATGGACGCGGATAACCCCATTCTTGCGGAACTCCAGGGCCTCCGAACACAACGTCTGGAGCTCGTTGCGGATGCGCCCCGAATCGGAGATGCGAACCGGACGAGTCTCATAGTCCTCGCCCGACATGAAGCGGGTCAGCAGCGGGTTGAAGATGAACCGGCTCAGGTTTAGCGGTTCCTTGAGCTTCATGGTCATGGTGATGAACTTCTCCCCGCGCCTCGACGACAGGCGCACGCTCACGCGGTAGCAGTCATCGGCCAGCTTTTCCACGCCGGGAGCGCCCGAATACGGGTCGGGATTCATGTAGCCCGTGACGGCCAGGACATCCCAGTCTTTTTCGGGGAAGAAATCGTCGGCCTCGATGGACGTCTTCTGCAGCGGGATCCCGGCCTCGACCGCTTCGCGGATCATGGCCTGGTGCTTGTCGACGGTCTTCCCGTCGGCCGGCCGTTCCAGCAGCTCTCCGAGCCGGGATGGGAAATCCGGCGCTTCGGGGTCCAGCCTCATGAGGTTATTTTCCTTGTCATAGGGGAGTTTGAAACTGGAGGTGAAGACGGATAGGAAGGCGCGCAGGTTGAGGAGGGGGGCCAGGCTGGCCGCCTGCACGGCCTCGGCCGAGGCGGCGTAGCCGTCGCAGAGGAAGACGTGCGATTCCCCGCGCTCGTCTTTCCAGGCCCCGATGCTGTAGGTCGGCGCGTAGGTTCCCGACTCGGTAAATGCGCCCATCCCCTTCGGCAGCGTCCAATCGTCGTCGATGAGATGGGCGCCCAGCGCTTCCCATTCCTTCCACAGGCCGCCGATCCGTTCCGCGCGGCTCTTGCCGCGGAGGGTCCAGACATGGACGTTCCGCGGTTCGATCCCGGGGTAGGTCTTGCGGATGATCTCCCAGACCAGCGCGCGCGGCGTGCGGTAGTCAATGAGGACGGAATCCTCCTCGGCCCGGGCCACGACGGCCTTGGGCAAAAGCAGGTTCCCCATGTAGCCCTCGTAGGGCTTGCTGATGCGCAGCGGCTGGTCGAAGACGTGCAGGACGGTCATCGGGCCGGTGGGATCGCCTTTGGCGAAGCGGGAGGTGTTTTCCAGGGTATCGATGGCCGCTCCCCATATGGTGACGCCGGCCGAGTTGATCTCTTTGTAGAATTCGCCCCAGCGGTAGGACGGATCGTTCAGCAACCGGACGACTCGTTGGTCCAGCCACTTGGCCACCTCGGGACGGGCATAGACGCGGCCAAAGCCCAACTGCGGGTTGGAGCCCATCTCGGGCGTCTCGCCGGCCTTGGGCATCAGGCCCTCGCCCAGGCAGACCATGACGGCATGGTTCTCCGGTATTTGGCGGGTCAGGTACCAGAGGCATTCGCTCATGACATAGGCGGAGATGGCGTCGGCGTCCTTCTTGACCTGGTTGATCCCGGCTTTATCCAACGAGGCGCCTTCGCCGAAGCGGCCGAAGAGGCGCGTGCCCAGCGCGGTCAGGGCGCCGGTCATGGCGAATTGCCGTTCCATAGACCCGCTCAGGAAGGACAGGTGCGAGCTGAATTCCCGCTGCGACTGGCCCCGGACCCACGTGACTTCGACGTCCTCCAGCCAGATGTGGAACCGTCCCAGGATCGCTTTGGTATCATAGGCCCATTGGGCGACGCGGTTTTTCCGGTCCTGATTCATTGGATTCATGACAGCCCCCTGCTCTCCATTTTAATCTATTTTTCTTGTTTATTTCATCTTTTTGTCTTGGCCCGGCCCTCCCACGGTCATGAATTTGACGATGCGTTCCTCCACCAGGGGGAAGGAGCGGAAAGGCGGGCGTTTCCCCTCTGACGTTGCGGATGAGCGTTGAGTTCTTGACACCTGTCCGGGGTGGGGATATCCTTCTTTTATGAGGGGAAGGGATAATTCTCAGCCCGAGGACAATGGTCCCATGATCGGGCAGACGGTATCGCACTACCGGATAGTTGAAAAGCTCGGCGCGGGCGGGATGGGTGTCGTCTATAAGGCGGAAGACACCAAGCTCAAGCGTCCGGTTGCCCTAAAGTTCCTGCCCGAAGCGCTGTCCCGGGACCATCATGCGCTGGAGCGGTTCGAGCGGGAGGCCCAGGCGGCCTCGGCGTTGAATCACCCGCACATCTGCACGATCTACGACATCGACGAGCACGAGGGGCAGCACTTCATTGCGATGGAGCTGCTCGAGGGCCAGACGCTGAAACAACGCATCCTCGGGAAGCGCATGGGGCTGGACGAGATCCTCACGGTGGGGCTCGAGGTGGCCGACGGTCTCGAGGCCGCGCACGCCAGAGGGATCATCCACCGGGACATCAAGCCGGCCAACATCTTCGCCACCCGCCGCGGGCAGGCCAAGATCCTCGATTTCGGCTTGGCCAAGTTGGCGCCGGAACGACGTGCCGCTGCCGAGACCCTTACGGCCCCCGAGCCGCTGACCAGCCCTGGCACGGCCGCCGGGACGGTGGCGTACATGTCGCCGGAACAGGCGCTGGGGAAGGAGCTGGACGCGCGGACGGATCTGTTCTCGCTGGGGGTGGTGCTCTACGAGATGGTGACGGGCAGCATGCCCTTCCGGGGGGACACGTCGGTGGCGGTCTTCGACAGCATCCTGCACCAGGCGCCGACCTCTCCCGTGCGCCTGAATCCGGATGTGCCTGACGCACTGGAACGGATCATCAACAAGGCACTCGAGAAGGACCGCGAGGTCCGTTACCATTCGGCCAGGGATATGGTTGTTGACCTGACGCGGCTGAAGCGCGAGCGCGAGTCCGGACGAGTAGCCGTTCCCGGCGTCGCTGCGTCCCCGCGCATCCCGTCGCTGGCCGTGCTGCCGTTCACGAACATGAGCGCGGACAAGGAGAACGAGTACTTCTGCGACGGCCTGAGCGAAGAGCTCATCAACGCCTTGTGCCATATCCGGGAGCTGAGGGTCGTGGCCCGGACCTCGGCTTTTGCCTTCAAAGGAAGAGAGATCGACATCCGCGAGGTCGGGAAAAAACTGAACGTCGGTGCGGTTCTGGAAGGGAGTGTGCGAAAATCCGGGCAGCGATTGCGCATCACCGCTCAGCTCGTCAGTGTCGAGGACGGTTACCATCTCTGGTCCGGCCAATTCGATAGAGAAATGAAGGATATTTTCGACATTCAGGAAGAGATATCGCTGACTATCGTAGAACACCTGAAGCTCAAACTGTTGAAAGACGAGAAGGAAAAGCTCCTCAAGCGACACACGGAAGATCACGAAGCTTACGAATATTATCTGAAGGGACTCTATTTCTGGAAGCGGCGCTATGAGAAGGGCCTGCAAAAAAGTCTCCAGTATTTTCAGCTCGCCGTCGAAAAAGATCCTGGCTATGCCCTGCCGCACGTGGGAATAGCCGACGCGTATGGAATACTCGGAGCCTACAGTTACATGCCGCCCCATCAGGCCTATTCGCGGGCGAGGGCGGCGGCGAATAAAGCCTTGGAGATCGACCCCGAGCTGGCCGAGGTGCACGCCTCCCTGAGCTGGATCGCCATGTGGTATGACCGGGACTGGCCTGAGGCTGAACGTCATTTCTTAAAGGCCATCCAGATGAAACCGGATTATCCTGAAGCCCATATGTGGTATGGTAATTTATTATTCTGCACGGAGCGTTTTGACCAGTCCATCCGAGAAATGAGAAAGGGCAAGGAGTTGGAGCCTCTCGAGCCCGCTCCGCCCACGCACGTGGGTTGGGCTCTCTACCATGCGCGGCGTTTCGACGAATCGATCGAAGAACTCCGGAACGTCTTAGCCTCGGATCCGGAGTTTTCGCTCCCCTATCTATGGCTGTCGGCGAATTTCTTGGCCAAAAAAATGTGGGGCGAAGCGATCGCCGCGATTCAAAAATACGTCGAGCTCTCCTCGGAAGCTGTCAATGCGGTGTCCGTGTTGGGTTTGGCCTATGGCTCCGCAGGCATGAAGGATGAAGCTCTCAAAATCCTCGAGCGGCTGGATGGGTTTTCGAAAGATCGCTACGTCGGGTCCCTTTGGAGGGCATTGGTGTGGCTTGGACTCGGCGAGAAGAATAAGGCGTTGGAGAATCTGGAAAAGGCCTATCTGGAGAGAGAATCCGTTATGGCCTTTCTCAAGGTTTGGCCCATTTTAGACGGCCTGCGCTCGGAGCCAAGGTTCCAAGCCTTGCTAAAAAAAATGAACCTCGATAAATAAGGTTCTCATCCTCTCTGGCACGCCACCGCTCACTCAGTTTCCCATAGACGGCTTGCCCGGGATGTGCTAAGTCTATTATTAGAAATCGATAATCATCCGCGATGCAATTATTTTCTTCCCTCTCATCCTTTCGCTTGATGTTCCTAGGCCGATAGAATGGCAATCTCTGAAAACCTCTTATACCAAATGAAAAGCTTGACGCATTTCGTGAAGACAATTCGCCATAGGGATTTCTCTCAACGCAGTTCGAAGATCATATATTACGGTACCCCACTTTTTATATTGGCCCATTTCGAAGAGGATGTCGAATGGCTTATCCCAATAGATTCTTGTAGTTAAACCCTTTAGATCGCATTTCGAAACATGCCCGGACGAAGCAAGTTCCTCATTCAATCTACTTCCCCGGATCCCGACTGGCCTCTTTCTTTAGATAAGGTACGCCCTCCGTCAGCCACTTCGGCGCCGGCGCTTCCTTCAGGTAATGATCGAAGAATTCGAAGAACCGGATCGTCAAGTCCTTCCGGTTCGCCAGCCCGCGCAGCCCGTGCCCTTCGCCCGGGTACGATAGGAAGACGGCCTTCTTGCCGTTGTACCGGAGCGCGTTGTAAAAGCCGAGGCCGTTGTGGAAGTCGACGGTCGGGTCGGCCCCGCCGTGCATGATCAGGAACGGCGCGATGACGTTCGGTACATGGGTGATCGCCGACTCGTAACGGTAGCGCTCGGGCTGGTCCCAGGGGGAAAAGCCCCAGCGCCCCTGGCTGTAAAAATAATAGTCGAACGCGTTTTCGCCGCTGCCGCCGGTGACCGCATAGGCCCAGCCCCAGTTCTGGGTGAAGTCGTAATAAAGGTCGATGACGCCCGCGCCCATGCCCACGGCCGCGAACATCTTGGACATCGTCCCGATGAAGGCCGCGCCCTCGCCGCCGTAGCTGTGGCCCGAGACGCCGATATGCTTGGGGTCGGCGTAGCCGAGTTCGATCACCTTGCGCGTCGCGGCCTCCACGCATTCCAGCATGTCGGTGTGCGACGAGCCAGTGCGGAAGTGGACGTCGGGCAGCATGGTCAGGTAACCGGTGCTCACCGCCTGCATGGGCGATCCGCCCATGCCGGTGAGATACGCCGGCGCGCTGTAGCGGTTCAAGTTCTGCGAGTTCTTCTCGTAGAATGTGACGAGCATGGGCCGCTTCTCACCCGGCTTGTAGTCATCAGGCAAGGCGAGGATGCCTTGCAGCCGCACGCCGTCCTTGTTCTTGAAGTCGAACAACACTCGGTGACCCCACATGTAGTCCGTTTGTTGCGGATTGGCCTCGGAGATCTTCTTCGATTCCTTGAAGCCCGGGCCCGAGATGCGCAAATCGGGGAACTCGACGAACGTCTGGCGCGTAAACATGAACCGGTCGGCCTTCATAGCCCGGGTCGGTACGCTGAACGACGCGTCCTCGTACACGAGTTCCTTCAGCTGCGCGCCCGACAGCTCGTAGAATCCGGATTTCTTCGTCCACTCGCCGTAGGCGGAAAGGGTGACCGGTTTAGAGAGGTCGATGGTCCCGCGGGGACCGACCGAGCGCGGGACGGTCGGGTCCGGCGGCTGGGTGCGGACGATGCGGAAGCGGATCTCCCTCTTGTCGCCGAGGCCGTTGGTGAGGCTCTTCGGGGCGGAGCCGTCAAGCGGGAGAACCCACAGGTCATACTTGTGCTGCGCGATGACGGCCTTGCCGTCGTTCGTATAGCCGGCGATGCCGTACGAGGGCTTGGGCCCGGGGTGATCGTACTCCCGGTCGAAGAAGCTCGGCGCCCGTCCGGCGCCAAGCGTTTTCGTCGCGCCCGTCTCGAACTCGTAGGCCTGGAACTTATCGTTCTTCCAGAAGAGGAAGTTCGTCCCGTGCGGCGAAATGCCGAACACGTGGGCGCCGACGAGCTGCCCCTTGGCGATCAGGGTCCGCTCCCCGGTGGACGTATTCACACGGTAGATGTCCGCGGCCGGGAGCCTGGAGTCGCGGATATAGCCGCGCGTGTCGCGACCCAGGGCCCACTTTCCGTCCGGGGCCATGTCCAGCTCTCGCATCGTCTCATCCGCCAGCTTGATGAAGCGCTTGGCCGGGACGTCGAACGCCTGGCGGAAGGTGAAGTTGCGGTCCTGTTCCACGCGGACCATCTGGAGGGATTGGACCCGCTCGTCACCCGTGTTCCATACGTCGACGTCAGCCGTTTCGTCCGTCGTCCGGCGCGTGGCGTCGGGTGTCGCGACCTGCTCCTTCGCCCCGAAGAACACGCGCTTGTTGTCCTCGCTCCAGGCAAGGGCCGCCCGATCGCTGATGACCCAGCCCTTCGGAAAGCCGTCCGCCTTGGCCGTTTCGAGAACGACCGGCTCCGGAGCGGAGGCCCCATCCTTAAGCGCCGCCGCGACGTCCGGGAACGCGACGAGCACGTTGTCCTTCTCGCGCATCTTCTCGACGTCGGTCCCTTTGAGCACGGCGATGGCGTTGCCCTCATCGTTCCAGACGAGCCGGTTGTAGCTCTTGGCGTCGTTGTCGAGCGGCGTGACGCGCCCGTTTCGTGTGTCGAAGATAAAGACGCCGTTGCCGTCTTTCACGGCAGCGTCCACGGTGTAAGCGAGCAGCTCTCCGGTGCGATTAAAGGCGAAGTCTCCCACGCTGCCGAGCAGCTGATGACGCCCGGTCCGAAGGTCCAGCAGGATGACATCGAACCCGCGCGGCCCGGCCGGTGCACTCGCGGCCCCGGCGCCAGCCGCAGCCGGAGCACCTCCCCCCGGCGCCGAGGGCGCCCCGCCGCCACGTCCGCTCGTCGCGCCCGCCGCTTCGGGCGCCCGACGCCGGAGGACCAGATGAGTGGAGGTGGGCGCGAAAGTAAATACCCCAATGTCCTGCCAGGACCGCACGGCCCCGGTCGCCAGGTTGCGCAATTCGACACGCCGCGGGGGAATCGTCGGTGCCGCCCCGCCGCGGGCAGCCTGACCCGGTTGAGCCCCAGGGGCGACGACTTGAGCAGGCACCGGCGGTGTCACACCGGGCTGCGACGGTTGGATCGACGGCGGCGTCGCGGGTGTCGCCCCTAAGCCGCTCCGGGCGGCGCGCGCGCGCTGCGCGGCACCGGGGTCCACTTGGTAGACGATCCACTTCGAGTCCTCCGAGAAGGCGCCTTCCGTGGCGTCGGCCACCGTCACCTCCACATTGGTCTCGAGATTCAATAGGTGAAGGACCGGTTTCGCCTCTGCCGGGACGGTGTTGGTGAGCTGCAGGACGTAGGCGACCCAATTCCCGTCGCCCGATATCGTCGGACTCGCGATGCTGCGCCATTTCGCATAGTCGTCGATGGCGAGGGCCTTCTTCTTGGCGTTGGTCTGCGCCCCCGGCAGCGCGGTGGCCGCCGTGAGCGCGATAGCCAGCGCGAGGACGAAGGTCGTGATCCAGCGGCGCGTAAACAGGGATTTCGCGGCATTATGGTTCATGGGAGTTCCTTTACGGACGTCATGCCTAACCGGCTGAACAGTTTGAGGCTGTCACGTGGGCTGCGGTCCAGTCTTAGGGAGGAAAAACCGCTTATCCGCTGCGCCGGCGGGATGAACGCTCATGGGCCAATATTAGGTTGTGGCAAGATAAAAAGTCAAGTTGAGCTCAAG
>JADGNV010000003.1 GCA_017883285.1 Candidatus Aminicenantota bacterium | reverse complement strand
CCAGGGCCGGGCTCTGGAGCCAGACGCGCACGCCGGGGAACGAGCGGACCTCGTTCTCGAGGCGCGTGGCGATGTCGATACCCCGCGTCCCGGCGTAAACGGCATCGATGGAGCCGAAGAAGCGATGCGTCTGGAGGACGAGCTTGCCGCCGAGCCGGTGCTTGTCGTCGATGAGGAGCGTTTCGATGCCCCGCCGGCCCAGTTCGATCGCGGCTGAAAGCCCGGCCGGACCGCCGCCGATGATCAGGACAGGCACGCGGATGGTCTCGATGGGACTGGCCTTTTCGAGCCCGACCGTGTGGGCGTCGACCTGGGGCAGCTCCGGCAGCCCCTCGACAGGCTCGACCCGGACCCCGGCACGGACGAGCTCCATGCAGGATTTAACGGGGATGCCGTCGACTAGGACGAGGCACTGGGAACACTGGCCGTTGGCACAAAAAATTCCCTGGGCGGCGCCGTCCTTGGCGTGATGTCCGAAGACGCGGATGCCGGCGGCGAACAGGGCGGAAGACAGGGTTTCGCCCTCGAGGGCTTCAAAGGTCTGGCCCTTCCAAGTGAAAAAGACTTTGGGCCTCGCGGGGATGGGCAGAATGGGGTGGTGTTCGATGCGATACATGGACGGCCAATCTCCTCTGTTCTTCAACGGGCGGCCCGAAAAGAGCGTCATTATAGCATAGAGAAACGGCAGGGGGTAGACTGTCCGGAGTTGATGTATAATCGATTTCAATGGCCCTGAAAAACGGGATCTTGGTTCGAGCCGGAGCGGCCGGACTCGTCCTCGTCCTCTTCCTGGGCACTTCCGTCGCCGCGGCGGGCGCGCCGCCGTCCGCCGGCCAAATCCCTGCGCCGGCCGAGAAGCCGGTCCTTGAAACTAGCGATCGTTTCACCTTGAAAGAGGCCGGCCGGGAATTTCTCGGCGACGCCGGCCGGATCTGGTCCTCGCCGGCGCGCATCAAGACCAAACATATCGTTCCCCTCGTCGGCTTGGCCGCGGCCACGGCGTTCCTCATCGCCTCCGACGAATCCATCCGCGACGGCGTCCAGACGTACGCCGGAAAGCACGCCTGGGTGGGCGACGTCGCTCCCGTGGTCACCGAGATGGGAGGGTTGGCCGGATTCGCGACGGCCGGAGCCTTCTTCGGCGCCGGCCTCCTCTTCAAGGACACCCGGGCCAGGGATACGGGCTACCTGGCGGCGAGCGCCATCCTCCAGTCCTTCCTCGTGGACAACGTTCTCAAGGGCCTGACCGGACGTCAGCGGCCATACGTCAGCGGCGGCCAGGACCACTGGGCCGGACCTGCGGGGTTCTTCAAGCGATTCGAAAAAGGCGGCGGAGGTCTCTACGGTTCTTGTCCCTCCGGTCATACGGCGGCGGCGTTTTCCCTGGCCACCGTCATCGCGCTGCAGTACCGGCAGCATGCCTGGGTGCCGGTCGTGGCCTATACGCTGGCCACCGGCGTGGGGCTGTCAAGGCTGGCCCTAGACCGCCATTGGGCCTCCGACGTGGCCATCGGTGCTGTCGTGGGCCATTTCGTGGCCCGGTTCGTCGTCCGCAACCATGACCGACGTCAACGCGCCGTCCCGATGCTCGCCTGCTCGGGCCGGGCCGTCGCTTTCAGCGTCTTCATCGACTTGAATTAGGGGCCCGATGGATCCCATTGCGCCAGCCGATCTCGCGGAAAGGATGGACCGATGAAAACGATCTCCCTCATGATCCTCGTTCTTTGTCTGGGAGCCTCGGTCGGCTCGTCCGGCCAGCGGACGGAGAAGCCCGTTCTCCATGGCCGGGAATGGGTGGCTATCACGGGAAAGCCGTTGGCGGCCACGGCCGGCGCCATGATCTTCGCCAGGGGCGGCAACGCCGTCGACGCGGCCTGCGCCATGCTCGGGGCCGTCTGCACGATGCACGACGTCCTCAGCTGGGGCGGGGAGACCCAAGCCCTGATCTACAACCCGAAGACCGGCAAGGTCATCGGTCTGAACGCCCTGGGCGTTGCGCCCTCCGGCGCCACCGTCCAATTCTACAAAGACAAGGGCTACGCCTATCCGCCAGAATTCGGGGTCCTCGCGGCGGTCACCCCGGGCACGCCGGGTGGGCTCCTGACGATGCTGGCCGAGTTCGGAACGATGAGCCTCGCCGAGGTGCTGGCCCCGGCCCTGCGCATGGCCGAAGGCTACCCCATGGACAAGGAGACGGCCGACCGCATCGAGAAGGACAAGGACAAGATCAAGACTTGGCCGTATTCGCGGGCCATTTTGCTGCCCCACCTTGGCGAGACCTTCGAAGCGCCCCGGCCGGGGGAGATCTTCCGCCAGCCCGACCTCGCTGCGATGCTGGGCCAGCTCATCGAAGCCGAGCGCAAGGCCCTGGCGGCGGGCAAGTCGCGGAAGGACGCGATTGGCGCCGCCTACGACCGCTTCTACAAGGGCGACATCGCCCGCGAATTCGTCCGCGGCTCGCGCGAGCAAGGCGGGCTCATCACCCTGGACGACCTGGCCGCCTGGAAAGTCCACCTCGAAGAGCCGGTGTCCGCCTCGTACAAAGGGATCGAGGTCTTCAAGCTTACGAGCTGGGTCCAGGGTCCGGTCATGCTCCAGGCCCTGAACATGCTCGAAACCCTCGACGTCAAGAGCTTGGGCTACAACAGCGCCGCCTATATCCACACCCTCTATCAGGTCATGAACCTGGCTTTCGCGGACCGGGATTTCTATTACGGAGATCCGTATTGTCCGCCCGAAGAGCCGCTCGGCGGACTCCTATCGAAAGCGTACGCCCAGGAGCGGGTCCGGCTCATCCGTAACGACAGGAATGAACCCGACATCAAGCCCGGCGACCCTTATCCGTTCGAAGGCCTGACGAATCCCTACCGCGCTTATCTCGACCGCTGGCTCGATTGGGGCAGGGGAGACGCCGCCGGACTCGACGCCCGGCAATCGGCCGAGGTCGAAGCCTCCTTCCGTGCAGGGACGACCTCCATCCAGGCCGCCGACAAAGAAGGCTGGGTCGTCTCGGTGACCCCGAGCGGCGGCTGGGTGCCCTGCGTGATCGCCGGACGGACCGGGGTGGGCATGAGCCAGCGGGCCCAGAGCTTCGTTCTCGACGAGCGGCAGAACCCCTTCAATGTCATCACCCCGGGACAAAGGCCCCGGTCGACCCTGACCCCCGGCCTGGCTTTGAAGGAGGGACGGCCGTACCTGTCTTTCGCCGT
>JADGNV010000042.1 GCA_017883285.1 Candidatus Aminicenantota bacterium | reverse complement strand
TTATTTTGAAGTCCTGGACGGAAAGTTCGTCGCCAGAACTTATAAATATAGCCAAGATAAAGTTGAATTCGCCCTTTTCGACGGGCGGGGGCGGGAATTGCGGCGACTGGACCTGCCCTTCACCGGCCGGCTGTCCAACGGCATCCTGTTCTGTTTCTACCAAGGCCGCTATTTCTATCTTCGCGAGAACGCCGAGGAGGAGGTCTGGGAGCTCCACGCCGAGAAGGCTTGGTAGGGCGCATTAAACGGGCCGGGACGAGGGGGCGTAATCCCTTATGGGAGAAAAAAGATGATACTCAAGATCATGAGCTTGGTCCTGGCCGCGGCGGGAGTGTTCGCCGCAGACGGTCTCGCAAAGACTAATCCGAACACGGTGACCTTTGTCGGAATCTCGGGTTTTCTGATCGAAGTGGACGGCAAAAAGGTCCTGATCGACGGACTCACTAACTTTACGTCGCCCGAGGTCGAACGCCGGCTGCTCGCGGGCGAACCGCCCTTCGACAGGCTCGACCTCGTGATGGCCACGCACAGCCACAGCGACCATTTCAAGGCTGCCTCGGTCGGCCGCTGCCTGCAGAATCACCCCAAGGCATCCTTCGTTGGGCCGAAGGATACGGCGGATCTGCTCTCGGGGTTACCGGGCCGAATTTTTCCCGTTCAAGCCGTCGAGGGCCAGCGCACCGTGCTCGAAGTGAACGGCATCCGGGTCCAGGCCATGCCGCTGTCGCACGGCACCCCGCCTCCGGGAGTCCCCGGGATCGTCAATCTGGGCTATCTCGTCACCATTGGGAGCGTGACGTTCTTCCATTCCGGAGATATCGACGCTTCGCTGCTGACCCCGGAGCTTCTCCGGAACCTGGGCCTTCCCGATGAGAAGATTGATTTCGCCTTCGTGCCCGGCTTTTTTCTCGCCTCGCCGGAGCCTCCGCGCTTCTTGATCGACGGCATCAGGCCGCGCGTTCTAATCGCCTCGCACATTCCTCTGGCCGGACAGGAGCCATTGGATGAAGCGGCGATCCGGCGCAATTTCCCGACCGCGGTGTTGTTCAAGTCCGAAATGGACAGCTGGACAATCAAATAGGCGCGTGCCCGATCCCGCGCCGGGTCACTTGACGAAGCGCAAGACCCTCTCAAAAAGGCTCGCGGCCATCTTCTCGGCGAGCTTCCTGACCAGGCCCGCCTGGAGCTCTTCCTCGGCCCGGAGCCACCCTTCCTTGTCGAACAGCGCCCGTTCGTCTCTGGACAGATCGAGAGTCGAATAGTCTCCGTCATAAAAGGCGCGCCGGAACGGAGCGGAGGCGTTGGCGACCACGGTTTCCTCATCCACAACCCTTCTCGACGCCGATTCGATGATCTCGTACCTGACCTCGCCGGTCAGCTTGACCGTGTATCTCTTTTCCGTATAGGCGGCGGCCTTCGTCTTGTCCCTGCGGAGAGGGGCTTGCCGCAATTTTTCTTCGGGAACGCTGTCTTCCTGTGCATAAGATCCAAGCCAGCCGACCACGACGAAGTCCGCGTTCAAGGCCTGGCCGACCATCCCCGCCGTCTGGGGCGCGATCTCTCCGATTCTGATCCGGAGCCGGCTCATCTCGCGGTGGATCGTCCCGCGATCGATCGGGCCGACAAACAGAACCGGGGCTTCCATATGCTCATAGAGAAGGGTGTCGTAGAGGCTGCTCTCCATTCCTCGCGGCGGCCTGTTCCCGGATCCCCGATCGGCCCAGAAGGGAAGGACGGCGACCGTCTTCGTCCCGGCTTCGAGTGCGGCCTTTTGGATCGCCCGGCCCTCCGCTCCCGCCTCGCTGTCGGGACCATGGATCTCCAGGGCGCTTTGCGCGTGGCCGTAGGCCGCCCGGTAGGACCCTCTGGCCATGTCCTGCTTGGCCCATTCGGTGAGGACCCGGGCCCGGGATTCATCCACGAGGGTCCTTTGGTCCGAGGCGAGAGGGTAGGGGAGCATACGTTCGTAGATGCGGAGGGCTTCGGCCCAATTCCCCGCGTCCTCCAGGTCCCCGCCCTGCCGAGAAAGGGACGCAAAGGCGGCTTCGACCATGTCGCGGCGGAAGTCCGCATAATCATCTGGAACGGCGAGAGTTACCCCCACCTGGCCCGCCCGCCCCGTTAGGCTGTCGATGCGGTTGATCGCCGCGACGGCGCCTTCATAAAGGCCGTTCGCCTCGTCCGCGCGGGCTTGCGCCAGGCCCTCGTTAACGATCCGGGAGCCCACATCGGCCAGGCTCCGCCGCGCGTCCTCCATGTTCGGGTCTTTGGTCAGGATAGTGATGTAGCGCTGGGCCGCCTCCTCGAGCCGGCCTTTGGCCTCCAGCTCCTGGCCCTTCTGGTATCGCTTCTCGACGCTGACACAGCTGACAATGGCGACAAGCAGTAACACCGAAACGATCGCGACGAACGGTCTTGGCTTCATGTTCATACTCCCACGGGATTAGTCGGGGAACGGGTCGATTCTGTCAAGACTCAAAGCCGGGCGGCGAAAATTCTCCGCCCCATCGCATCCGCTTCGCCTTTGACATCTCGAGCGGGTTCTCGGGTATAATCCCGATCACCGGGTGCGGTCCCCGGACGTTCTGATCGCCCGAAGCTGGAGGCAGGCCTCATGATCGATACGCCAAGGCTATATCGGCTGGGAATTCTCCTTCTGGGCTTGAGCTTCGGACTCTGGCCATCCTGCGTGGGGCGATCCGCGAAAACGCTCGTCTGTGGAGATTATTCCGTCCGCCTCGGGTCCGATGGCTCGGTCCTTTCGATCGTCTCGCCGGGAGGGACGCTCGAGTCGGCCGCCCGCAACGGCGCCGGACGCGTGTCCTGCGATGGCCGGATCTTCCCCCTGACGGCGCCTGTCCGGATGATGCCCGCCGAAAACGGCATCCGCTTCGTCTACGCTATCAAGGAGATTCCGCTCGAGGTTGAACTCACATACGCCCTCAAGCCGGGGGATGGGGCTGTCATTTTCAGCCGGGAGATCGCTTTGCGATCCGATTCCCCGCTCCCCGGGGACTTGACCGTAGCGGTGCCTATCGATCCCCTTGTCCTTCCGGACACGACCTGGCTTCCGCTCAAGAACGGCGTCGGGGGCGCTCTCGGCGCCTCTGAAGCCGCCGTCTACAGGTTTGCCGGAGTTGTCCCGTCTGGCGCCCTAGCCCTGGCCGCGCCGATGGTGACGTTTCCGCCGGGCCCGCTGGCCGATCGCTGCACTCTCATGACCGACCCCTTTTATTCGACCGTGTTCAAAAGAAAGGCCGTGGAATGGACCTATCCGAAGTCCGTCGGGCTCGAAAACAACCTGGAGCGGCGCACGATCTCGACGGTCTTCCACCAGGGCGATCCCGATTCGGCCATGAGCCGGTTCTACGATGTCGCCCTCGAGGACATTCCGCCCGGCCCTGACTGGCTTCATGACATCGCCATGGTCGACTACGACTACTTGAGCGCGGGCGGCAAGGGTTGGTTCG
>JADGNV010000041.1 GCA_017883285.1 Candidatus Aminicenantota bacterium | reverse complement strand
ATGGTTCGGTACAAGAGCGGTGGACTAGATACGTACTATCGCCAAGTCCCGGTTGGGAACCAAAATCGGCAAGCTGACGGAAGATGAGGCCTCCGCGCTGAGGCGAATCATCACCGAGATGTACGGCGAGTGACCCCATGCCCTCTCTTTCCAAATTCAAACCCGTATTATCCAAATCCAAATACCTGAACGGCCTGCAGTGCCGGAAGCTCATTTGGGTCCTCTATAACGACAAAGCCAAGGTCCCGCCCTACGACGCCTCGACCCAGGCGATCTTTGACCAAGGCCACGAGGTCGGGCACTTGGCCAAGAGCCTCTTCCCCGGGGGCATCGAGATTGAAGGGAAGCACTGGGATTACGACGGATTGTTGGTAAAGACACGCGAAGCCCTGGCGAAAAGGGTCCCCTTATACGAAGCGGCCGTAAGCTTCGGGAACGGCTTCGCTCGGACCGATATCCTCAATCCGGTCGAAGACGGCGCCTGGGACCTTATCGAGGTCAAGAGCTCGTCCGACGTCAAACAGGTCCACATCGACGACCTGGCCCTGCAGAAGTACGTCGTGGAGGGTTCGGGTCTCCGCGTCCGGAAGTGCATCCTGATGCATATCAACACAGATTACGTACGTCGGGGGGAGGTCGAGGTTAAAAAGCTCTTCACCCTGGCCGACGTGACCGATCAAGTCGCCTCAATTTCGCCCTGCGTCGAGCCGAACCTCGCGGAACTCGCCAAAGTGATCCGCCAAAAACAGATGCCGGACATCGCCATCGGTCCGCAATGCGACGACCCCTACACCTGCATCCTCCAGGAGATGTGCTGGGCATTCCTTCCGGAGGACAACCCGCTGACGCTCGCCGGATTCAAGAAAGAAAAAGCGTTCGAGCTGATCCATCAGGGAATATTGAAAATCGCGGACGTCCCCGAAACGACCGACCTGAACGGGAAGCAGGCCATTCAGCGCGAGGCCGTACGGATGGGAAGCCGGCATATCGATCCGGGGACGATCCGGGCGTTCCTGGAGACTCTCGTCTATCCGGTCCATTATCTCGATTTCGAGACCTTCCAGACGGCGATCCCCCTCTTTGACGGCGTCCGGCCTTACCAGAAGGTCCCATTCCAGTTCTCGCTCGATATCGTTTCGGCGTCCGCGGCGGTGCCTGCCCATCACTCGTATCTGTCCGAGGGCCGGAGCAATCCGAATCCCGAGGTCCTGAAACTCTTGAAGGAAAAGCTCGGCGATTCGGGGTCCATCGTCAGCTATAACGCGGCCTTCGAGAAAAGCGTATTGAACCAGGCCGTGGAAAATTATCCCGAGTATCAGGAGTGGTGGGCGGCCGCCCAAACCAGGTTCATCGACCTGCTGGCGCCGTTCCGCGCGTTCGACTTCTATCATCCCCAACAGGCTGGAAGCGCGTCGTTAAAAGCGGTCCTGCCCGCTTTGACTGGCGAAGGATACGAAGGGTTGGACATCACCGACGGAGAGATGGCTAGCCGGAAGTACCTTAGGGTGACGTTTGGGGGGGTGGAGGAGGGGGAAAGGGCGCGCGTCCGCAAGCAGCTGGGAGAATATTGCGGATTGGATACATTTGGGATGATCCGGATCGTCGAAAAGCTGAAAGAGATCTGATGTATTAAGGTTTCAAAGTGCCGACTGAGCGCTCGCCCCGTCCTCGACCCGCACAAGGCGCAATCGGGAGCGGAGAGGCGCGATACGGCCGATCCGGACGAGGACGGGCTTTCTCCCTCGCGCGCGTATCCAGCCGGCAAGGGGAATGAGAATTAAGGTTTCTTCCTTCCGTCTTATTAAGTCGAAATGGTGAAAAGGAAGAATAAAGAGCCATCTTGACGAGCGTACCCAAAATGGGTACAGTTGTACTCATAATGAGTACAGTTGAGCAAAGACCACTGAGGAGCAATAAAAAGAAAAGCACAACAAAGCAAGATCATGATTTATTGGAATGCTTATTTGGCAAAACACGGCGCTCTATTTTGACTCTTTTATTTAGCCACACGGACGAATCCTTCCATTTAAGAAAAATTCTTCGTTTAGCGGGAGTGTTGCCTGGGGCAGGACAACGGGAGCTGAAACGGCTATCAAGCGCAGGGTTTATACTGCGGACCATGCGAGATAACCAGGTTCATTTTCAGGCCAATCCCCAAAGTCCTGTTTTTGAGGATTTGAAGAATCTTATAATTAAAACCGCGGGCCTCGTTGACGTCTTACGATCAGCACTCGCTCCGCTGGGAAATTCGATCAAGTTCGCTCTTTTATATGGGTCCATGGCTCAGGGTTCGGCGAAAATGGGGAGCGATGTCGATTTGCTTATCATTGGCGATCTAACATTCTCGGATGTCGTTGAGAAACTCGGTCAAGCTCAAGGAATCCTGAGAAGGGAGATCAATCCCACGGTCATGTCGCCTAGCGAATTCCAGAAAAGGATGTCCGATGGCGATCATTTTCTGGGATCGGTTTTAAAAACCGTCGTCATTCCCGTTATGGGAGAATCTGATGAGTTTACGCGATTGGACAAAAAACGGGTGGCTGATTGAACACGAAACAAGTCGACAGGAGATTTCGCATTTATTGAAATTAGCCCAACGCGACCTAATAGATTGTCAAAATGCATCCGTAAGTTTGGACTGGAGATTCAATATCGCTTATAATGCGGCCCTCCAATGCGCGAATGCGGCATTAGCGGCGGCAGGGTTTCGCGCTTCCAAAGACTCCCATCATTACCGCGTCATTAATTCGCTCGAACATACAATTCGAGCGGACGGGAAACTCATCTCCAGTTTCGACTCCTTTAGGAAGAAAAGGAATACGAGCGAATATGATCGCGCAGGAGCGGTTTCGGAGAAAGAACTCGAGGCCATGATCACCTTAGCCAGATATTTATATGAAGCGGTGAAAAAATGGATTCAGGCAGAACGTCCAGATCTTATGCTTTCGTGAGTGCGGGGAAGCTCCCGATCACTTCGTGATTAAAAGGTGACCGGAATCTCAGTTCCATGAAGCCCAAGTACCGCCGCATGCTCCGGGGAATGGAAATTAAAGAGGCGCACAAATCATATTCAAGCGCGGCCGGCACAAAAGCCAAGGCCGCGGGCACTACTAAAATTCCGGCCGCTTCCGCATCTGTCTGGTCCCTCTACATACTAAAATGCCGCGATGGGTCCCTCTACACCGGGGTGACCAACGACATCGACCGCCGATTCCTCGCCCACCAGGAGGGAAAGGCCTCCCGCTATACCCGCACCCGGCGCCCCGTCGTCCTCGTCTACCGGGAGGAGTGCGGCAGTCGGTCCCAAGCCCTGACGCGCGAATGCGCCGTCAAGTCTCTGAGCCGCCCGCGCAAGGACGCGCTCATCTTAAATCTATCCGCGGCCTCGACTTATAAAAGTCTCACCGGGAAAAAGCGCTCATCTTGACTTCCCCTGCCGCTCCGGCTTATAAAAGTCTTACCAAACAAAAGGGACCCCGACCATGATCGGCCAGAATCTTCTGCATTATCGCATCGTCGAAAAAATCGGCGAGGGCGGAATGGGCGTGGTCTATAAAGCCGTCGACACGCACCTCGACCGGCCCGTGGCCATTAAGATTTTGCCCCCCGACAAGGTCGCGGACCCCGAGCGGAAGCGTCGGTTCGTCCTCGAGGCCAAGGCCGCCTCCGCCCTCCATCACCCCAATATCGTCGTCATTCACGACATCGCCTCGGACCGGGGCGTCGATTTCATCGTAATGGAATACGTGGACGGCCTGTCCCTCGACCACCTCATCGGCCGCCGCGGGATGAAGCTCGGTCCGGCCCTGGGCTATGCGGTCCAGATCGCCGACGGCCTGGCCAAGGCCCACGCCGCGGGGATCGTTCACCGCGATCTCAAACCGACCAATGTCATGGTCACGAACGCCGGCGGGCTGATCAAGATCCTCGATTTCGGGCTGGCCAAGCTGGCCGATCCGCCCCCGGCCGCCGCCTCTTCCGCGGCCGGCCCGCAGACCATGACCATCGCCCAGGCCGAAAAGCCGCGGACCGAGGAGGGCTTCGCCGTCGGCACGGCGGCCTACATGTCGCCCGAGCAGGCGGAAGGGGGGGCGGTCGACGCCCGATCCGACATCTTCTCGTTCGGCGTCCTCCTCTACGAAATGCTCACCGGCCAGAAGGCCTTCCAGCGGGAGAGCCGGATGAAGACGCTGGCCGCCGTCCTCAACGATGACCCGCGCCCCGCCTCGGACTTCAACGAGGCCGTCCCGGTCGAGGCCGAGCGCCTCCTCGCCCACTGCCTGCGGAAGGACCCTCAGCGGCGCTGGCAGACGATCTCCGACCTCAAGGTCGCTCTCCAGGATATGAAAGAGGATTCCGAATCGGGCAAGCTGCCGGCAGCCGGGCGTCCCATGCGCGCCAAAAGACGTCCCGCGGCCTTCGCCCTCATCATCGCCGGGACGATTCTCGTCATCGCCGCTGCGGCCGTTGTGCTCCGCATGTTCGTTTTCAAAGGGGCGAAACAGGAAGCGACTTACGAGACGACCCGTCTGACGTTCGACGTGGGATTAACAACCACTCCCGCGCTTTCGACGGATGGAAAGATGGTGGCCTATGCCTCGGATCGGGAGGGCGACGGGACCCTTGACCTTTGGGTGCAGCAGATTTCGGGGGGCAAGCCTCTCCGGTTGACCGATGCTCCGGGCAACGATTGGTTTCCGGACTTTTCGCCCGACGGCACGAAGATCGTCTTTCGGTCCGAGCGCGACGGCGGCGGGATCTACGTCATCGACACTTTGGGAGGCGATGCCCGGCGGATCGCCGAAGCCGGGACCGTGCCCCGCTTTTCCCCGGATGGGTCCTTGATCGCTTATGTGGTCATTCCCGCTTCGCTCGAGTCCCGGCTGTTCGACATCTACCTCGTCCCGGCCAAAGGCGGGGCGCCGCGCCCGTTTCATCCGGAGTTCAGGATCAATTTCGTCGGCCAGGGGGCGGCGCCGGTCTGGTCGCCGGACGGGAAGGCGCTGCTCTTCAACGGGGCCCTCGACGCCGACCCGGCCTCCGCGGACTGGTGGGTCATTCCGATCGACGGCGGCGAGCCCGTGAGGACCCGGGCCGCGTCCAATCTGGCGCTGCCGCCCGCCACGCTGTATCCCGCCGTCTGGCTGAGAACGAGCGTGTATTTCGTCTACGGGACGACGATCGAGGGAATGAACGTGTTCCGGGCCGCGATCGACCCGAAATCCTGGCTGGTGACCGGACCGGCCGCGTCCGTGACCAACGGGCCCGGCATGAAGATCATGCTGTCCGCGGCGAGGGACGGCCGCTTTGTCTACGCCCATACGACCGCGGTCATCGACGCCTGGAGCGCCGCCGCCCGGCCCGACGAGGCCTTCGTTTCGACGGACCTTCGCAAGCTCACCCAGGATCTCATGCCGAAGTTCAACTCTTCCGTCAGCCGCGACGGAACCAAGCTGGCGTTCACCGCCTTCGGCGGCGTGCGGGGGGGGCGGCTCGAAGTCCGCTGGCGGGACCTGCCGAGCGGACGGGAGGCCGTCTTTCCCACACAGGGACAGGGCATCAATTTCGGCCAATATCCCCGGCCGAGCCCCGACGGGGTGTTCCTCGCCTTTCGCGACTTAATCGCCGGCAAGTGGCGGACCTTCGTCGTCCGGGCGGGATCGACCGCCGGAACGGACGTGGGCGAAATCGGCCGGGTGCTGGATTTCTTCGCGGATCCCAATTTCGTTCTCGTCCAGTCGAAACCCACCGAACTGGCCAAAAGGAATTTGAAGACGGGGGAAAGCACCCCGCTCCTCATCCTCGCCGCCGGATTCCTGAAGGACGGCAGCCTGTCGCCCGATAACAACTGGGTCGCCTTCCGCACGGGTTTGCCCGACGGGCAGGCGGCGATTTCGGTTGTCCCGATCGGTGGGCAGGCGCCGGCTTCGGCAAAGTCCGTCGTTCCCATCATCCAAAGCAAGGACTATCTCAGCAATCCCCGCTGGTCTCCCAACGGGCGCTACGTCTACTATCTGTCCGAGCGGAGCGGGCGGTGCGGTCTGTATGCCCAGAAACTCGATCCTCGGACCCAAAAACCGGATGGCGACGCCCGGGCGGTCTTTTTTCCGCGCGGGGAGCGCCTCCACCTGAATTATCCCAAGGGCGACGGATTCATCGATGTGGCCGCGGACAAGATCGTCTTTATGGTCGACGAATTGGCGGGGAACATCTTCCTGGTGACGCCCGTCGCGCGCTGAGCGGAAGGGATCCCCTCTCCGCTATCTGTAAACCTCACGCCTATTCCCGATCTTGAAAACCTCGACGATCCGCCGAGAATCGTCGACGGCATAAACGATCCGGTAATCCCCCTGCCGCAGTCGATAACGGTCCTGTCCGGAGAGTTTCCGGCAGCCGGACGGTCTCGGGTCGCGCCCCAAGTCGCGAATGCGTCGGACGATTCTCTCCAGATCTTTTCTGGGGATTCCGCCGGCGAGCTCGTCGGCGGCGGACTTCTTGATCAGGATCTTATAGCTTTCCATCCTTGCGGAGCTTCTTGAGAACGTCCTCAAAAGCCAGCGACGGTTCGCCGGCGCGGGCTTCGAAAGCCTCGAGGTCGAGAGAATCCTCGCGGAGAGAATTTCGGACGGCCTCGTTGACCAGTTCGGAGACCGAATATTCCGTTTCGGCCGCTTTGACCCGCAAGGCCCGGTGATAGGCGGGCCGGAGATAGACCGTGACGCGCTTGCTGGGTTTTTCCATATTTCGCACCTTCTTCGATAAAGACAATATAGCGCTATAACGTCATGACGTCAAGGCGGCAATTGGGAAAAAATGTCTTTGCGAGCGACCGAAGGGAGCGAAGCAATCCCCTCCAGCCGCGGGGGATTGCTTCGTCACCTCGCCGGAGCGGGGCGTTTGTCGTGAGGAGATTGCTTCGTCGGCCCGCTCTTGCGGGCCTTCTCGCAATGACACGGAATCTGCTATTTACCGAGCTCTCGCCGGTCGCCGATCTTGAGCGCGCGGCTGCCGACGGCGGTGGCGTATTCGGGAAGAGAAGCAGCAACTACCGCTCCGGCGCCGACCACGGCGCCCCGGCCGATCGTCACCCCGTCGAGGACGATGACGCCCGCCCCGAGCCAGACGTCCTCCCCGATCGCGATCCCTCCCTTGGACTCCGACGGCTGGAACATGATCGGCTTCGTCGTGTCGGCCACGGGGTGGTTCCCGCCCGCGACGAGGTAGCATCCGCCGGCGAGAAAACAGTACTTGCCGAGCGTGATTTTCGTCTCGCTGAGGAGGCTGCAGTTGGCCGAGATGTTGGCGTAATCCCCGATCGCGATCGACCCCTCCTTGCAGCTCAGGGCCGTGTTCCGGCCGACATAGACGCTGGCCCCGATGGAAAGACCCTCGTTCGCCTCTCCCTTAGCGTCGAGGACGGCGTAGTCGTCGATCGAGGTGTTGTCGCCGATCGTGATTTTATGGGGATGGCGGAGGGTGATGTTGCGGCCGAAGACGACACCCCGTCCGACTCTTTTCAGCAGGCGCGGATAGAAGGTTTTTCGCAGGGCTAGCCCGAGGGCGCCGGGCATGGGCGTGATGAAGTGGTTGATGAATTCGTACTTGAGGAGGAACCATAGGCCTTTTCGTCCTACGAACAGGCGGGAATACTTCGAGGCCATGGACGCGTCCTGGCTGATGAGCGCCTTCTGAGTGCTGCCGGGGAAATCCTGGGGCATTTGATTGTAATTTAGCATAAGGCCATTTTGGAATCAAACGGCCCCGCTCAGAGCCAGCCGCGGGAGCGGTACCAGGCCGCGGCCGTGGCGGCGCCGTGCCGGAAATCCCAGGCGGGGGCGTAGCCGAGCTCGGCGATGGCTTTGCGGATGTCGAGCGGCTTGGGATGGATGAAAAAGGCGAGGCGGGAGGGGTTGAGGGGCGCCTCTTTGCCCGCGATTCCAAAGATCTTGCCCAGGGTCCAGGCCGCGGCTTTCGTCGGGAGAAGAGGGAGCGCCACGCGCCGCGGGCGGGTTCCCGCGGCCTCGGCGATGGCGGCCACGATCTCCCTGACCGTAAGGACTTCGCCTCCGGCGATATTGTAGATCTCTCCGCGTCGGCCTTTCGCCGCGCAGCGGAGCGTCCCCTCGATCAGATCGTCGATATAGACGGGCGTCTGGAGCGTCCGCCCTCGGCCGACGAGCGGCACCCGCTTCCGGGCGGCGGCCCGGAAAAGCTTGAGCGTCCGGCGGTCTCCCGGGCCGTAGACCCAGCCGGGGCGGATGACGATGACGTGGGCCCCGCCCGCGGCGAATTCGAGCGCGAGCCGCTCGCCCTCGAGCTTGGTCCGGTCGTAGGCGTCCCGCGGATCGAGGGCATGGTCTTCGGCGGCAGCCTTGCCGTCCGCGACGTGGCCGAGCACGCCCGCGGAGCTGAAATGGACGATCCTCTTCACCCCGGCCGCGACGGCGGCGCCGATCGCGGCACGCGTGCCCTCGGCATTGATTGCCCGAAATTCCTCTTCTTTGAGTATGGACGCGCCCAAGGCCGAAGCGAGGTGAAAGAGGACGTCCGCGCCGTTCATTGCGACCCGGAGCCGTTCGCCGTCGCGGATGTCGCCCCTGACCTGTTCGATTCCCGCCGCGTCCTCGAGCCCGTGGTCATGGACGAGGGCCCGGACCTGCCAGCCGTCGCGGACGAGACGCGCGACGAGGTGGCTGCCGATGAATCCCGAGGCTCCCGTGATGAACGCGCGCATGCTACATATCAGTCATTGCGAGCGACCCTTGGGAGCGAAGCAATCCGACCCCTTGAGTCGTCCCGAGTCTTACGAGGGATCTCGTCGAGAGAGGAGGCAGGAAGAGGGGATCCCTCGCTTCGCTCGGGATGACATCTATGGTCTGGCATTTCAGCGTTTCACACATTTATTCAACGCTTCCGTGATCTTTTCCAGGTAGCGGGGATAGACGTAGTCCCGGTCCGCCCGCCGTTTCGCCTCTCTCGCCCGCTCCTGCGCCCCCTCCGAATCCAGCGCGTACATCAGCCCTTCGGCCAGGCTCTTCGGGTCGGGGTCCGCGAGGACGGAAACCTTGTCATCGAGGACCTGGGTGTGCGTCCAGAGCTTCGTGGCCACGAACGGCTTCCCCGATTTGAGGAAGGAATAGATCTTGAGAGGCGTGTTCGTCCCGCTGACCCGGGGTGACACCAGGACGTCGCTCGCCGCGACGTAGAGCGGGACCTTGCGGGCGGCGACTTTCTCGACGAATGCGATCCGGCGGCCGGCGCCCAGCTTCTCGGCCATCTTCCGGGCCGCATCGTGCTCGGCCTTCACTCCGCCTACGATAAGCAGCACGGCCTTCGACTTGACCCGGGCGAAGGCCTCGATGAGGAGCGGGATCCCTTGATAGGGTTCGAAGTTCCCGGCGTACAGGACGATCTTTTCGCCGCCGGGCGCGACGGTCCGCCGGACTTCGGCTACGGCCTCCGCCGTCGGCGGCGCGGCCTCGAAATCGGCGAAGTCCATGAAGTTCTCGAGAAAAACGGCCTTGCCGCCGAAACCGTGGCTTTGGACGTAATCCAGGAGGTCGCGGCAGATGACGATGACCGCCCGCGAATTCCGGAGGACGAACCGCTCGAGGGCGTCGAAGATCCCCTTCAAGATCCTGGACCGGGAGAAATTGAAGTTCTCGAGCTGCTGGGGGAGGCTCGAGTGCATGTCGTAGATGTGCGGAATGCGGAAGATCTTTCCGAAGAATGCGCCGAACCAGCCCGCCTCCTCGTGGGAGAAGATGACGTCGTAGCGGCCGCGGAGGAGCGTCGCCAGCGTCTTGATGACCATCAGGCCGTCGAGCGGCAGCTTGGCCGGCGAGGGCCCGATCTTGATCTTGCGCAGGCGGAGGACGTTGGGGACCCGGAGGATGGTGAAGTCCTTGAAGGCCAGGTCCTCGCCGAGGGGATAGGTCACGAGATCCGTCTTGTGCCCGAGGTCGGCCAGGGCCTTGATCCGGAAGTGGATGCTGATCGGGGTGCCCCGCGGCTGGAAAAACGGCTCGGGGGCGAGCATGAGGATTTTCATAGCCGGTCGGCTCAGCGGGGCTCGTCGGGCTCCGAGTCGAGGACTTCGCGGACGGCGTAAATGTGCTTCTCGACCGCCTCGTGATAGGTCCGGACCATGATCTCGCCGAGGAGGCCCATGGTGATGAACTGGATGCCGATCACGATGAGGAGGATGGCCAGGAGAAGCAGCGGCCGGTTGGCGATGCCTTGCTTGAGGATGAGACGCTCGTACGAAAGGACGATCCCCAGGACGCCGCCGACGGCGCCCGCGATCAGGCCGAACATGCCGAAGATCTGCAGCGGCCGGGTGGAGTAGCTCAGCAGAAACTTGACCGTCAGGAGGTCGAGAAAGACCCGGATGGACTTGGTCAGCTTGTATTTCGACTCGCCGTAGAGGCGCGGGCGGTGGTTGACCGGCACCTCGGCGATAGCGACGCCGATCTGGCTGGCGATGGCCGGGATGAAGCGGTGCATCTCGCCGTAGAGTTTGATGCTTTGCAGGACCTCCCGGCGGTAGGCCTTGAGCGTGCAGCCATAGTCGCGGAGCCGGACCTTGGTGATCCGGCTGATGAGCGCGTTGGCCATCCGGGACAGCAGCCGCGAGAGAAACTTGTCCTTGCGGTCCTTGCGCCAGCCGCTGACGATGTCGTAGCCCTCGCGGAGCTTGGCCACGAGGAGCGAGGCGTCGGCCGGGTCGTTCTGGAGGTCGGCGTCGAGGGTGATGACGATCTCGCCCTTGGCGTGGTCGAACCCGGCCGTCAGGGCGGCCGTCTGGCCGAAGTTCTTGCGGAGGCGGATGACCTTGACCCGGGGGTCGGCGGCCTGCATCTTCCGGAGGACGGGAAACGATCCGTCCGTGCTGCCGTCGTCGATCAGGACGATCTCGAACGGCTCGCCCAGCTTCTCGCCGGCGGCCACGAGCTGGCGGCGGAGCTCGGGGAGGCTGCCCTCCTCATTGAAGATCGGAAGGACGAACGATACGCCGATTTTCGGGGTGGTCGACATCGCGGCCAATATAACACAAATGAAAATTGACTGAAAAGGGGCCTATTTGATGTAGCCCAGCGCGCGGAGCATGTCCT
>JADGNV010000040.1 GCA_017883285.1 Candidatus Aminicenantota bacterium | reverse complement strand
CCAAGAATTCGCGGCTTCCGGACCTACTCAAAAGTGCCATGCTCCAAGCTTTGCTGATCTTCAGTTCGTGAGCAGGGCTTTTGATTAAACGAGCTTTCTTAACGGCATCGCGGAATAAAATAATCGATTTCTCCAGATCGCCTTTAAAATAGCATTCTCGACCTTTCAGATAAAGATCATTAATGGAAAGCGCCGTTTGGCAAAACTGTTGTTCTTCGGTCGAATGAAGCTTCTGGGCTAGCGCCTCGGCTCTAAAGAATTGCTCTTTAGCCTCCTCCAGTCGATCCAAATTCCAAAAGACTACGCCGAGCTTTACTATGCATTCAAGGGTGGTCTTATTTTCAGGCGCTGGTAATATCAAATATCTTGAGAAATGATTTAGAGCTTTCTGAAAATCTCCGTTTTTTAAAGCTTCTAGCCCCGTCTTTATTGGAAGGAACTCGACTCGGTGATTAATGATAGTAAAAATGCAGATTGTGCAAGCTCCAAGAACAATAAATAAAATCAATCTAATTATTCGCATTTTCCTCATAATGCCCTATTTTCATACTTGCTACATGAATAATCAATAATTTAATCAGGCCCAATTAAACATTACTTTGTCTCGTATAAAGATATATCTAATTATTTATTCCTGAATATGATTATTTTGGGGGATTTCTTGTGTCTTTATTTATGAGGTGGGAGCTTTCCCCAGTCTCTGGCTACAATAAGGACTACATCCATGAATAAAAGGCGATTTTCCATATTAGCACTGATTTTATTATCTGGAAGCTTGGTTATCGCCGCAATTAAGGCATATTCTTATTACGGAGAATATTTGGAGTTTATTGAAGTATGCGATCATGGAATAGCCTATGTACCAAGAGGGACAAAATTAGTCAAATGCCATGGAATCGTAAAGCAGATCATTATTTTTGAAACTGGCGTTACTGTTGATGAAGATTGTGCTTGTCTAAACCTGAAATGTTGCGAAGGTTTATGCTACGTCTTAATAGAGACCGATCCTGAAACATATAATAACGGATCGCTGGTTGATTCCGGCTCAACCGATTATCGCGAAAGGAATATCGAATATTCCTGGGTCAAGATCTGGATATCGTGCTGATATTAATATTCGATATATGAAATGCGCCTTATTTCATATGTTTTGCGATTTAAATATATCACCTTTATCGCGAGGACCATATTAGGGGGAACTTTTATCTATGCCAGCATATATAAAATAGCTTTCCCTCATGACTTCGCAAAGGTTGTCATGAATTACGATATTCTTCCACCAAAATTTGCTATATATTTATCGTTCCTTCTTCCGTGGATTGAATTATTCTTCGGATTATTTCTCTTATTCGGTCTCTATATCCGCGAATCTGCCTTTCTATTGTCATCTCTCCTTCTAATTTTTATGGGGGCAATGATAATCAAGGCAATTAATGGAGGCATCAATAACTGCGGATGTTTTTCCCTAAGTTCGACAAAGCATCCCGATATAGTCCTTCTAATTATCCGAGATGTTCTATTACTTCTTTGTGGCTTATTTCTAATATTTCAAAAGAAAATAAGTACCAAAACGACGCTTAATATTGTGTGACATGGATGAAATATGAAATAGCAGAGTTGATAGCCCAAGGCCAAAATAAAAAGAGGCAGCTCTTCTTAAGGAATATAAGATCTTAGAGTTTTATCGAAATGAAATAAATTATTGAAGGAGAAAAACATATGGCACAAAAAGCAGCAACTGCCTCAAAGCCAGTGTCAATCCCGAAAGAGCTTAAGGGATTATCCGATTTCTTCGCAAAACGTGGATATACGCTTTGTTTTCCTTTCGATGATATTAGACGCCCAGGTTATATCGGTAAGTTCTCAGAAGGAAATGATCGTTTGACTGCTGTCACGCCGACGAAATCCGAAGCAGATAAATTCGCCAGAGAGATCGCACGGAATCAGGGAACAGAAATCGTCATACATGATAGGCATGGAGTCATTCGAAATAAAGATAGTTTTGGGAATGATCCTTGTCCGCCGAGAGATAAGAAGCACTAATAAAACCATATTTAAGGATGAAAGAAAATGTCAAATTGCGAAACCTGTTCCTTCGGAATAAACAATCCGATTTTAGACAGACAAATAAGAGGAGATAGTTCAAGAAGATTTCTCGACAACTGGGAATGTAATCATCCTAATTCAGAAGTGCGAAGGTTGGCAAAACAAAAGGGCTGGCCTGATTCGTGCGAAGAATATCGTCTGAAATAAATTATCCATAACAGGAGCGTAAAGATGTCGAGTTCATTTGAAATCAAAGGATTGGATGAGATCCAGAACAATCTAAACAGACTAACAAACGAGTTTGAGAAGTTCTCTGGGCCGCAAGCAGTGACGCTGAATGATCTTTTTCCCCATGAGTTCATGAGCAAACATACTCGATTTGCTTCCATTGATGAATTGTTGAAGAAGAGTCCATTCAAGGTCGAAAGCGAAGAAGACTTTAAGGATATTCCGGAGGAAGCCTGGGACGTTTACGTTAGGGAAAATACTCCTTTCAAAAGCTGGGCCGAAATGCAGTCTAAGGCCGCTGAAGAATATTTTGGAAAGAACGTTCAAAAAGCGATGAAGAAGCCCTAGTTAAAATCTCAGTATGTAAGGAATCCCCTTCTTTCGACATGCCTTACATATGGAACAATTGCTACCTTACCTAAAATCTTATTCCTAGAAGTCCCCCATCTTCTTTTGCATCTGTGAATGTCGCGATAACAAAACTATCAAAATCGAAATCTTTATCGAATTTACTTCGGGGGACTGAATCCGAATTCAGTATGCAAACATATTGGTATTTCTCTTTTCGAGTTTCGGACTCGGCAAGCTGCAATGCCAAACCCTTTTGTCTCTCATCAACATCCGCAAACAATATGCTGTCATGTATCAATAACATCGGCGTCTTATTCCGTTTTGCCCATAGTTTGGCGAGCAATAAATCGTAGCAGAATATTTTCATATTTCCAACGCCAGAACTTCCCGACCTCTGTATGTCAACCTTGAATTTATATCCTTTCTTTTCGACATTTATCGACAGTGTTCCGGGTGCTTTATATAAATGCTGGGAATAGTTATTAAATGCCAGAATAGCTTCTTCTTTTTGAGTATATCTTTCACCTAGATCCTTCGCCGCGCTCTGCTGCAATAGAGTATGTTCAATTACAAGTGCAACTTTGACCTGCCCCCATTTAGTGTACCACCTGTAAAGTGAAATTTCGAGGCTCTGAACCTGCCCCCTGGTTTGGTCCATTTTTTAGGTTAGAAAAATATTTCGTGAGTCATTATTGTTAGCCTTCTCGGGCCGTATTTTGCCGGCTTCGGCGGCTCCATTCAATGCCGCGTATTCCTCCGGCGACACGTTTCCCAGAGAGCTGTGCGGACGGTTCTGGTTGTAATCCCGCCTCCATTCCTCAGTTTTTTCCCGGGCGTCCTCCAAGCTCATGAACCAGTGCTCATTTAAACACTCCAGCCGGAACCTGGCATTGAAGGACTCGATATAAGCGTTGTCCGTGGGCTTGCCGGGACGGCTGAAGTCGAGCTTCACGTGATTCCAGTAGGCCCACAGATCGACATCCTTCGAGATGAACTCAGGGCCATTATCAACTTGGATCCTTTGAGGCTTTCCATGCTCCTTGGAGACTCTTTCGAGAACCTCGGCGACCTCCATGCCTCGGATCCGAGGAGCCACATTGATGGCTAGGCTCTCACGGGTATGGTTATCCACTAACGTTAAAAACCGGATTCGCCTGCCGTCGAAAAGCTGGTCCGACATAAAATCCATGCTCCAGCATTCGTTTTTCTCAGCCGCCAGCGGCCTCAGATCGCGTTTTAAACAGGCCCTGCGCCGCCTGGGGGTCCTTTTCCGCATGCCCAGCCCTTCATCGCGATATAAACGATAAACGCGCTTGTGATTCACCCTCCAGCCCTCTCGCCAGAGGAGGATATGAAGACGCCTGTAGCCGTAGCCCACCCGCGCCATCGCCAGCTCCCGAAGGCGCATCCTGAGCGCCGTCTGAGGATCCGCCAAGCTCTCATATCGCACCACGGAGCGGGCAAAGACCAGCGTCGAACAGGCCCGCCGTTCCGAGACCTTGTAGGCCATCTTCAGCTCCTCCACGAGGTCCCTCTCCACGGCGGGCTTCAGAACTTTTTTGAGAGCACATCCTGGAGCATCTGCTTGTCGAGCGTCAGGTCCGCCACCAGACGTTTCAACCGCCGATTTTCATCCTCGAGCTGCCTCAAACGCCTGAGCTCCGCGACCCCCATCCCCGCGAACCTTTTTTTCCAGCGGTAGAAAGTCTGCTCGGCGATCCCCAGTTTCCGGATGATCTCCGCCACCGGGGTCCCGCTTTCCGCCTGCCGCAAGGCAAAGGCGATCTGAACCTCCGTGAACCGACTTTTCTTCATCCTTCGCTCCTTCCCGGATGCCGATTCTAACATGAAAATCTAGCATCCGATCCGGACCAAGATCCGGGGAGCAGATCAATAGCCACCCTATTTATTGCCATGCTTTGGATTTCTGTTTTAGTTATTACATATATTATTTCCTTTATATAAAACAAGTCGTTTTTATAACCAGCTTCCAAACCCGGCTATTTGCCCGTCTTGTTATCTCTTTCAAAGCGGAGCGCACTTTTTGAGCTTGATGATTATTTTGTATAATATGAAGATCGTTCTATGGGAGTGTACCGATGCCTACTGAAAGAGAATGCTTTGAAATGATCGAAAGAATTGAAAACTCATTAACTATACTTTTTTCGAGCAGAGCATCCTATCGAGAATATCTGGAATTTATAAATACGAATCCGCGTTTAAATACAGGCAATCATTTTCTTACTTGGATTGCGGATAATTATCTTTATAGCGCAGCGATGTCTCTGAGAAGACTTCTTGATAAAACGAGCGGCACTATCTCGATATATAAATTACTAGACGCCCTGCAAGCTAATAGCCACCTATTAACAAAAACAAGTTATATATCTCGTTTCATTGCTGACGGCTCAAGCCAAGATTTAGCTGAGAAATGTTTTGCTTCGCTAGCTGGCTCAAATCATGCTGAAGGACTAGATCTTCAAACACTTAAAATACGAATCGATTCGTTTTCTGTAAATTGGGAAAGGCTTAAGACCTATATAGATGAAAGGATCGCACACGAGGCAAGAAGTCCTTCTGAAGATCTGCCGACGATTTCCGATTTGGATATTTGTATTGATAAAGCCGCTGAAGTAATGAAAGTTATTATTGCCTTCATGAAATATGCTTCAATCGTATCTTTTGAACCAGTCGTTCAGTATTCTGGGGTGGACCCCATAGTTTGGACAACGGGAGGGCTTGAATAAGGTGGACGTTGAGCCCGCTGTGAGTGCCATTTTATCCCTTTGCCTTTCCAAAACGGGTCTTCTGGAAAACGAAGGGATCCAGGTGAGCATGGACGGACGCGGCCGGGTGTACGACAACATTTTCGTCGAACGGCTTTGGCGCTCGGTCAAGTACGAGGAGGTTTATCTTCACGACTACCAGACGGTCCCGACGGCGAGGATACATCTTTCCGACTATTTCGAGTTTTATAACACCGAGCGACCGCACGAGACGCTGGGTTACTGGACGCCGCACGAAGTCTATTTTGGAACGCGGGCGGCGTTGGCGCCGGCTTCGGAGGCCGTAGTTTGACATGGACCGAGATGAGATCGTCGTTCCTAGGGCAAATGCCGAGGCCGTTTTTTCCGGGTTCAAGGTAAAATGGCTTTCAGCCTTCGAAATGGATAAAATGGTCAAAAGAGGCAGGCTCTCAATCCACCTTCAGAATGCCTCTCAACTGTCCAAAGAATGGGGAGAGGGTCAGTATTGAGATATTTACGGCAGGGACTAACGATCATGCTTGAGTCAAGAGAAGTTATTGATGAGTGGGTTCTTTTGATTGATTCTTCCGGCGTGGTCTGTGAAGGCGCAGATACACAAACCTCCATATCCACCCCATAGAAGGTCGGACTTTCACTCCCGCGGGATGGTGGGTTTGCGGGATGTAAAAATCGTAAAAAATAATCTAAGGTTACAAGTGCCACTGAACAATGACTCCACTCCAGAATCGGCGGCGCGTAAAGGCGAGCGAGGGCAAGATTATTCTCGGTTGCGTACGTCCAGATGTGAATCGCTATCTCAAGTGGGCTTATGTCGAAGCGGCAAACACGATCGTCCTCTTCCATAAGTGTTGGACCGGCCGCCCCGCTGTCGGCATTTATATGAGGCTTCGGGAAAAAAAGGTCATGCCAAAGCCATCGTAGCGGTGGCCCGACATCTTGCAGAAGCGACCTACTGGGTTATGAAAAGAGGAGAACCTTATAGAGAAAGAAACACAAAAAGGCCTGTATCGTCCACCGGCGAGCAAGCGCGACAGTTCACATGAGACTAAAAGTCTCGTAAATTGGATGCGACACTCGCCGGGAGAGATGCTCATGCCACCAAGATGGCGCATACATGCATCTGAAGAAACGGGCTAAGAGCTTCGGGCGATACCCAAGCCTTTTAGTTAGAGGAGGTGAGAAAGAAAAAACGTTAGATTGACGCAGCGCTTTCATACATGCTAACATTAGTTGATTCGGCCGAAGAAAGAGTAACTGAATTAATACTGGACGTGGGACTAATTAAGTGCGTTGGCTATTTCTTTCGGGTATGACAATCATCGTCGCCCTTTATTTATTTAAGACGATTGAAATAGGCCTCGATATCGTATGGGATATACGATGGGGGAGTATTTTCGCCGACGAGATCATGCTCAGATTGCCAGACCTTAGGTATATCGAAGATTGGAGAGAAACCTGGAACGCGGCAACTGCTAAATATAAACGCGGAGACTATTTGCTCTTAAAGTATTTAACAAAAAAGGAAAGTGATAGAAGAGCGGCGCACTTGCTCATAAGATTCTTTTCTTTCCTGAAAAAACGTTTATACAGAGGGTCAATCCTTGTATGTCTGCTTTCGTTATCAATCCCTTTTTCACAACATTTCAGGATGCCAGCGTTCTTTTTTTATAAATACGTGGTGATTTATGTCCTAATAATTGGACTCTCTGTCCAAGCACTGGCGTTATTGTTTAACAATCTCAAAATGGGTTTTATTAACAATTTCCATCTAAGCGTCTTTTCCAGCCGCGAGAAAAGCGGAATTCCTATATATCGATTATCAATTCGGATTATCTTGGAAAACTTTTTTAGAGTTTTGGGCCGCAACTTCGCGGCTCTAATCTTAGGATTCGCGGGTATATATTCTGCTTTATTCTTCATTTATCCGGGATACTTTGCAAACTTATCGCTTTCTGCGCATCCTCTTATCAATTGGCTTCATATGTTATATTTCAGCATTATCACAGCTTCAACAACGGGATATGGTGACCTTGGCACTACTCAGGTTTTTCCAAGGATGCTATTTGCATATGAAATAGTTCTGGGCATTTTATATCTAATCGTTCTAGTCATTGCATTCTCTCATACAATCTTCCCGGAGAAACCCGGCTGGATACTGGAGCTAACAAATCGCCCCGGGGCAAATAAGAAAGAATAAGGTCATGACTGAGGCGACCGGGCCCGCGGTCAGCTCGCCGGCGGAAACTTGGCGAGCAGGTCCGCGACGGCGTCCTTGTGGGTCATGATCATCAGGACCTTGAGCTTCAGGTAGTCTTCCCGATAGAAGAAATATCCCTTGACCGGGCCCTGGTAGGCGGTCTTCCAAGAATCCTTCACAAGGAACCATGTGTCGGGCCCGGTCTCCTGGGGATAAGAATTTGCTTTATCGCTCTTCGCGACATTCCTTCCTAAAAAGATCGGCATCAACACTTCCCCTCGCATATAGAAGGTAATCCTTTCACGTCAGTTTGAGGTGGTCGATGATCCGGTCCACGGCTGCATATTCCGTGATGAAGGCCACGACCTTCATCGTGCCCCCGCACTTGGGGCAGATCATCGGGTCGACCTCGTAGACTTTCCGGATCATGGCAGCGCTTCGCAGTCCTATATGAGGCTTCCGAATTAGGGCCGCCCAGCCCTTGGCGGGGACGGGCTGCTGGCCGCGCGTGGCCATAGCGGTAACCGACCTTGCCCTCGGGCTCTAATAACGCGAGCCTCTCCAACGACAATACCGCCCTGATCATGTACTTCCCCACCCGTTCGGCTGCGGATCCGGGCGAACCCACAGCGGGGATTTCCGCAGTCGAGGTACTTCTCGACGACGTCCTTGATGATCGGCCGGAAGTAGCCGTAGGCCTTCTCGAAACGCTCGTATTCCGCGACAAACCGCTCAAAATGATGGAAAAGCACGCGATAGAGAACGGTCCGGTCAAGGCGTCGAGGACGATAGACTCCCGCCATGGCGGGAGAAAAGACTCAAGAAACGGGCTAGATTTACCGGATCCCCATCTCCTCGAGCAGGAAGCCCGCCCCGCCGAATTTCTGCGTCACCCATAGGACGTAGCGGATGTCGACCGCGATCGAACGGCTGTAGTCCTCGCTCCAGGCGTAATCGTTGATCGTGGCGTCATAAGTCCGGTCGAAGTTGACTCCGACGAGCTCGCCCTGGGCGTTGAGGACCGGGCTCCCGGAATTGCCCCCCGTCGTATCGGCGTCGTAGAGCATGCAGACCGGAACGTCCTTGAGGTCGGGATGGGCGAAGCGGCCGAAGTCCCTGGCTTTGTAGAGGTCGAAGAGCTTCGACGGCGTGTTGAACGGGGGCTGTCCCGTGGTCTTGTCCAGGACGCCGGCCAGGGTCGTGAACGGCTTGTAATAGACCGCGTCCGCCGGCGAGTAGCCTTTGATCCGGCCGTAGGTCAGGCGGAGGGTGCCGTTGGCGTCGGGGATGAAATTCTTGCCGAGGAAGGCCTCCTTCGCGTCGCTCAGCCGGGCGAAGAGGGTGTCGAGGGCGCCTTTCCGCGCTTTCTGAGCCTCTTTGAGCTCCTGGTAGGCGGGATAGAGGGCCGCCGCCAGCTCGACGAACGGGTCCTTCGCCGACCGGATCTCGTCCGGCGTTTTTTTGAGGAGATCGGTGAGCGCCGGCTCGGTCGCGAGCTTGGAGGCGGCATAGGCTTTCGCGATATAGGCGTCGACCGCATTTTCGGAAGCATCGGCCTTGAAGAGGTCGTCGACGGCCTTGATCCGGAAGCTCCCCTTCAGGCGCAGGGCGCGCAGCAGGAGCTCCTTGAAGATGGCCTTGTCAGTCGGCTCGTGGTAGTTGCGCTGGGCAAGCTGCAGCCGCTGTTTCGTCTGGGCCCAGTTGCGGTCCATGTAGGCCGCGTCGCGCTCGAGATCGGGCTTCTTGAGCTCGGCCGCGGCCTCGAAGGCGGTCCAGCCGAAATTGAAGAGGTTGACGCTCGACCGCAGGTATTCCAGGACCATCTCGTATTCGGCCCGGACGCGATTCTCGGCGTAGACCTTGTCGATGCCGGCCAGCACGTCGCCGAAGGCGGCCCGGCGCTTCGCGTCGGCCTCGATGTATTTCTGGAGGTCCCTCTCCTCGGCCTTCTTCCTGTCGACGATGCCGATCTTCTTCATGCCCTTGAGCTTGCCTTGATAGTTCTTCATGGCGTTGGCCAGGCCCTTGATCCGCGAGGCCAGGGCCAGGGCGACGCCGGCGTCCTTCTCCCCCATCTTCTCCATGAGGGCGATCTGCCAGCCATACCACTCAGCGACATACGGCATCCGCAGGCTTTCTTCATATGCCAGATAGCTCGCCGTGTAATGGCGGAAGGTGCGGCCGGGATAGCCGAGGAGGAACATGAAATCGCCTTCCTTCACGCCCGCCGGGTTGACCTTGAGGAACCGCTTGGGCTTGAAGGGCACGTTCTTCGGCCCGAAGTCGGCCGGCGACCCGTCCGGCCCGACGTAGGCCCGGAGGAAGGAGAAATCGCCGGTGTGCCGCGGCCACATCCAATTGTCGGTTTCGCCGCCGAACTCGCCGATCGAGCGGGGCGGGACGTAGACGATCCGGATGTCCTTGAGATACGTGTAGAGGAAGAGGACATAGGTCTTGCCGATGAACATCTCCGAGACCTCGGCCCGCTTGCCGGGGTTCTTCTTCTCTGCGTCGGCCACGATCTCCTTCATCCGCTTCTCGATGGCCTTCGTCCGGTCCGCGAGCGCGAGGTTGGGAGTGACCGCGCTCAGGACCTCCCTGGACACGTCCTGGAAAGTCTCCGTAATCCGGGCGGTCATTCCCTTGGCCTGGATCTCCTCGCCCCGCGTCCGGGCCAGGAAGCCGTTCGTCAGGTAGTCGTGCTGGGTGGTGCTCGCCGCCTGGACGGCGCCGAAGGCCACGTGGTGGTTGGTCACGAATAGGCCGTCGCCCGAAACGAACGAGCCCGTCGCGCCGACGCTGACGATGGCGAAAATGAGGCTCGGCCGGTCCGGGGCGAAGATGTCCTCGGGGTCGATGGCCAGGCCCTTCGAACGGAGGTCGAGCTTCTTGAGCTCGCTGAGGGGATACATGCCCTCGTCGGAAGCGGCAGGGCCCGGCAGGGCCGGCGTTTTGGCCAGCCCCCCCGCCTTAGCCGGGGCCGGCTCCCCCGCCTTAGCCGGGGTCGGTCCCCCCGCGCTAGCCGGGACCAGCGCGCCGAACAGGACGAGGACGAGTGCCGCCGAAATCATTCCTCTTCTCATGGTACCTCCTCTATTTTTCTTCTTTCTCCTATAATTATGGCCATGTGTAAAGAAAATTGAAAGAAAAAATCAGCAAAAAGAGTGCCATTTTGAGAATTTAGCCCCGGCCCGGCGCGTCTTTTCCATTGAAAAAGCCGTCGAAAAGGCGAATAATAATCCAACAATATCTTCAAGGGGTACGCCATGCTCAAAGACATCATCAAAAAAGAGATCGTCGAGACCATCACCAGCGCGAAGTTCGTCTTCACCTTCCTCCTGTGCGCGGCGCTGATCCTCCTCTCGGTCTATACCGGCCTGTCCAACTACCGGGCCGACCAGAAGGAGTATTCCTCGGCCGTGGGCTTGAACAAGAGAAACCTGGAGAGCCAGCCGACGTACCAGTCGGTGGCCAGCTTCGGGACAAAAATCAATCGCCCCCCCCAGGTCCTGGGCGCGATCGCCAGCGGCGTGAACGAGGCCGTCGGCCGGGTGGCATCGGTGAACATCGCCTATGATCCAAACCTGGTCGATTCCAAGTTTGAGAGCAACCCGGTCTTCTCAGTGTTCGGGGCGCTCGACCTGACCTACATCGTCAAGATCGTCCTCAGCCTGTTCGCCATCCTCTTCACTTACGATGCCATCGTCGGGGAGAAGGAAAAAGGGACGCTCAAGCTGATGCTGTCCAACAAAGTCCCGCGCGACCGGCTGATCCTGGGCAAGGTCATCGGCGGCTTCATCAGCCTCCTCATCCCCCTGATCATCCCCCTGATTTTGAGCCTGCTGCTCATCATGGTCTATCCGGGCATCGCCCTGGCCGGCGCGGACTGGATCCGGCTGCTCCTGATGTTCCTCATGTTCTTCCTCTACCTCTCGGTGTTCTTCACCCTCGGGCTCCTCGTCTCGTCCCGGACGAACAAGAGCTCGACCAGCTTCCTGATCCTGCTCTTCATCTGGGTGACGTTCGTCACGATCATCCCCAAACTCTCGATCATGATCGCCGCGCGCCTCAATCCCATCCCCTCGGTGCACGAGATCACGGCCAAGAAGGACGCCTTCCTCCAGCAGATCCAAGGCGGGGCCCAGAAAAAGGTCATGGACTGGGTCAAGGAGAACACGCCCAAGACGCCGGAGGACCAGAAGTCCTTCCAGGAGCGGCTCCGGAAATACCTGGAGGATTATCAGCAGGATGCGACGTCGCAGATCGACGCCAACAATGCGGCCCTGGAGCGGGACTACCAATTGAAAAAGAACTCGCAGGTGCGCTTGGCGGTCAACATGTCGCGGATCTCGCCGGCCTCGGCTTTGACATTCTCGACGATGAGCCTGGCCCGCACCGGCCTCGACGAACACGAGCGCTTCCTGGCCTCCATCCGGGCCTACAAGCCCGTCTGGACCAAGTGGGCGAACGCCAAGATGATGAGGACCCTCAATTTCGGGATGAGCAACGACCCGGCGGCGAAAGTCGTGCTGGACGACATGCCCCAGCACAGCTTCGCGGCCGAGCCGCTTGGCGCGTCGCTGGCCCGGACCATCCCCGACTTCGGGCTGATGGTCTTCCTGGTCATCGTCTTCTTCGCCGGGGCCTATGTTTCGTTCCTGAAGTACGACGTCCGTTGAGGAGAAACCCATGCTCGAAGCCATTGAACTTACCAAAACCTACGAGGACGGCCAGCTGGCCCTCGACCATCTCAACTTGAAGGTCGCGCCGGGCGAGATCTTCTGCCTGTTCGGGGCCAACGGGGCCGGGAAAACGACCACCATCAATCTCTTCCTGAACTTTATCCCGCCGACCTCGGGCACGGCCCTGATCGAAGGGATCGACGTCGCCAAAGAGCCCCTGCGCTCCAAGGAATTCATTGCGTTCGTCTCGGAGAACGTCACGCTCTACGCCAACTTCACGGCCTACCAGAACCTCGACTTCTTCACCAAGCTGGCCGGGAAACGGAACCTGACCAAGGCCGACTACGCAAAAGCGCTGGAGAGCGTCGGCCTCCAGAAGGACGCCTTCGACTTGCGGACGAAGACCTACTCCAAGGGCATGCGCCAGAAGCTCGGCCTGGCCATCGCCCTGATCAAGGGCGCGCCCAACATCCTCCTCGACGAGCCGACGGCGGGCCTCGACCCGCAGAGCGGCCAGGAGTTCCTGAACCTCCTGATCAAGATGCGGGACGAAGGCAAGTCCGTCTTCATGTCCACCCACGACATCTTCCGGGCCAAGCTCATCGCGGACCGGGTCGGGTTCATGAAAAAGGGCCGCCTGGTGATGCTCAAGACCCGCGCGGAACTCGAGGGCGAGGACCTGACCGAGCTCTATATCCAGTATATGGAAGAGCACGAGAACTGATTTTCGGGGGGGGCCGCTTCAGACCGCGAAGCGGAAATTGATGATGTCTCCGTCGTGGACGGGATAGTCCTTGCCCTCGAGGCGGAGGGCGCCGGCCGTCCGGCATTCGGGCAACGAGCGGCAGACCGCGAATTCGTCGTAGGGCACGACCTCGGCCCGAATGAAGCCGCGCTCGATATCGGAATGGATGACGCCGGCCGCCTGCGCGGCGCGCGTCCCTTCCCGGATCGTCCAGGCCTTGACTTCGTCGCTCCCCACCGTAAAGAACGAGGCCAGTCCCATCAGCCGGAAGGACGTGGCGATGAGCTTCGCCAGGGCGGTATTTTCGATCCCGAAATCGGCGAGGAGGGCCTTCGCCTCCCCCTCGGGAAATTGCCGGATCTCCATCTCGAGTCGGGCCGAAAGGCCGATGACGGCCGTGTGCGGCTGCCGCGTCCAGGGTGCGAACGGGGCCAAGGCCTCGGCTTCCCGGCCGATATCCTCCTCGCCCAGGTTGACCGCGACGATGAGGGGCTTGATCGTCAGGAACCGGTAGCCCCGGACGAGCGTCTCCTCCCCCGGCTTCAGCCCGGCCTGCCGGAGCGGCGTTTCCCCTTCCAAAAGCTCCCGGCACTTCTGCAGGACGGTGAGCTCGCGGACGTCGCGATCGTTTTTCTTGGCCGCGATCTGCTTGGCCAGCCGCTCCATCCGTCCTTCGACGATGGCCAGGTCGCTCAGAAGGAACTCCGCGTCGAGCACCCGCAGGTCGCGGACGGGGTCGACGGACTCCAGTGGGTGCGGAAGGGAAGGGTCGGCGAACGCCCGAACGACGCAGAGCAGCGCATCGGCGGCCCGGAGGCGGGCAAGGAACTGCTCGGAGAGGCCCTGTTTCTTCGGCTCGCCGGCGGCCAGGCCCGCGATCTCCGTGAATTCGATCGAGGCCGGCGTTTTCTTTTTGGGCTTGAAGATCTCGGTCAGCAGCTCGATCCGGCCGTCGGGGACCTTGACCACCGCGATCTGCTCGGGGCCCTTCGTCGAGGCGGGCGCCGCGGCCAGCCCGGTCAAGGCGGAGAACAAGGCCGATTTTCCCGAAAGCGGCAAACCGACTAGACAGATCTTCATCTACTTTTCTCTTCTGGGGTTTTAAGCCGAAAGACGAATGAGCCACACATAATAGAGGGTTTGGGGGCGAAATGCAATCCCCCTTATGTCCCTTCGCACCAAAACCGGGACGGGCAAGGGACGAGCCTTCGCGGCCGACGCGGGCCGGCCGCCGGATGTTGTTAAGTCCCTTACTTCGCCGGGGGTGCCGCGGGGGCAGGCGGCGGACTCAGATTCTTGAAGTTCAACATGGCGTTAAAGACGAGGGAATAACTCCCCTGCGTCTCATGGCGCCACATGGGGTTGAAGCTGAACATGACCACGTGACCCGTCCCGATGGGAACGTCCACCAGGGCCGGGGCGCCGGCCAGTTCGGCCCCGCCGTCCAACCCGCCGCTGATCAGCAAATCTTTCGCGTCCCGGGTGAAATTGATGATGGTCCGGCTGCGTGACGCTCCGCCGCCCATACCGCCCCGCCCTCCGCCCCCGCCCGGGCCGCCCGCGGCCGCGCCTTGGGGCTGGGTCTTTCGGAATGCGTCGACCGAAGCCACTCCGATGTCGCGCGGCCGGCCCTGCGGAATGTCGACGTCGGTCGCGGTGCCGCGGCCCGAGGGACGTCCGACCGCCCCCGCCGCTCCGCCCGGCATGCCGCCGCCGCGTTGGCCGCCGCCGATGCCGCCCTGGCCGAACACCGGCGACTGGCTGAAGTACACGCCCAGCGTGTCGTCGTAGCCGTAGACGATCGGGCTGGCGCTGTCGGCCACGTCGGCCTTGAAGATGCCGCCCCGCGCCCAGAGGTTCGGGGTCTGACGGATCGAGATGCCGCCGGCCAGGCCGAACTGGATCGGAAGGGCCGAGCTGTTCCCGATCGTGATGAACAGGCCGCCATCCTTGACGAAATCGCGCAAATGGAGGACGCCTTCGAGCTCGATGCCGCCCCGCATGTCGGCCGTCGAATCTTCGGACCCGAGGTTGGGGGTCAGGTCGGACTTCTTCCAGGGCAGCGGCTGGTCGCCGGTGAGTCCCGAAACCGTGCTCAGCGCGTCGCCGGACGCGGGCCCGAAGAGGATGACGTCGTACTTATCGCGGAGGCGGGCGTTGTCCCGGACCGCATGGACCGAGATGTAGTCATAGGGGATCTTGAGGTCGTCGAGGGCGATGCGCACCCAGCCCTCGTTCTGCGTATTCTGCCAGGTGTGCATGACGGCGATACGCGGCAGAACCAGGTCATGGACCGGGACGGTGGGAACGGCGGGGACGCTAAAAGCTGGGATTCCGCCGCCGGCCTGTCCGACGCCATTGAAAAAGCCATCCAGGTATGTGGAGGCATCGTCGTTGTCGGCCCGGAAAATATAGCTCCCCGCGTTGAACTTCTTCCCCTGGGCCTCAAATGCCTTCTCGGCGATCTGGATCTTGCTGTAGTTCATCCGCGGATTGTTCTTGGTCATGAACAGGAACGTGGCCAGCTGGTTGTCGGCGTTGTTGTTGATCAGATAGGCCCGGGCCGTGCCCGTCCCGAGGCGCGTTACGCCGCCGGGCGCCTTGACGTCGCCCTTGACGAGGGTCATCGGGACCGTGAGCACGGCCTGGTCGTCCACCCGCGCGGTCTTGACGTTGAAGACCGGCCCGAGCGTCCAGCCCACGTCGTCATATGGCGAGGGGTCCTTGACGTTGAAATACTGCTTGTCGAGGAGCATGTCGGCCATGCGGCAGAACGGCTGGTCCATCCGGACGACATAGGAGCCGGCGGGATATTCGACGTCGCCGCTCTTGAACGCCTTGTCGGCCTTGTGGACCTCGACGCCCTGGGCCTGCAGGAGCTGGAGGAGCTTCGCCTGCTGGCCGGGGCGCGAGTCGTTCCCCGGGAAGACGTAGGCGGACGGGCCCTCGTTCTTCGGCTTGGCCACGGAGCGCTTGCTTTTGAGGTAGAAGTTCTCGAGATATCTCTCGTGGTTCGAGGCGATAAAGTTCATCCCCATGAGGAGGGCGCTCTGCTGAATGTTCACGTTGTTGCGGATCGACCAGACGGTCGAGGCGACCGGCGGGTTCGGCCGGTACCAGGCCCGGTCCGTGCTGTTGGTGATGATCCGCGTGCCGCCGTCGCCGGCGCCCTGCGTCTCGTAGAACCGGCCGATGGCGTTGTGGCCGTTGGCCGCGTAGAACGCGTAGTTCGGGGCCCAGCCGTCGTAGAAGGCATGCGTCCAGACGCCGGGCACACCCTCGCGGGTCATGCCGTCCACTTCGTTGTAGGCCAGTTGGTGCCACTCGTCAACGACGATCGGATCGAGCCAGGCGTTGTACGGGCCCGAGCCCGTGGAGATGTAGAGGTGCGAGGCCGATTCGTGGAGGTCGTGCATCACCTGGGGATGGTAGTCAAGTTCGACCTTCATGATGTACTTGGACAGGGCCAAGGCCAAACCGATGTTGTCCCGGTTGTCGTCGTGGCCGACGTACTTGCCCCACCAGAGCAGGTTCCGCGGCGCGGGGGCCTTGGGGTCCTTGCGCGGGGCCATGGCGATGTCGACGTACTTGTCGCGGCCGTCGACTTCCAGGATGGGAGTTATCATGACGATGGAGTTGTCCCGGATGGTTTTGATGAAGGGCGAATCGTCGACCGCGAGGCGGTAGGCGAGCTCCATCAGCATCTCGACGGAGCCGGTCTCCGAGGAGTGCATGCCGCCCGTCGCCCAATAGATGGGCTTGCCCTGCTTGATCAAGGCCTGGGCCTCGGCCTCGGAGATCTTCCGGGGGTCGGCCAGCTTGGCCACAATGTCCTTGTAGCGGTCGAGGTTCCGGATCGTCCCCTCGTCGGCGATGACGACCAGGATCCAGTCGCGGCCTTCCTCGGTCTTGCCGATGGTGAAAACCTTGACCCGGGGCGAGGCCGCGGCCAGGGCGCGCATGTACTTATAGACGTCCTGGGAATAGCTCAGGATGTTCGGCGCCCCGACGATATGTCCCAGCACCTGGAGCGGCGTGGGGACCCCCGCCATGGCCGGCAGGTAGTTCACGTATTTCGTCGAGAAATGGGTGTCCGTCGTGAATTCGCGGATCTTTTTCGTGTACTCCTCGTCGATCTTCTGGGGGAATGCGGCGGAGAAGACGAACAGCAGCGCCAGCGCGAGGGCCAGCGGCGCCCGAGCGGACTTCGCCCGGCGGACGCCGTACGAAACGAGGCGGGAAACGGATCTCATAAGGCTTCCTCCTTCCAAGGAAAACGTGGTTCAAACTTATCACCGGACGACGAAACCTGTCAATGGCGGTCCCCCCGATAAAAAGGGGTCAGGTCTTAACATTTAACATTTTTAGCGACACCTGGCACCAAAGGGTCAGGCCGGGTCAAATTTGTTAAATGTTAAGACCTGACCCCTTTCACCGGATGAAGTGAGGCATCTCGAAGGGGATTTCGAGCGAGAGCTCGATGATTCCGGCGAACGCCCCGTCCTTCGTCCAGGGCGACTGGTAGATCAGCTTTTTCTGGCCCTTCTTCTCGATCGTATAGATGTTCGGCCGCCCGGCGGCCATGATCTCCTTGAGGATCGTCCGCGAGCGCTCGGAGTGGCAGTCCATCACGTTCTTGCCGAGAAGGGCCGCTCCCCCGTCGTCGGCAAAGGTGCTCAAGGCCTTGTCGTTCATGGCGACGATGACGCCCTCCGCGTCGCAGACGGTCACGGCGCCGGGGAATTCCTTGATCCAATCGTGTTTGGACATGGCGTCGTCCCCTTTTAGTCGGCCTTGCTGAAATAATCGATCATCCGGCCGATCGCCTGGCGGCAGGCCGCGCAGAACTCGTCCTTGGGGTTCGAGATCATGATGCAATTGACCTGCGACCGGTAAAGGCCGTGGGCGGCGTAGCCCGCCCCTTCGAACACGCCGACCTTGTCGTTCAAAGAGGCGTACAGGGCGCGGATGTCCGAAATCTGCTTGGCCAGGACCTTGTCCGCTTCCGCGTATCCGTCCTGGATCTTCTTGATCTCGGCTTCGGGAAGGCCTTTTTTTTTGGCGGCCGCGATATCGTCCGCCTGGGCCTTCTGGTTTTTCTGGCGTTCGGCCAGGACGGCCTCGATCTTGTCCTTGCCGTATTCGGTCGGGACCCCGAGGCCGGGCGAGAGAAGGTCTTTCCACTTCACCTGGCCGGGGTTGAGGAGGGCGGTGATGTTCGGTTCGATCGGTTCGACCCCTTTCGGGTAGAAATCGTTGTAGGCGACCTCCGACGCGTAATACTCGTCCGCGAGAAAGCCGAAGGAATGGCCGAGCTCATGGACGAAGACCTGTCGGCTCCGTTCGTTGTCCACCGTGCTCACGCAGTAATCGAGGGCGATGCTCCCGCCGCCGTAGCGCTTGCTGTTGACCAGGACGATGATCGCGTCGTAGGGCACCTGGGCCGCGATCTCGTGCATCCGGTGGTCCTTCTCGATCAGCATGTAGCGGTCGAGGTCGAAGGCGTTGAACGAAGCGTCGAGCACGGTCTTCTTATAGGCGCCCTGGCGCGGCTCGTCCATGGCCCGCTCCGGCGAGGGGCGGAAGACGCCCCGGACATTGAACCGGTTCTTGGCGCTCTTGTAGGGCTCGACGGTGAAGAGGAAGGCCGTGAACTTGTCGACGTCGGACTTGAACTTGTCCTTGTCCTCGGCCGTGTAGCCTTCGGCCAGGAAGACGAAATCGACCTTGTCGTGCGGATCGCCGCTCTTCAGGGCCTCGGTGACGAAATCGCCGGCCGCGGTCGTCTCGCGGACGATGTGATAGTCGGCCGGATCGATCGTCGCGCTGAAGACCGGGTGGAGGATGTTCTTTTTGTCCCGCGCTTCGATGACGACGAGGACCGGCCGCTTCGGATACGGGATCCGCACGGACCGCTCGAAGACCCGCTTCACCCCGTTCAAGGCGGGGGTCGTCGTCCGGTATTCGCTGTACATATCGTCGCAGCCGTTGGCGTAAAGGAGGCGATTCGAGGCCACGTCATAAACCTTGACCACGGTGCGGCCGTAGTCGTATGGGTCGATGAGGCGCGTGTACGTAGCCGGCCAGATCCCTTCCTGGTAGATCTGGTCTACGGTGATCGTCTCGTCCTTCGCGTCGCCGACGTGGTAAAGGTCGATCCGCATCGCTTTGTCCAGGAAATCGGCGGCGAAGGACGCCGGCGGCGTCTGGGCTTGGGCGGCGAGGGCGAACGCGGCAATGAAAATTCCAAGAATGACCTTTTTCATAGGCAGCTCCTTTTTCGTGAAACGCGGGCCTCAGGCCTGATTCTATTAAATAAAAACGGCGTCCACAAGGGCCGTTCCAGGGCGCGATCCCGGACTCCGGCCGGGGCTTGTATCCCGGTCCCGAATCTCCTACAATTCCCCTCTCATGTTGCCCATAATAAAATCATCAAAGGCTTCCTCATCGGAGCTCGACCGCGGCCGTTCGGAGCGCATCGTCCGCTTCTCCTCGGTCCGGACCGCAGCGGTCCTCGGCCTGTTCCTCGTTCTCTTTCTCGCCTGTTCCGCCGACCAGAAGGACCCGGCGCCCACGGTCCTCGCCCCGCCGACGAAGCTGCCGGTGAACCAGATCGTCACGCCAGCGGGTCTCCAGGTGGAGCTGCCCGGCCTACGGCCGCAGGTCCTGGCCCTCAGCCCCGACGGCAAGCTGCTCGTGACCGCTGGAAAGACCCACGAACTGGTCGCGCTCGACCCGGTGACGGGCCAGATCCGGCAGCGGGTCTTCCTGCCACCCGACCCGCCGGACGCGCATAAGCCTGAAACGTCATCCGAAAATATTCTGGAACCCGACGACAAGGGCCAGGTGAGCTACACCGGCCTGGCGTTTTCGCCCGACGGCCGCCGCCTCTACATGAGCAACGTCAACGGCAACATCAAGGTGTTCGACGTCATGCCGGACGGGACGATCACGGGGCTCGTCTCCTTGCCCCTGCCTCCAGCCAACGCGCCGAAGCGCGAGGAGGAGATCCCCTCGGGGATCGCCGTGTCGTCCGACGGCGCTCGCCTCTACGTCGTCCTCAACCTGTCGAACCGCCTGGGCGAGTTCGACGCCGCCACCGGCAAGCCCCTCCGCTTCTTCGATGTCGGCGTGGCGCCCTTCGACGTCGTCCTCGTCGGCACGAAAGCCTATGTGAGCAATTGGGGCGGGCGGCGCCCCCAGCCGGGCGACCTGACCGGCCCGGCCGGCAAAGGAACCCTGGTCAAGGTCGATTCCAAAACGTTCATCGCCAACGAAGGTTCGGTCTCGGTGATCGACCTCGAGGCAGGAAAGACCGCGGCCGAGGTCCTCGTCCAGCTGCACGCCTCGGGCCTGGCCGTCTCGCCCGACCGCCGCTACGTCGTCTGCGCCAACGCGGCGAGCGACACGCTCAGCGTTATCGATACGCGCACGAACGCCGTCGTGGAGACCATCTGGGCCAAGCCCTTGCCGGCCGACCTCTTCGGCGCCTCGCCGAACGCCCTGGCCTTCGACCCGAAAGGAGCCACCCTTTACGTGGCGAACGGAACGCAGAACGCGGTGGCCGTCATCGACTTCAAGCCTGCCCAGCGCGCCTCGGAATTCCTGGGCGCGATCCCGGTCGGCTGGTTCCCCGGCGCGATCCTCTACCATGCCGGCCTCGACAAGCTCATCGTGGCCAACATCAAGGGCGTCGCGACCGTCCCCGGCGAGGAGAAGCGGACCGGGGGCAAGGGATTCAATTCCCACCAGTACCACGGCTCCCTGTCGATCCTCCCCATCCCCGCGACGGACGAGCTGCCGAAGCTCTCGGCCGTCGTCTGGGCGAACTTCCACCAGGAGCTCATCACCGGGGCCAAGCAACCGCCGCGGACCAACCAGCCGCCGCGGCCCGTGCCCGAGCGGATCGGGGAGCCGAGCGTCTTCAAGCACGTGGTCTACGTCATCAAGGAGAACCGGTCCTACGACCAGGTGCTCGGGGACATCCTAGAGGCGAACGGCGACCCGTCGCTCGTCCTATTCGGCGAGCGCGTGACGCCCAACCAGCACAAGATGGTCCGCGAGTTCGCCCTGCTCGACAACACCTTCTGCTGCAGCATCCTCAGCGCCGACGGCCACCAGTGGACCATGTCGGGCTTCGGCACGGACTACCTCGAGAAGTCGTTCGCCGGCTGGCCGCGGAGCTATCCCGACGGCATGGGCGAAAGCGAGGTCGACGCCCTAGCCTACGCCCCGACCGGCTTCCTCTGGGACAACGTCATCCGCCACGGCCGGACCCTGCGGGATTACGGCGAGTTCGCCATGCCCGTCGTCCGCTGGGCCGACCCGAAGCGCAAGGACGACATCGACTGGCAGGCCTGCTGGCGCGAATACACCCAGCCCAGGGGCGAGATCCTGTTCGGCAGCGAGCCGGCCATCGAATCGCTCCGCCCCTATCTGGCCACCAAGACGATCGGCTGGAGCATGGAGGTGCCCGACGCCTTCCGGGCCGACCAGTTCATCAAGGAGCTCGCGGAGTTCGAGAAGTCCGGCGAATTTCCCGATCTCGTCCTGATCTGCCTCCCCAACGACCACACCAGCGGCACCAAGGAAGGCCTGCCCACACCGGCGGCCTATGCGGCCGACAACGACCGGGCCTTCGGCCGGATCGTCGAGGCGATCGGGAAGAGCCGGTTCTGGAAGGACACCGTCATCTTCGGGATCGAGGACGACCCCCAGGACGGCTGGGACCACGTCAGCGGCTATCGGACCACGGCCTACGTCGTCAGTCCCTACACGAAGCGCGGCGCGGTCGTCAGCACGCCCTACAACACGGTCAGCCTTCTCCGGACCATCGAGCAGATCCTCGGCCTGCCCCCCATGAACCAGTTCGACGCGGCCGCAACGCCGATGTTCGACTGTTTCACCGACAAGCCCGACTTCCGTCCGTTCGCCGCCGTCCCGAGCAACATCCCCTATGCCACGCTGAATCCGCCGAAAAAGAAGATCCCCAATCCCCAGCTCCGGAACGACGCGGCGATGTCGGCCCGGCTCGATTTCTCGCGGCCCGACGCCTGTCCCGAGGACGTCCTTAACCAAATCCTCTGGCGGGCCGTCAAGGGGACCTCGGTCCCCTACCCCGAGTGGGCGGTCCGCGCCCGCCCGGACAGGGACGAAGATTAGGGCGGTTGCCGGATCGCCGTCCGAGAATAATCCGGCCCGGTATCCGTCTTTCCTCAGGAATTCGGTGACATGACCCAATTCTCTTGAATTGGGATCGTGTCACCGAATTCCGGCGTCCGTCCTACCGACAATATTGGGAGGATTGACAGCGCAATAATACACCTTATAATGTGTATACATAGGTGTATAATATGCGCACGAATATCGTAATCGCCGACGATTTGATGGAGGAAGCCTTGCGACTGTCCGGAGCCAAGACGAAAAGAGACGCGGTCCGCCAGGCGCTCGAAGAGTTCATCGCGGGACGGAAGCGGCGCGACTTGAAAGAGATCCGGGGAAAAATAGAATTCGCCGCGGGATACGATTACAAGAAATTGAGGCGGCGGTGATTCTCGTCGACACCTCGGTCCTGATCGATTTTCTTCAGGGCGCCAGGAGCCGCGGCGCGGAGTCGTTTGAGAGGATCCTGGAGATGGGAATCCCCTTCGGCATCAACGAGTTCATTTATCTCGAAACGCTGCAAGGCTGCCGGTCCGAGAAAGACTATAAAAAGCTGAAAGATTACCTGGATACACAGGTGTTTTATGGATTCAAGGGCGGGCGGGAATCTTACGCGGCGGCCGCCAAAATATATTTGGGATTGAGGCAGAAGGGGGTCACGATCGGCGGCTCCATCGACTGCCTGATCGCCCTGACGGCAATGGAAAATGATCTATACCTCCTCCACGGCGATTCGGACTTCGACCGGATCGGGGAATATTATCCCCTGAAAATCTGGAAAACCGGATGAGGATGCCGCCCGGCCCGGGGCGTCTTCCGGTCCGCGCCCCCCGCGCTTAAAAGCCAGGCCGTTTCTCGTAGGAATCGACGATGGACTGATAGACGAGCGTCCGGAATTTGCCCTGGAGATCGCTCCCGGTCGCGGGCAGGAGCTGGGTCATGAGGACACAGACGAGCTGCTCCGCGGGATCGACCCAGTACGCCGTGTAATACGCGCCGCCCCAGCCGAAGGCGGAGGCGAATAACAGGATAATGAACGCGGATAAAACCGGGCGGCGAGAGCGGGCAAAGAAGTTACGGTCTTTCATGGGTGCTTCCTCCATTTCACGCCCTGAATTCCTGCTTCCGGACCGTGACGCGCTCCAGGCGGTCCATCTGGACCTCGACCCCGATGCCAGGTCCGGTCGGGACGGCCATCATGGAATCGCGGTCGATGACGAATTCGGGCTCCACGATGTCCTGCTTGTAATAGCGCCGGCTGGCCGAAATGTCGCCCGGCAGGGTGAAATTGGAGAGCGAGGCCAGGGCGACGTTGCCCGCCCGGCCGATGCCCGATTCCAGCATCCCACCGTGCCACACCGGGACGCCGACCGAGGCGCAGAAATCGTGGATCTTCTTCGATTCTGAAAAGCCGCCGACGCGGCCGGGCTTGATGTTGATCACCCGGCAGCTTTGGAGTTCGACCGCGGCGCGCGCATCGGCCAGGGAGTGGATGCTCTCGTCCAGGCAGATGGGCGTCTTGAGCTCCTTCTGCAGCTTGGAATGGTCGTAGATGTCCTCGTAGCTCAGCGGCTGTTCGATCAGCAGGAGATTGTCGTCATCCATGGCTTTGAACACGGCGGCGTCGCCCAATTCGTAGGCCGAGTTGGCATCGACCTGGAGGAGAAGGACGGGGAACTCCTTGCGGAGGGCCTTGACCAGGGCGACGTCCCGGCCCGGCGCGATCTTGATCTTGATCCGATGGTAGCCTTCCGCCAGATGGCCCGCGACCTTTTTCACCAGGGCTTCGGGCGAAGCCTGCAGCCCGACGCTGACGCCGACCGGGACGCGGTCCCGGATGCCGCCCAGGAACTTGGACAGGGAGACCCCTTTCGCCTTGGCCAGCGCGTCCCACAGGGCTGATTCAAGGCCCGCCTTAGCCATGCGGTGGCCCCGGAACCTGGCCCAGAGGGCGACGGCCTCGTCCACGCGGCCGATGGTCCGTCCCAGCACGGCCGGGACCAGGCAATCGCGCAGGACGTGCCACGCGGTGTCGACCGTTTCCGAGGAATAGAGGGGGATGTCTTCGACGACGCATTCCCCCCAGCCCGTCACGCCCTCGCCATCGACACGGACGTGAATATGGTGCTCGTGGGTTTCGACGCCCATGGACGTTTCGAACGACGTCACGAGCTCCATCTTGGTATAGCGGATTTCGATCCGTTCGATGCGCATCGGGTCCTCCTGGTTCGGCAGCTTCGTCCCTAAAGCCTATCACACTCGGCCGAAAAAATTAACCAGAGGGCTTTGCCTCGTCCTATGCCGGCAGGGCATAGGGCGCGGCCGCACCGGCCCAGGATCGGGTTCGGCAAGGGCCTGGAGCGGCTGCGGACTGACTGCGCCAACGGCCTGAGCCGAAGGGTGAGGGATTCCTCATTCTGGCACGAGAATTGCAAAAGAAATGGTTGGATGAGGAGAATACCGATGGGACCTGAACGGACGACGGCGCTGGTTCTGATGGACCTCTGGGCCTTCGCCTACGGGCAAGACCACAGCCTGAGGTCGCGGCGGGAATTCGAGACGGTCTGCCGGATGGCGGAGCGGCTCGGTCTCCCCGAGGCCCGGCTGTATCGGAACTTCGTGGCGGGCATCGACGCCGAGCGCCGCCGGCGGAAGCGGCCCGGCCGCGCGGACCTGGGGCGGGTTTCGGACGCGAGACTCGAATCGCTTCTCCCGAATTGACGAGCAGCGCGCCCCGCAACGAAAGTTGACGTCGGCCCGGTCCAGGCGCCGCGCTTCGTTGACTGTCACCTCGATGAGCGGGCTTCATTCTTTTGACTTCCCTTTTTTCCCTGTGTTATAAGCCGGAATATCGGAACGGTTCCCCGATTTTGAATCGCCCATGCAAAGGAACCTGGAGATCCGGCCATGAACAGAAAGCTTGTCGTCAGTTCGCGCTTAATCCTGCTGGGGCTGATGTTGCTTTACGGCGGCATAACGTTCTCGCAGGCCCCCGCTCCCGCCCGTCCCCGGCCGTCGCTCGTCCCCCTGCTCTGGACCCAGGGCCAGCCGCCCGAAATCATACGCAAGGTCATCCAGGAAGTCGCCGACGGCGGGAACACCGGCTTCGTCTGGGAATCGCGGCCCCACCCGGACTACCTGGGCCCGAAATGGTGGGATGATCTGGGCGTCGCCGTCGCGGAGGCGCGCCGGCTGGGGCTCGAGGTTTGGATCTTCGACGAGTGGATGTATCCGAGCGGCGTCGCCGGTGGAAAGGTCGTCGAGCTCGACCCCGCCTTCACCCACCATGTCCTGAACGAGAAGACGCTCACGCTCGAGGGGCCGACCGAGGTCCGGATCTGGGACATCCCCGGCGGCCTCGACAAGAGCGAGACAATCGTCTCCGTGGCCTCCTTCCCCGTCCCCGCCCGGCCCGATGCGCAGGCCGTGGACCTAGCGGCGTCGGCCGTCGACAAGGATCTCCGGAGCGTGCGGTGGGCCGTCCCGAAGGGCCAGTGGCGCCTGACTTGGGCCGTCTCCGCCCCCGAGACGCCGAAGGCCGGCTGGCGGATGGACACAATGATCGACGTCCTCAACCCGAAAGCAGTGGAGGCGTTCATCCGCCTGACGCACGAGGCGACCTACGCCCATTTTGGCCCCGATTTCGGCAAAACGATCAAGGGTTTTTTCAGCGACGAGACCGGCTTCCGCAACGTCACGTCCTACGACAGTCTGCCCGGAACGCCCGGGAAGCCCATGCCCTGGTCGCCGGCGTTCGCCGGATACTTCCAACGCCGCAAAGGCTACGATCCCAGGCCTCTGCTGGCTTCGCTCTGGTATGATCTCGGCATGCGCGGACGGACGGCGCGCTACGACCTCATGGACGCCTACGCGGACTGTTTCGCCGAAACGTTCTTCAAGCCCCAGCAGGAATGGTGCCGCCGCCACGGCGTCCGGCTCATCGGCCACCTCGTCGAGGACAACGGCGCCGACCGCCAGCTCGGCTACGGCCCGGGGCACTGGTTCCGGGCGATGCGGTACTTCGACGTCCCGGGCATCGACATCGTCGGCTACCAGGTGACGCCCGGCCTCGACTCCGGGACGAACGCCTGGGTCGCCAACTCTCCGGAGCCCTGGGATCAGGAATTTTTCCAGTTCGGCCTCCCGGCCATGGCCCGGGGCGCGGCGTTGATCAAGAGCAGGACCGAGATCTTTTCCGAAGCCTTCGGGGCCAACGGCTGGGGCGAAGGCCTCCGGATGGCGAAATGGATCGGCGACTGGCACTTCGTGAACGGCATCGATTTCATCTCGCCCCACGCCGTGACCATGAAATACCACGACCCGGACTGCCCGCCCCATTTCAACCGGACGAGCGGCAACCCGCAGTGGCGTTATTACGCGGCCTGGGCCGACTACGCCAAGCGGTTGCAGGGCGTGCTGCTGGACAGTACGCCGGCGTTCGACGCGGCTGTTCTTTACACGGCCGAGTCGGGCTGGGTGGGGCCGGCGGAGACGGCGGCGCCCGTCGTCCGGGCGCTCGAAAACAGGCAGTTGACAACCGTCGTCCTGCCTTACGAAACCTGGGAGAAGGGCGGAACGCTGAGAAACGGACGCTGGATTTTCAACGGACAGGAATTCGCGACGGTCGTCCTGCCGTCGGTCCGCTACGCACCATCAGGTGTCGTCGCGCGGCTCGCCGATTTCGCCGAACGGGGCGGCCGGGTGGTCGTCGTCGACCGCTATCCCGAAGGGTCGGTGGACGGCCGCGGAGACGAAAACGTCCGGAAGTCCGTGGAGCGGCTGAAGCGCGCGCCGGGAGCGGCGCTCCGGGCGTTGCCCGAGGTCGGGCCGATGCTCGTCGCGGCGGGCGCGGGCGTGATGAGCCTGGAGCCCCGGGCCCCGCATCTGATGGCCTCACGCCGGAAAGCGGCCGGCGGGGAATGGATTCTCCTGCACAACCGCTCGCTGGACGCGAACGCGGCGGGGCGGCTCGTGGTGCGGAGCACTGCCGAGGCCGCCGTCCGCTACGATGCCGCCGCGGACGCGTATCGGGCGGTTCCTTCGCGCCGGACCGCGGAGGGATTGGAAATCACGATCGACATCCCTCCCTATGGGCTCTGGGCCCTGTTCCTCGCGGACAAGGTCCCGCCTACCGAACCGCTCCCCGTCTACCGTAACGCGCGGGAATTCCGGCCGAGCTGGGAGGTCGTCGAGCTCGATGATGAGGGCCGGGAGGCGAAGCCGGCTACCATCAAAAAAGAGCTGGCCGACTGGCGGCGCTGGCCGGGCGGGGAGCGGTTCGCCGGAACGATGCGATATCGAGCCGCACTGAGGATCGAGAGCGCGCAGGCCGGAGCGGGCTTCGCGGTCGATGCGGGGGTGGTGGGAGAAATCGCCGAGTTGAAGATCAACGGCAAGAGCGCCGGCGTCCGGATCGCACCACCTTATTTGTGGGAAATCTCGGGACTGGTGCAGGCCGGAAACAACGTCCTCGAAATCGAAGTCACGAACACCGCCCAAGTCCGATGGGCCGATGCGTTTTCGCGCGGCGAGCCGGTGAGCGGACTTCTGGGGCCGGTCCGGATTTTATCGACGGAAAAATTAATTCAAATAATAGCCGATTGAGAAAAAGCTCACCCAGTGCCGCAACGAAAACGGCGCGGTCGTCCCCATGCCGGTCTTCTTGAGAGGGAGGACACCCTCGCTGTACGTATCGGAATACCGGATGAGCCGGCCGGTCAGTCCCTTGCCCTCGACCCGCCGCACGATCTTCTCGGCCGCGAGCAGCCCAAAGGGGACCGAATACTTGCCGCACCAGTAGGTGTTGCGGTAGTCGGCATACGTCGCTCCCCAAAGCTCTTTTGTTAAGCCCTGGATTTTCGGCGCCGCGAGGCCGCCCTCGAGATACGAGCCGATCAGCCGCCGGTCGAGGGCCAGGGCCGTCTCCCAGGCCTTCTCCCCTTCGCCGAACGGGGAATTGTTGAAGTCCTTGCCGTAGTGGTTGCCGTCGGAGGAAACCAGAAAGAAAACATCCCGCCCGGCCTTCAGCCCCTTCTCCTTCATATAAGCGGCGATGACCTCGGCCAGCTTCCCCGAAATCTCCTCCATCTTTTCGAACGGCATCGGGGCGACCATGATGGGCGTGATCTTGACCTCGGGATTGAAATACTGGAGGAACGGAAGGAGCGCCTCGATGGAATGCTCGAGCTCGTGGGCGCGGTTGCTGACGATGAAGGCGCTCTTGTCGAGACGCGCCTTGATGTATTCCCGCAGCGGCGAAATGCCGATGGGCTTCAGGACGCCGGGCCAGGACGCATATTCGTCCAGGATCAGCACGCTCTGCGGGTCCTTGATCTCCTTGCGGACGGCGCCGTGCGTGACGCCGAAGATCACGACCTCTTTGGCCCGCAGGGCTTTGAACAGCGGATAATACAGCCGCCCGGCGTACAGATAATCGTCGTGGGGCGAAACGGCAGCCGCGAGCCCCTCGGTCGGAAAATTCTCCTTTTCCTGCGACGCCAGATAATCGACCAGGATTCTCATGCTCGCCGCGTTCCAGCAGAACCCGACGTCGTCCTTGATGGGGCGCGCCGCCTGTACCGCTACTGTTGCCTGCGCCGTCCCGGCCGCCGCCGGCCCGGTCTGCGCGGGCAGGCCGCCGGCCGCGACCAGAACCGCCAATATCGCCGCTTTCAACTTCATGGTCATCCTCCCTCCCGACGTCCCGCCTCTGGGGCTCCGAGGTAAAAAAATAGGTTCTCTTCCATTGAGTGTGGGTTGAGACAGCTTAAGCATACCATTTTCCCTTACCGCAGGATCGATAACGTTCGTCTTTTAGCCGGTTTGAGAGGATTTCTTGTCCCGATTGGATCTTCGGGAGCGATTTTCGCGGTTATTGACAGTGTCGCCCGGCCGGCGATATAGTACCGACATGGTGAGGAGGATAGATTCATCGTCCGGAGCGGGAATTCGCCGCGTCGCGGAAAAAGGAAACTCCTATCCCCTCCTGATCCTTGTCGCCGCTTGTCTTCTGCTGGCGGGGGCGGGCGACGCTCAAAAACCCAAGCTGCCCGGATCCTATCAAAAATGGCTGGACGAGGAGGTCGTCTATATCATCACTCCGCTCGAGCGGGACGTCTTCCTGAAGCTCCAATCCGACCGTGAGCGGGACCTGTTCACCGAGGCGTTCTGGAAACACCGTAATCCGACCCCCGACTCGCCCTTGAACGAGGCCAAGAACGAGCATTACCGGCGGATCAATTACGTCAACCACTATTACGGCCGCTCCGCGGGCCAGCCGGGCTGGAGGACGGACCGGGGCCGGATTTACATCATCCTCGGCGAGTCGACCGACGTCCAGAAGTTCGAGAGCAAGACGACGATCTATCCCACGGAGGTCTGGTTCTATCAGAACAAGGAAGCTCTCGGCCTTCCAACCGGTTTCAACCTGGTCTTCTACCAGAAAGGAGGACTGGGGGATTATAAGCTGTACAGCCCGGCCAGGGACGGGCCCCAGGCGCTCATACCCAGCTACTCCGGCGATCCACTGGATTACATCACGGCCTATCAGACTCTCCGTGAAATCGAGCCGGCCTTGGCCGATGTCTCCTTGTCCTTGTTCCCGGGGGAGAGCGCGTCGGCCATGGGCCGTCCAACCCTGGCTTCGGACATGTTGATCCAAAAGATCGAGGACGTGCCCCGGACCCAGGTCGAAGAACGATACGCCCAGAAGTTCCTCGAATACAAGGACGCCGTGGAGGTGGAATACTCGGCCAACTATCTCGACAGCGATTCCCAGGTCAAGATCGTCAAAGACCCGGCCGGTTTGACCTTCGTCCACTACGCCGTCGAACCGAAACGGCTGTCGGTGAACGCCCACGAGGACAAGTACTACACGACCTTGAAGATCAACGGCACGGCCTCGACGCTCGCCGGCCAAAGGATCTACCAGTTCGAAAAGACGATGACCGTGAACCTGGATGAGTCCCAGATGAAAGCCGTCAATGTCCAGCCGTTCGACCTTCTTGACCTGTTCCCCTTGATCCCGGGCACCTATAAGCTCTCGATCCTCGTCAAGAACGAGGTCTCCAAGGAATTCACCTCGCTTGAGCAGACGGTCGTCATTCCGGGAGACACCCCGGCCCTACAGATGACTTCGCCTCTCCTTGGATATAAAACGGCGCCCACGGACCGGACCAAAAAGACGCTCAGGCCCTTTCAGTTCGGTCCCCGGCTGGTGTATGCCCAGCCGTCCCGCATTTTTGTCCGGAAGGACACGCTGACCGTGGCCCTCCAGGTCTTCGACTTCACGCCTCAGCGGCGGCCGTCGGGCCGGATCCGGTTCGCTTTTCAAAAGAACGGCCAGCCGGCCGGAGAGAAAGAAAGGTCCATCGGCGAGTACGGCGAGCTGCCCTTCGTCTTCGAGGAATTTCCGCTGACCGACTTTGTCCCCGCGCATTACGGCTTGAAGGTCTCCTTGATGGCGGAGGGAAAGGAGCTCCTCGCCGCGACGGAGGAGTTTGACGTCACCTTTCAGGCCGCCGTGCCCCGCCCGTGGTTCTATTCCAAGGTCATGCCCGACCTCCTGGATCCCTTGTACGGCCGCATCATCGGCGAGCAGCTCTATAACGCCGGGCGTCCGGAAGAGGCCAGGGTCCATCTAGAAAAAGCCTTTCAAGGGGATCCGTCCTCGGCCGACACGGCCCTGGCCCTAGGCCAAACTTATGTGGCTCTGAAAGACTACGACAAGGCCATTTCGGTGCTTTCCTCCTTCTTAAATCCAGCCCAAGCGCCCAAGTATGAGATCTTCGTTCTGGCTGGGCAGGCCCGCCAGATGCGGGGCGATTTCTCCGGCGCTATGGACGTGTTCGACCGAGCCGTTTCCCATTTCGGCGTCAACGCGGTTCTGCTCAACGCCATCGGCGAATGCCACTTCCAACTGGGAAAGTCGAAAGAAGCCCTGGCCGCTTGGGAAAAATCCCTCCAGCTCGATCCGAACCAGCCGGAGATCAAGAAGAAGACGGACGCTTTGAAAGAAAAAAAATGAATCGGCAAGGAGAGAGGATGATGAAAAAGCACAAAGCTGCCTTGGCCATCATTCATGTGTCACTGCTGATATTGGCTTTTTCAGGGCCTAAGCTTTACTCCCAGGAAGGGAGGGGGGCAGGCCGCCTGACGGGAACCGTGGTGGATGAGGCCGGAAATCCCATCGAGGGGGCTTCCCTCATGCTTCAATACTCGCAGTTATCCAATAAATTGACGGCCGTTTCCAACAGCAAAGGGCAGTGGGGATTCATCGGTTTGGGCAAAGGGGTCGTCACCGTGACGGCGGCGAAGGAAGGTTTTACCTCATCCTTCATCCAATTGGAGGTCTCCGGCGTCACGAAAAATCCGGAAAAAAAAATCGTCCTGCAGAAAGCAGCCGGAAATGCGCCGGCGGCGGAGGGCATCTCGGACAGCTCAAAAGAATTGCTGCTTCAGGGGAATGCGCTTTATGAGCAAAAGAAATTCGTCGAGGCTTTGGCCCTCTATCAGGGATTCCTCGACAAATATCCGATTCTGTACAAGGTCAGGCTCAATGTGGCCAATTGCCTGATCGAGCTTCAGGAATATGACAAGGCCATTGCCGAGTACCAGAAAGTTCTTGAGGGCTTGAATGCCGAGGCGGCCGATAAAAAGGACAACAAGCTTATAGCCCAGCTCTACGCCGGCATCGGGGACGCCTATATGAGGCAGAATAAATTCAAAGAGGCCGAACAATACTTCAAAAAATCCATCGATATCGATCCCGCCGACCATGCCCTGGCGTACAATGTCGCCGAAATCATGATGCAGGCCGGCAACGCCGATGAGGCCATCCGGTACTACGAGATGGCGATCCGGATCAAGCCGGACTGGCCCAAATCCTATTTAAAGCTGGGGTTTGCCTGGCTGAACAAGGGGAACAACTTGAAGGCCGTCGAGGCCTTCAACAAACTCGTCGAAATCAGCCCCCCCGACGATCCCGATGTGGCCCTGGCCAAGGACATCATCAAAAAAATATCCAAGATCAAATAGGGCGATTTCTCGGGAAAAGAATCTCCCGCCTTTTCAAAAAAAGAAAGCAAAGGGAGACACCGAGTGTCTCCCTTTGCGCTACCTTGAGCGAATTAGTACGTGATCTTGGCTCCGAGCTGGTAAATGCGCGGATCGTTAATGGCGGTCATCTGCATGTATTTGTAAGTTCCTACATTGCTGGAATTCATCCACATCCCCGTGGCCACTCCGCGGTTGAAGACATTGAAGCAATCCACAAAGAAGCCGATGTTGAGGGAACTGATCTTGACGGTCTTTTCCAGCCTCAGGTCAAGCTGCACGACGGGCGGCAAGTACGTGGAACCTCTCGTTTCGGCATAGATTGTAACATTTTGCTTCAAGGCGAGACCCAGATAGTTGTTGGAGGCAGTCCGGGTGACGGGCAGGCCGGAGAAGTATCTGAAATACCCGCTGAGGTTGATTCCAAATGGCCCCTTCATAAGACCTTCCACCTTGATCTGGTGCCGCCTTTCCAGAGGCAGTGTGCCGTTCGCATTGGTATGGGCATTGGGACTCTGGTAGAAACCTCCAGCGGCGCCGCCTAGGGATTCGTCAGCTCGCCCCGTTGTGATCAAACCGGTAGATTTGGCATAGACATAGGAAACGTTCAGCGCCCACCCCTTGGAAAACCGTTTGTTCAGAGTGAACTCAAATCCGCTATAGTTCCTGTCGGCCCCTGGAGGATTGACGATGTAAATCTGGGTGGTCGTCAGATTGATCTTTTCGTAGTAGGTCAGGGTCTGGCCGTTGTAGGGATCGACGACCGTTTTCGATGTCCAGTTCTTGCTATAATCGATTTCGCCCGTTGACATCAGTTTGTCCATATCGAGTTGGTTGGCATCCACCTGGTTTGGCTGATCGCGGTCCCATTTCCTGATATACCGGGCGCCGAGGGAGAAGTCTGTAAACAATTCTCTTTCAATGCCGATGGTCAGCTCATCGGTGTGGCCTGCTTTCAGTTTATAATCCTTGTAGCCTATCTGGGCGCCGCCGTTTTTAAATCCTCCGGGCATTCCCCATAGAGAAACTTTGGGCGTACCGTCGGCATTGTACAGGACCGAACCGTCTGGATTCAAATACTGGTAATAGCCGAACCAGCCGTTGGGATGGGCCAGGTTGACAAAGCCGGTCTGGTTGGGAATAACGTAACGTGAATAGCTGGCCTTGAAGAGCGTCTTGCCGTCGGAAAACAGGTCATAGATGAGCCCCACTCTGGGCGCCAGGTCCAGCCATTTGTACATCGTGATGCTTTCCGGAATGCTGCGGTTGTAGGTCTTGCCCAGGAATACAAGGTCGCCCTCATTCTGGTTCTGAGCAGGATAAACGACACTGTTGTATTCGAGGCGAAGTCCGAGGCTGAGGTTGAGATTCCGGGTGATCGCCCAATTGTCCTGAACAAAGCCTGCATAATCAATGACGTTGTCTACGCGGTTAAAACCACCGTTTTTCAGGATAAGGGTGTCATAGTAGGTGGACCCATACATGTCAATGTAAGCGCCGCCAGTGACCGGATCGGCGACACCGTGAATATCCCAGGTTGTATGGGCATATTGGATCTCACCCCCGAATTTGAGCTCATGGGTGCCGGCAAGGTTGTCGATAAACGCGGTGGCATCGGCATTGAACTGGAACCGATTGCGGGTGTAAAGATCCTGGTTCCGCCAGGCGTTGCCGGTGGAAATCCCCGTATTATTATCAACAACCTGGGCCTGATTGCCTTTGGCATTGAGGAGCAATTGGTAAAGGACCATGCCGTATCTCGCGTTGGCGAAGAAGTTGCTTCCAAAAAATTTGGTCCACTGGGCATTAAAAACATGGGACGGGCTTGTCTGCAGGATCGTGACGCTCTCCGCACTAAACTTGGAGGCACCCCTATCGTCCGTGATACGGTCGGAGTAGTTGTAGGAAAGCATAAATTTGTCATTAGGTCCCGGCTGGAAGCTCAGTTTGAGATAGGGGTACGGCAACATGGTTTTGAAGGGTTTCTCGTTGCCCGGGGTAACGCCGGCAGGATAGCCGGCCACAAAAGCTTCTGTCTGATCGAAACTGGCGTTCAAAAAGAACCACAGTTTGTCCTTGATGATCGGTCCGCCCAGGGTGAAAACCGGCTCGATTTCCACCTTATTTCCGCTCTTGGATCCCGCCAGCGGCGTGCCTTTCGTATTATCAGATTTCAACTTCTCCTGGTTGAAGTAGAAGGAGCCGCTGCCGCTGAATTTATTGCCGCCCGATTTGGTCACAACGTTGATCATGGCTCCGCGGACACTGCCGTACTCGGCAGATAAGCCGCCTGCCTGGATCCCAATTTCTTCCATAATATCAAGGCCAAAACCGACACTCGCCGTACCGGTGGCAGCGTCAACCAGGTTCACGCCGTCCAGAAGGTAGGAATTGTCCATGGTCGAGCCGCCATAGGCGGAATCGTTTGTGATGCCCGGGGCCATGTTGACAAAGGTTCCCAGGTTGCGCGGAGCAGGGAGTGATTGGAGAAACATCTTGTCCAGGTTGGCGGGACGGGCCGTCCGCTGCTTGTCGATCGTCGGGCTCTGTCCGATAACCGTGACGTTCTCTTCGAGGCCTTTTATCTCCATCGTGATGTCGAGCGTCGCCGTCCCGGCGACCTCAACCTTCACTTCCTTGCGGATCACCGTTTTCATCCCCGAAAGTTCGAATGTGATCTGGTAATCGCCGGGCGCCAGGGCCATGAACCGGAAAGCCCCTCTCGCGCCTGTGATGGCGCTCAGCGATCGAATGATCATGGCCGGAGAGGTGAGAGTTACAGAGACTCCCGGCAGTCCTTCGCCCTCCGGCGTAAGAACACGGCCGACGATGTTGCCGGTTTGGGTCTGCGCAAACGCCAGGCCGGCAATCAGGAGAACAACTGTCATGAAAAAAGCTTTTTTACCCATAAATCCCTCCTTTAAAAAAAAGAAACCCTCTTTTTTAGACACTAACGCCTTTTAATGTTATCAT
>JADGNV010000039.1 GCA_017883285.1 Candidatus Aminicenantota bacterium | reverse complement strand
GAACATGGTAGTGTAAACGCAGGCCGGGGAGGACGATCAAAAGAAAAGGGAACGAGAAGAAATCCCGGCGAATTGAAATCGGGGCGATGGTTCAGACCCTCCGTTAGGCCGGAAGGATGGAGACGATGGTCCCCCTGGCGCCTTTCTTCACGAACTTGACCGTGCCGGCGATCTTGGCGAACAGCGTGTCGTCCTTGCCGCGCCCGACGTTCGGGCCGGGCTTGAACGGGGTCCCCCGCTGCCGGACCAGGATGGAGCCGCCCTTCACCAGCTCTCCGCCGTATTCCTTGACGCCCAGCCGTTTCGGTTGGCTGTCGCGTCCGTTGCGCGCGCCGCCGCTTGTTTTCTTGTGGGCCATCGCGGGTCTCCTTTACTTCGTGGCTTTCTTCGCCCGGGCCTTGGATTTCTCGGCGGGCGCGGGTTTGGCCGCCGCTTTGGCTTTCGGCTTTTTGGCCTTCTTCGGTTTCACCGCCTTCTGCTCGACCTCAACCTTCGGTTTCGGCGGCTTGGGCGCCTTCTTGGCGGGGGCCGGAGCGGCCTCGACGGCCGGGACGGCCGTCGGCTTCACGGTTTCAAACTTGAGCTCGTCCGCGGGGACGGCCGCCGTATCGGGGTGGATCTTGGCGATCTTGATCTCGGTCAGTTGCTGCCGGTGCCCGCGGGTGCGCCGGTACTGTTTCCGGCGTTTCTTCTTGAAGACGAGGACCTTCTCGTCCTTGAAGTTCTTGAGCACCTCGGCCACGACCGCGGCCTGGGCCACGAAGGGCATTCCGATGAGCGTCTTTTCGCCGGTCTCGACGAGCAGAACCTCGGCGAAGAGGATTTTCTGTCCGGGCTCGACGTTCAGCTTCTCGATGCTGAGGACGTCGCCTTCTTTGACCACATACTGCTTTCCGCCAGTTTTGATCACAGCAAACATGTTTTTGACCTTCTCTTCAGTTGGAGATAAAAAATAGGCTCATAACATTAACATAGGGCTAAGGTTATGTCAAACGGATTGATGCTGTCGTTGCGAGCGACCCTTGGGAGCGAAGCAATCCCCTCCGGCCGCGGGGGATTGCTTCGTCGCATCGCAAGAGCGATACTCCTCGCAACGACAAGATCTGTCGGGATATTCCCTCGCGTTCCTGATATAATTCCGTCGGACCGGGCGGTTAGCTCAGCGGTAGAGCATCGGTTTTACACGCCGGTGGCCGCAGGTTCAAATCCTGCACCGCCCACCAGATTGATTAGCGGCAGGAACCATGAACAAAACGGAGTCGTTCGTCCGGCTGGCCCTCGCGGCGCTCCTCTCCTTGGCGGGCGTGGCCGGGTTCATCGTCCTCTTCGCCCGGGACATGACCGTCTATTGGTTCATCCTCTCGCCGCTCATTCTGATCGTCTATCAGTTCCCGGCCTTCGTCATGTTCCGGATGTGGAAGCGGAAGCGTGCCCGGTCCCGGCTGACGCTGGGGGACGAGTCCCGGCTTACGCGGGGGGACGAGTGCACACACCGGGCCCAAGCCCCCGAAATCGAAGAGGCTCGGGATCAAGGGGACGACGGGGGGCCGGACGCGGCTCCGGACCACACCCCCGGGGACGAGGGCCGAGGGGAATCTTAGGGGAGGATAAAAAGAGCGCCCCCGACGGGATTCGAACCCGTGTTGCTGCCTTGAAAGGGCGGTGTCCTGGGCCTCTAGACGACAGGGGCGCAAAAAATGAGCCGTGCTGGGCTCGAACCAGCGACACCCGGCTTAAAAGGCCGGTGCTCTACCACTGAGCTAACGGCCCATATGAGACCGTCTTAATCTCGTCCAATATCAACACGTTACATTTATCCGATTGGCCATTTTGCTTAAAAATGTAACGTATGGCCACCTTATCCACAGAATGCATGTTATCATTTCCCAAGCCGTTCTTCAAGAGCCCGCATTCCCCATAAGCTGGAGATTGTCAAACGGCTGCACGGATAGGGCTGTGCCGGGAATATAAAATCATATTTGACACTTGGGCGTCTATATGATAAATATAAAATCATGATCAAACGCCCCTTCTGGCTGAAGCGAATCGAGGTCGCCTGGAAAAAACGGCCGATCGTCTGGCTGGCCGGAGTCCGCCGGGTGGGAAAAACGACCCTGGCCAGGATGTTGCCCGAAACACTGTATCTGAATTGCGATCTGCCTTCCGTGACCGACCGCTTCGCCGACCCCGAATATGTTTTCCGGTCGGCTCCGGAGTCCGTCATCATCCTTGACGAAATCCACCGTCTCGCCGATCCCAGCCGGATATTGAAGATTGCCGCCGACGCGTTTCCCAAGATCCGGATTCTGGCCACCGGTTCGTCGACGCTGGCCGCGACGAAGAAGTTCAGGGATGCCCTGACCGGTCGGAAGACGATATTGCGCCTTCCTCCCGTGCTGTGGACAGAATGCCGGGAGGAATTCGGGATCCCCGACCTTGATCGGCGCCTCCTCCACGGCGGCCTCCCGGAATTTCTGCTGAGTTCCGCCAAAGACGAGTCGCTTTATGCGGAGTGGATGGACAGCTTTTATGCCCGCGATATCCAGGAGCTTTTCGCCGTCCGTCAGCGCACCGGCTTCCTGGCCCTCTTGAGACTCATGATGCGCCAGAGCGGTGGCCTCGCGGACTATTCGGCTCTCTCCCGCGAATGCGACCTCAGCCGGCCGACCGTGAAAGCTTATTTGGAAGCGATGAGCGCGGCCTGCGCTGTGATCGCCGTGCCGCCCTATCATGGCGGCGGACGGCGGGAGCTTGTCCGACGCCCCAAAATCTACGGATTCGACACGGGATTCGTTTCCTTTGTCCGCGGCTGGAAAGACATCCGAGAAGAGGACCGGGGACTTCTCTGGGAACATCTCATCCTCGACATCCTTCGCGAAGCCGTCGGCCCCGATAATGTTTTCTATTGGCGGGACAAGTCCGGCGCGGAGGTCGATTTCGTCGTGCGCCGCGGCGAGACGGTCGACGCGATCGAATGCAAGATCAATCCCGGCCACTTCAACCCTCGCTCTCTGGTCGCTTTCCGGAACCTCTATCCCAAGGGACGGAATTTCGTCGTGGGTCCGGGAATTGTGGACTCTCACGTCCGGAAAGCGGGCGGGTTAGAGATCCGGGTCGTCGGCGGTGGAGATGTCCTCCGTAGTTACTCCGCGTAAATAGGGGTTGGTGAGCTAACAGCCCAGAGAAAGGCACTTATTTATAGCGGATAACGGGGTTCCCGTCAAGACAAAAAGAAGCGGGGCCAGACTCCGCGCTCCGCTCCGGACCGCGGTCCGGAAGGCGAAAGAGCGAATTCTGGCCCCGCATGAAACGAAACCGTAACGGCCGGATCGTAACGGCCGGCGCCGCGCCTTACGGCTGTTCGAATTTCGTGATGACCCACCGGCCGCGGCGGGCGATGTTCGCCGCCTCGTCCTTGAGGTCGTACATCTTGATCGCGATCTTGTAGTTCTTGGCCGCGCCGTCCTTGCCCTTCACCTGGATCTCAAGATCCTTCGAATGGACATTCCCCTTCAGGTCGCGGATGTTGGGCAACTGGCCAGCCCCGAGGGAAAAGGAGGTGATCTCCTCTTCCTTGGCCGCGGCGGCCTTGGCTTCGTTGTACTGGTTCAGGAGGTCCCGGTTGTTCTGATAGGCCCCGTCGAACTTCTTCTGGGCGTCGTCCACCTTCGCCTTGGCGGCCGCCTTGGCGGGGGCGGTCCGGGCGGAGTTAAACTCGTCCTTGGCCGAATCCAGCGTGTCCTTGGCGTCAAGGGCCGGGCCCGAGCTCGCCTCGTACTGCTTCTTCAGGTCGGCTTCCTTCTTGCCCATCTCGGCCAGGGCGGCGGGCTCGATCTTTTCCTCGCTGACCTTGGTGATGGACCAGCTCTCGGCGTCGATCTTGAGCGGATCGACGGCCATGGTGGACATGGTCGAAACGTCGTTCAGGCTGACGGCGTGGAAATAGCTCGTCAACAGGCTCTGTTCGGGCTTGGAACTGCAACTCTGCAGGGTGACCAGGGCGGCGACCAGCCCCAGAATGATCAGGCTCTTTCTCCTCATTGTTCCTCCTTCCACATTCGGTGGAAT
>JADGNV010000038.1 GCA_017883285.1 Candidatus Aminicenantota bacterium | reverse complement strand
GATCTCGGCCAGAGCCTGGGTGGCGTCCCGGGCCAGCTCGGCGTTCGCACCAGCCACGGCCACCGCGGCCAGCGCGGCTTCAGCTTCAGCCCCTCCGACTCTGGCAATCGCCTGTAGGACCTCCTCTTGGACCTCGGCCTCCTTGGCCGCCGACAGGATCTCCTTGAGCTGGGCCAGGCTCTCGGGCGTGCGGTTTTCGGCGATCATCATCGTCGCCGTGCTGCGGATCTCCGGATCGGGGTCTTTGAGGGCCAGCTCTCGCAGGAGTTGGCCGCTTAAGCCGGCCGCCGGCTCTTCCTTGTCCGCCAGGGAGTGGAGGGCCCGGCGCCTGATCTCCGCGTTCTTGGCCTCTCTGAGGACCTGGAGGAGGGCCTCGTTACGGCCCGGTTGGCGCATATCGCCCAAACCGTCCACAGCCAGACGACCGAGTTCGGGGTTCGTGCCCGACAGGGCGATCTGTCTGAAGAAGACGGCGAGGCTCGGATCTTCGAAGTCCGCCAGGGCCTTAAGCGCCGTTCGCCGCAGGGAGATCTCCGCGGCATTCTGGGCGGCGTCCTTGAGGACCGGGACCGCCTCGGCCTTGCCGGTCTCACCAAGGGCCTCCAGGGCCCGGCGGCGGAGCTCGGGCGAGCCGTCGGTCTTCGCGATCTCGATGAGCTTCTGTAAGGCTTTGGGATTGTCGAACTCGCCCAGGACGTGGATGATGCGGGAGCGGAGCTTCCCTTCCTGGCTCTGGCTGTAAAGATCAAGGAGAATGTCGAGGGCATTGTCGTCGCCGACGTCGCGCAAGGCCTCCAGGGCGGCGATCGCGACCTCCTCGTCGCTCGTCTTGTCCATGGCCTTGACGATGGCCATGTATTCGGGCTTGCCCCGGTCGGCCAGTTCCTCGGCGATCTCGATCATCCGTTTCCTCGCGTCGTCGGCCCATTCGCTCGTGGGATAGGCGGCGATGAAGTCCTGGTAGCACTTGAACACCGTGGTCCGGGGACTGTCGTTTTCCCCCATGACATAACATTTCCAGAAGCGGGCATCATCGGTCCAGGGGCTCTTGGGATAGGCGGTGAGGAATCCGTCGAGGGCCGTGGCCGCCTCTTCCCATTGCTCTTCCATGATCAGGCTGTATACAGCCTGGAACTTTCGAGCGTCTTCCGTCTGGGGTTCAGTCGGTGAGGGCGATGAGAATATGGTCGCCATGCCCAAGGTCAAAAAGACAGCCAAACCGACCGTCAACAGAGCCTTGGTTCCAACACGTCCGGCTGTTTTTCTCATGTTCGTTCTCCTTGATTCGAGGGTTGTATGATCTCAAGCCTCCGCGGCTGTCTTGACTCTGCCCGAGCTGCGGTCATCGCCCCAGGGCCCCGATGCCGGTCCGGCACCTGATTTTTCCGAGGGGCGGTGGACCTCGCTCAGATTGATCTTGAAAAAGATGTCCCTGTCCTCCACACCCGCTTTGATGACCTCGATGTCCGATACGTCCGAGTCTGTGGAGAGATTGGCGATCTGGAGCAGGATCAGCTCCAGATCGGAGACCAGTCTCTCGAGGCGGCGGTCCGAGCTCCGGAGCCCTGCCTTCAGGACGACGGCCTCCCGCAGCAGCTCTTCGGAGGTTCTCTTCTGAAGCGGCAGGTTCAATCTGAAGGGGTCCTCGTCTTGCGGGTTCGCGTTGACGACGGCCAGAAGGAGCATCCGGGAGCGCTTGAGGTAGCGGGAGGCCTGGACGGCAAGCGGCGGGGCGCCGCTGGCCATAGGCGCCGTAACGGCTTCGGACGGAGTCGTACGGACCAAGGCGGGAAGCTCGGCCGGCGGACGGAAGAAGGTCCGCCCAATGAAGATCCCGACAGCGATAAGGAGGATGGCCCCGGCCGTGCCGTAGGCCCACATCGGGAGCGCAAACGGGCGGGACACGTCCGTTTCAAGGGCCATCCGCGACTCGAGTCGATCCCAATAGCCCTCCCAGAACTCGGGGGCGCGATCGGGGGCCGGCCTGGCCTCCATCTTCCGGACGGCCGCGGCCATTCCTTCGTAAAGCCGGGCACATCCGCTGCAGACGGCGAAGTGGCGCTCCATCTTTTCTCGGGTTTTCGCGTCCAACTCCCCGTAGATGGCCTCGGGGATCCTGTTCCGCCAGTATCGGCATCTTTTCATGTCCGGTCTCCATGGCCCAGGCAAGGCTCGGCGTCATCGAGCTCCTTCTGGAGCTTCTGGATCGAGCGGAAAAGATAGCTCTTCACCGAGCCCAGGCTGACGCCGAGCGTCTGGGCGATCTCTGTGACCTTGAGGTCATGATAGTGGCGAAGAATGAAGACGGCGCGCTCCCGCTCCGAGAAAGTCGCCAGGGCGGCGTCGATCCGGCCGCGCAGATAAGCGGCCTCGACCGCTCGTTCGGGCCCCGGGGCGGGATCGGAGGGCTCGTCGAAGGGCAGGGCATGAGCCGGCGAGGTCGTCGCCTCTCTGGGGTAAAACGATCTTTTCCTGAGGTGGTCGAGCGCCGCATTATGGGTGATCTGGTAGATCCATGTGCTCAACCCATGGCCCGGCTTGAGCGTCCCGATCGCCTTGTGGATCTTCATGAACGTGATCTGGGAGATGTCCTCGGCATCGGCGTGATTTCGCGTCATCTCGAAAGCCAGCCCGTAGACCTTTCTCTCATAGGCCTCGACGAGCTCGCGAAAGGCAGAGGGATCGCCGGCGATCAGGCGGTCCGCCCAGCGGGCCTCTTCCTCTCGACTCATCTCGGCTCCGCAGTAGAGACGCTCGGGGACCGCGGAAGGATGGCAAGCTTCATATGATCCAGTTTAGCATTGACGCTCCGGACCGGGAAACATAGAATGGGCCCGAATGCGCCGGGGCGTCGGACACAGAGTCCCCCCGCCGGAGGTTCTCATGCTTCAGCCGGATCGAGCCTTGGCCAAGGTCGTCCTGATCGCAGCGGCATTCAGCGTGATCGTCTTTTCCCCCGACCGCGTGTCCGCCGGCCCCCAGGAATACGGTTATCTCGTCCGGGGCGGCCCGCCCTGCGCCGTGTGGTGGGCCGAGGGTGCATACAAAGTCATGAGGGATGACCCCGTCCCGACGGCGGCGGGCGCGACGGTCAAGATCGCGGCCGCACGGAACGAATACGAGCCGTTCCTGATCGTTCTCAAACCGGCGACGCGGCTCGACGGTGTCCGGGTCACCGCCTCGTCCTTGACGAACGAAAAAGGAGGGACGATCGGCCCTGACGCGATAACCGTCCGCCATGTCGGCTACGTCGAGGTGACCTCGCCCACGGACGGACTCGGCCGAGCCGGATTCTGGCCTGACCCGCTTCCGCCCTATGACGGGCCATTTGCGGCGGCCGCGGGCGAAAACTATCCCCTCTGGATCACGGTCCGGGTCCCGAAGGACGCGGGACCAGGGATCTACAAGGGCGAAGTCGGGCTCACCGCCGAGGGCTGGACGTGCCGCGTGCCCGTCGAACTCCGTGTCTGGGGATTCACGCTTCCGGAACGATCCTCCGTACGGTCCTCGTTCGGTCTGCCGACGGCCGACATCAAGGCCTACCACAATCTCGAGACCCGCGAGGAGCTCGAGAAGGTCGTCGACCTTTATTATCAGGACATGCGCGAGCATCGCGTCGCCCCCACCTCGCCCTTCGAGCTCTATCCCATGACGGTCGGAACGAGCGGCGTCTTTTGGAAAGGCG
>JADGNV010000037.1 GCA_017883285.1 Candidatus Aminicenantota bacterium | reverse complement strand
TTCACGGTGGCCGCCTTTTATCTCCCGAACCTGCCCCATTCCCTGTCCGACCAGGCCATGGCCCTGCCGTATCATCTGTACATCATCTCGACCCAGATCCCGGGCATCCCCGAGAACTACCGCTACGGGACGGCCCTGGTCCTGGTGGGCCTCGTCCTAATCATGAACGTCTCGGCCACGATCCTTCGGGCGAGATACCGGAAGCGAAAATGACCGGTCCGGCGCCGAGCCCCAAAATCGAAGTGCGGGACCTCGCCGTCCACTATGGGAAGGAGCCCGCGCTCCGGGACCTGACGCTCGACATTCACCGCAACGAGATCCTGAGCATCATCGGCCCGTCCAATTCCGGCAAGACGTCCTTCCTCCGCTCCTTGAACCGGCTGAACGACCTCGAGCCCCGCATCCGGGTGACGGGCTCGATCCGGCTGGACGGAAAGGACATCCGCCGCGACCTCGCCGTCGAGGACCTGCGGAAACGGGTCGGGATGATCTTCGCCCTGCCCATGCCGCTTCCGATGTCGATCTACGAGAACATCGTCTACGGGCCCCGGATGGCCGGCGTCCGCGACAAAAAGCTCCTCGACCGGCTGGTCGAGGAGAGCCTGCGGTCCGCCTACCTCTGGGACGAGGTCAAGGACCGGCTCCGGAACTCGGCCTTCAAGCTGTCGGGGGGCCAGCAGCAGCGCCTGTGCATCGCCCGGACCCTGGCCCTCCGGCCCGAGGTGATCCTCTACGACGAACCCTGTTCGGGCCTCGACCCCATTTCCACGGCCAAGGTCGAGGAGTCCATGGCCGAGCTCCGCAGGGACTACACCATCGTCCTCGTGACCAACAACACCAAGCAGGCCGCGCGCGTCGGGACGCGGACGGCTTTCTTCCTCATGGGCGAGATGATCGAGATCGGCCCGACCGACAAGATCTTCACCTCGCCCGAGGACAAGCGCACGGAAGACTACATCGTGGGACGGTTCGGATGAGCCCCAAGATCACGGTCGAGAAGCTGAACCTCTGGTACGGGGACTTCCAAGCCCTTCTCGACGTCAACCTGGAGATCCGGGAGAAGGCGATCACGGCCCTGATCGGGTCGTCGGGATGCGGCAAGTCCACGCTCCTTCGATGCCTCGACCGGATGAACGACCGCATCGAGGACGTCCGGATCGAAGGATCGGTCCGGATCGACGGGGAGGACATCTACCGGATGAAGAAAGCCGACCTGCCCCGGCTCCGGAAGAAGGTCGGCATGGTTTTCCAGCGCCCGAACCCGTTCCCCCTCAGCGTCTACAAGAACGTCGCCTTCGGCCCCAAGGTCCACCATATGGCCGGGGGCGCGGAGATCGACGAGATCGTCGAGCGGAGCCTGCGGGCCGTCCACCTCTGGGACGAGCTCAAGGACCGTCTCAACGAAAGCGCGCTCGGCCTTTCGCTCGAACAGAAGCAGCGGCTGTGCATCGCCCGCCTGGTCGCGGTGAAGAGCGAGGTCCTGCTCATGGACGAGCCCTGCTCGGCCCTCGACCCGGTGGCCACGCTCAGGATCGAGGAGCTGATGCGGCGCCTCAAGTCGGACTTCACGATCGTCATCGTCACCCACAACATGCAGCAGGCGGCGCGCGTCTCCGAGGAGACGGGGTTCATGCTCCTCGGCGAGCTCCTCGAATTCGGCCGGACGACGGACATTTTCACCGCCCCACGCGACAAACGGACCGAGGACTACATCACCGGCCGGTTCGGGTAACGTCCGCAGCCGTCCGGCCTGTCACCTGGATCGGCCCCGGCCCTCAAGGGGAACCAGTCCCGTCGGTTCCCCCCCCCATCGCCTTGGCGATGGGGCCCCCCTCCGCTATGAGGGCCTCAGGCCAATCCAGATGCCGGGCCGGGACCTCTACCCCATCCCAAGAAGCCGCTGAACCCGCCTCCTTACTCTGGAAGAATCGCTCCCTATCGACGTCTAAAGAGATGGAAGAGTTTTGCGGAACGGGGTCCCGTTCCGAATTTTCCGAGGAGGTATCCCCCGCATGAAGCGCATCCTGACCCTCATCACCGCGCTCGCCGCGATCGTCTCGCTCGCGTCGGCCGCGGACCTGAAGCTCGACGTCCAGGAGAAGGTCCTGGCCAACGGGATGAAGATCCTGATGATCCCCCGGCCGGGCGTCCCGCGTGTCGTGAGCCACATCTACTTCAAGGTCGGCTCGATCAACGAGCGGCCGGGAATCACCGGGATCGCCCACATTCACGAGCACATGATGTTCAAGGGCACCCAGATCGTGGGCGTCTCCGACTTCGCCAAGGACGTCGAGGTCGACAAGAAGATCGACGCCGTGATGGACAAGATCTACCGGGAGAAATACTGGAAGGCCGACGGCGACAAGGCCCAGATCGCCGCCTGGCAGAAGGAGTTCGACGAGTTGGTTAAGGCCGAGAAGGCCTTCATCGTCAAGGACGAGCTCGACAACCTGTACGCCAAGAACGGCGGCACGGGGGTCAACGCCTCGACCGGCGGCGAGAACACCGGCTACTACGTGACCATGCCCTCGAACAAGGTCGAACTCCAGATGTTCATCGAGTCCGACCGGCTGATGAACGCTTACTTCCGCGAGTTCTACTCCGAGAAGGACGTCATCATGGAGGAGCGGCGCCTGAGCGAGAACCGCCCGGGCTTCTTCTTCAGCGAGCAGGTCAACGCCGCCTTCTACGCCGCCTCGGGCTATCATTGGGACACGATCGGCTGGATGGACGACCTCCAGAAGATCACCAAGGCCGACCTCATCGAGTTCCACACCAAGAACTACGTCCCCAACAACGCGGTCGCCATCTATGTCGGCGACTTCGACCCGCAGGCCCTTTCCGCCCTGGCCGAGAAATATTTCGGCCGCATCCCCCGGGGCCCCGACATCGAACCCCTGCGGACGCATGAGCCCCCCCAATACGGCGAGAAGCGGCTCTCCGGCGAAAGCTCCGCCCCCACCAGCCTCCAGATGATGTTCCACACGCCCCAGGCCGGGCAGCCCGACGCGGCGCCCCTCCAGGTCCTGGCCAGCATCCTCGGCGGCGGGGGGGGCGGCATGCGCGGCGGCCTCGGCCCCGACGGGGAGGAGATCGGCCAGCGCGGCGGCGGCATGGGCGGCGGCAGCGGGACCGGGCGCCTGAACAAGATCCTGGTCCAGGAAAAGCAGCTGGCCGTGAGCGTTTCGGCGTCCGGCCGGGCCCAGTGGTACGTCGGCGCCTTCCAATTCGGCGCCACGCCCCGCTCGGACAAGAACGTCCAGCCCGAGGACCTCGAGAAGGAAATCTGGGTCGAGATCGACAAGGTCAAGAAAGACGGCGTGACGCCCGACGAGATCCAGAAGGCCAAGAACCGCTTCGAGGCCCAGTTCATCCGCGGCCTGTCGAGCTCGGCGGGCCTCGCCGGGAGCGTCGGCCGGGCCGAGCTCAACCGGGGCTGGCGCTCGATCATGACCGACCTCGACGATCTGAAGAAGGTCACGAACGACGACATCAAGCGCGTGACGGCGAAATACTTCGTCAAGGACAACAGCCTGACGGCCATCAACCGGCGGAGCGCGGGGCGGTAAGGAAGGAGCATCCCATGAAAAAGACCATCATCCTCGCCCTCGTCCTCGGGTTTTTCCTGACCGGGCTCGGCCTGGGCCAGGTCCAAAAGCCGTCGGACATCAAATACCCTCCCCTCACCTACAATCCGCCCGATCCGGCCGCCTTCCGGACGACCTTCGCCAACGGCCTCCGGGGCTACGTCCAGGAAGACCACAGCCTCCCCCTGGTCAACATCTCGGCCCACGTCAACTGCGGCGGCCTCTACCTGCCGAAGGACAAGCAGGGTCTCGACACGCTCATGAGCGGGACGATGATCCAGGGCGGGACGAAGACCAAGGAAGGGCCGGCGATCCAGGAGCGGCTCGATTTCCTGGGCGGAACGCTCAGCTTCAACGTCGCCGAGCGGACCGCGACCCTGTCGCTCTCGGTCCTGAGCAAGGACCTCGACGAAGGCCTCGGCCTGTTCTTCGACGTCCTGATGAACCCGGAATTCCGGGAAGGCCCCCTAAACCTGACCAAGGCGCGCGTGCTGCAGCAGCTCCGGCAGGCCAACGACCAGCCGAGCGGCGTCCTCAGCCGGGAATACGAGAAGGTCCTCTACGGCGACCATCCGCTCACCTGGCAGCCGACGAAGAAGATCTACGACGCGATCACCTCCGCCGATCTGAAAGACGTCCACGCCAAGTATTTCTTCCCCAAAAACATTATCCTCAGCGCGGCCGGCGACTTCGCCAAGGCCGACCTCAAAGCCAAGATCGACAAGTTCGTCGCCGCCTGGAAGAACAAGGACCTCGCCCTCCCCGCGATCCCGAAGACGTTCCGATCGCCTGAGCCCGGCGTGTATTTCATCCAGATGCCGATCAACCAGGGCTACATCAACATCGGCCACCTCGGCCTCGAGGACACGAACGCCGACTTCTACGCCGTCCAGGTCATGAACTACATCCTCGGCGGCGGCAGCTTCTCCTCCCGAATCACTTCCAAGGTCCGCTCGACCGAGGGCCTGTCCTACAACCAGGGCAGCCGCTTCAGCTACCGCTGGGGGTTCCCGGGCCTGTTCTCGGGCTACGTCCAGACCAAATCTTCCACGGTCGGCTATGCAATCTCGCTCATCCAGGACGAGTTCACTCGCATCCGCAGAGACCCCGTCGGGGACGCGGAGCTCGAGACCGCGATCGCCTACTACCTCGAGAGCTTCGCCAACTCGTTCGAGTCGGCCCAGGGAACCATGTCCAGCTTCGCCAACCTCGAGATGACCGGCAAACCGATGGACTACTACAAGACCTACCGGGACAAGATCAAGGCCGTAACCAAGGCCAAGGTCCAGGAGGTAGCGAACAAGTACGTCCATCCGGAGAAGGCCGTGATCATGATCGTCGGCGACTGGGACCCCTGCAACAAGGGCGGCGACAAGTGGCCCGGCCCACTCGACAAGCTGGGCAGGGTCCACAAGCTCAGCTTGGCGGACCCCCTGACGGGCGAAATCGCCAAGTAATTCTCACCGGGGCGCGTCCGGACGCGCCCCGCTTCGTTTCCCCCCGGGGGACGGCCCGCGCCGTCCCCCCTTTTAATTCAATCCCGTCATCCCGAGGCTTTGCGAGGGATCTCCTCTGCCAGACCGAAGGCTCTTCGAGTCCCACCAGAGGGGATTCCTCACTTCGTTCGGAATGACAGCCTTACCCTCATGGCGTTCGGGATGACGTATATAGACGAGCCTCCCGCTTCCCGATATAATGGGCGTTTCCAAAGGAGATAAACGCATGAAACACATGAAGTTCCCAACCATTCTCGCGGTCTTGGCCGTCCTAGGCCTCATCTTGGCCACCCAGGCCTTCGCCCAGACCCAGCCCCAGCAGCCCCCCGAGTACAAGGATGTCGTGGCTGCGTCCCGCATCCAGGACCTCGCCGCCAAGCTTAAGGAGCTCGAGCGGATCAAGGCCGCCTATCCGAACAGCCAGTACATAGCCACGATCGACGGCTGGATCCTGGCCGCCAAGATCGATCTCGCCGACACGCTGGACGCCATCCTCGACCTGCAGAAGGACTTCTTGGCCAAAGCCAAGGGGCCGGACCGCGTTCAGGGACCGTTCATGGCCGCCGACCAGATCGTCAGCCACCCCAAGGCCCTGGCGTTCGACAAGGCCAAGGTCCTGGCCGCCGTCCTGGCCTATAAAGAGGCGGTGACCAAGGCCCTGGGGGAAGCCGAGTCCCTGCAGGGCATTCCCCCGGATCAGCAGAAGTCCTTTAAGACCTATTTCCAATCCGGCGTAGATATTTTCGTCGCCCAGGCCCAGATGTATGCCGGCGATGCCGCCAAGGCGCTGGCCTCCCTCGAAAGCTATCGGGCCGCTGGCGGGACCGCCGACGGGCAGTATTCGTTCGTGGAGGCCCAGGCGAACGCCAAACTCGGCAAAACCAAAGAGGCTTACGAAGGGTTCGTGCGCGCCGCGATTGAAAATTACCCGAACGCAGCGGACAACGCCAAGGCCCTCTACACCAAGCTCAACGGCAAAGCCGACGGCTTCGAGGCCGCCCTCGAGGCCAAGATGAAGGAGCTGCCGTTCCATCCCGAGCCGTTCAAGCCCGGGGCCGCATGGAAGGGCAAGGCCGTCTTGGCCGAGATCTTCACCGGGTCCGAATGCCCGCCCTGCGTCGGGGCCGACCTGGCCTTCGACGGCCTGATCGAAGCTTATCCCGTGAAATACGTGGCCGTCCTCGAATACCACCTGCCCATTCCGCGCCCCGACCCGATCATGAATCCCGCCACCAAGAAGCGGCAGGATTACTATGCCGTCAACAGCACCCCGACGGCGATTATCGACGGTGAAAAGAAGATTGTCGGCGGCGGCAGTCGGGGCATGGCCGAGGCCAAGTTCAAGGACTACAAGGCCGAAGTCGACGCGCGCCTGAACGCGGCGCCAGCCGTCGTCCTCGGGGTCAATGCGACCCGCACCGGCGACGTCGTCAAGGTCGACTGCACCGTCGACAAGGCCGCGCCCGGGGTCGAATACAACGTCGTCCTCGTCCAGAGCGAGGAGAAATACAAGGGGTCGAACGGCATCGTCTTCCACAAGCTCGTCGTCCGCGACCTCGCCGTCCTCGATCCGGCCGGCGCCAAGACGGCATCGTTCGACCTGGCCGCCTCCGAGCAGGCGGCCGACGCCTACCTCACGGATTTCGAGAAGACCAGCACCCGGTTCCCGAGCTTCAAGTTCCCCGAGCGGCACGCCAAGATCGACCGCGCAAAACTCCGCGTCGTCTTTTTCGCACAGGAGAAGGAGAGCAAAAAGGTCCTGAACGCCGTCGTGGCCGATATCAAATGACGGCCAAGGAGCAGGCCTCTCATGCGCTCAAACAAGCCGAACCTGGAGAAACCGAAAAAAGGCGCTCGTAAATCGCTTCCTCAAAAAAAGAAAGAAACGGTTGCGAAAGAACAACAAAGCGCCGGACGGAAAGTCCAAGAGAAAAAGAAACGTTCGGTCCAGCGCGATGTCTCGACGAAGATCTTCAAGGATTCAAGCGGAAACGAACGAACGGGCATGATCATCCGGGACCTCACCGAGCGCAGGCAGGCGGAAGAGGCGCTGCGGGAGATGAATGAACATCTGGAAATCCGCGTCCAGGAGCGGACGGTGAAACTGGAGCAAGCCAACCGTGCGCTCGAGGCGGAGATCGCCGAGCACAAGTCGACCGAGGAGGCCGTGAAGCGTGAGTGGCAGCGGCTCTATGACGTTTTGGAGATGCTGCCGGTTTACGTGGTGCTGCTGTCGGCAGATTACCACGTGCCCTTCGCCAACCGCTTCTTCCGGCAGCGGTTCGGGGAGTCCGAGGGCCGGCGCTGCTACGAGTATCTCTTCCACCGCGACGCCCCTTGCGAGATTTGCGAAACCTACACGGTCCTCAAGACCGCTGCGCCGCACAAATGGAAGTGGACCGGTCCCGACGGCCGCAATTACGACATCTTCGACTTCTCCTTCACCGACGAGGGTGGCGCTCCCCTTATCCTGGAGATGGGCATCGACATCACCGAGCGCAAGCGGGCGGAGGAGGCGTTGCAAAAGGCACACGATGAGTTGGGACAGCGTGTGGCGGAGCGGACGGAGGAGTTGAGGCGGGTCAATGAGGGGCTACGGACGGAAATCACCGAGCGCAAGCAGGCGGAGAAGAGGGTGCAGATGCTCTCTCAAGAAATCATCGTCGCGCGCGAGGAAGAGAGGAAACAGTTGTCGTCCGTTTTG
>JADGNV010000036.1 GCA_017883285.1 Candidatus Aminicenantota bacterium | reverse complement strand
CCGCGGCAAGCAGGGCCGCTTCCGCCAGAACCTCCTCGGCAAGCGCGTCGACTACTCGGGCCGGTCGGTCATCGTCGTCGGCCCCGAGCTCAAGCTGAACCAGTGCGGCCTGCCGAAGAAGATGGCCCTCGAGCTGTTCAAACCCTTCATTTTCCACAAGCTGGAGAAGGAAGGGCTCGTCCCGAGCGTCAAGGTTGCCCGCGAGTGGCACGAGCAGGAGCGGCCCGAGGTCTGGGACTACCTCGAAGAGGTGGTCCGCGAGCACCCGATCCTCCTCAACCGCGCCCCGACGCTCCACCGGCTGGGGATCCAGGCCTTCGATCCCATTCTCATCGAGGGCAAGGCCATCCAGATCCATCCGCTCGTCTGCGCGGCGTTCAACGCCGACTTCGACGGCGACCAGATGGCTGTCCACATCCCCCTGTCCGTCGAGGCCCAGATCGAGGCCTCGACCCTGATGCTGTCCACGAACAACATCCTCTCGCCGGCCCACGGCCGGCCGCTGACCATCCCCAGCCAGGACATGATCCTCGGCTGCTACTACTGCACCCTGGCCAAGAAGGGCCGGAAGGGCGAGGGCCGCATCTTCGGGTCTCCCGAGGAAGCCCTGCTCGCCTTCGAGAACAAGGCGATCAACCTCCAGGCCCTGATCAAGATGCGCTACGAGGGCCCGTTCATGAACCTGGCCGCCTACTACGACGACCAGGCGGTCCTGAGCTGCCCCACCGTCGCCGTCAAGCGCGAGCTCATCGAAACGACGGCCGGCCGGATCGTCTTCAACAACGCCCTGCCGAAGGGCATGCCCTTCCTCAACGGCACGTTCAAGAAGAAGGGCGTCGAGAGCCTGATCAGCTACATCTATCTGCGGTCCGGCCTCGGCCTGACGGTCGAGACGCTCGACAAGCTCAAGGAGCTGGGCTTCCTCCAGGCCACGCAGGCCGGGTTCTCCCTGGGCATCGACGACTTCGTCATCCCCCGGGAAAAGGCCGAGCTCGTCGACAAGGCCTTCAAGGAAGTCCAGGAGATCGAGAAGCTCTACACGGACGGGACCGTGTCCGCCCGCGAGCGGTTCAACCGGGTCATCGAGATCTGGAGCTCGGTCACGGACAAGGTCTCCGCGGCCATGATCGCCGAGATGAAGCGGATCAGCCTCGAGAGTCCCGAGCTCAACCCCCTGTTCGTCATGTCCGAATCGGGCTCGCGGGGCAACAAGCAGCAGATCCGCCAGCTGGCCGGGATGCGCGGCCTGATGTCCAAGCCCTCGGGCGAGATCCTGGAAACGCCGATCGTGGCCAATCTCCGGGAGGGCCTGAACGTCATCCAGTACTTCATCTCGACCCACGGCGCCCGCAAGGGGCTGGCCGACACCGCCCTGAAGACGGCCAACTCCGGCTACTTGACCCGCAAGCTCGTCGACGTGGCCCAGGAGGTCATCATCGAGGAGCGCGACTGCGGGACGCTCAAGGGCATCAACGTCTCGGCCATCGTCGAGAACGGCGAGATCATCGAGCCGTTCATTGACCGCGTGGTCGGCCGGTTCTCCCTGGAAAAGATCCACCGCCCCGACACGAACAAGGTCATTGTCGACATGAACCAGGAGATCACGGACGTGATCGCCACGGAGCTCCAGAACGTCGGCATCGAGAAGGTCAAGATCCGCTCGGTCCTGACCTGCGAGGCCAAGCGCGGCGTCTGCCAGCTCTGCTATGGCCGGAACTTGGCCAGCGGCTACCTCGTCGAGCTCGGCGAGGCGGTGGGCATCGTCGCCGCCCAGTCCATCGGCGAGCCCGGCACCCAGCTCACGATGCGGACCTTCCACGTCGGCGGCATCGCCATGAGCGAGAAGGAGCAGTCCAAGCTCGAGGCCAAGAACGACGGCCTCATCCGGTTCAACAACATCAAGACCGTCATCGGACGGGAGAAGACCCACGTCGTCGTCAACCGGACGGCCAACATCGCCGTCATAGACCACCGCGGCCGCGAGGTCGAGCACTACCAGGTCCCCTACGGCGCCAAGATCCTCCTCAAGGACGGCGACGCGGTGAAGGCCCGTCAGGTCTTCGCCGAATGGGACCCGTTCAACACTTTCATTCTCACAGAGGAGGTCGGGAAGGTCCATTTCCACGACGTCGTCCCCAAGGTGACGATGGAAGAGGTCCAGGACGACATCACCGGCCTGATGAGCCCGGTCATCATCGAACCCAAGGACGAGAAGCTCCAGCCCCGGATCGAGATTATTGACCTGCACAAGAAGGCCACGGCCGGGAAGTCGGGCAAGGAGGCGCCGCTCGTCCTCAAGAAGTACTACCTGCCCTCGGGGGCCAACCTCGAGGTCAAGGAAGGGGACATGGTCGAGGCCGGCCAGATCCTGGCCAAGATCCCCCGCGAAGTCGCCCGGACCAAGGACATCACGGGCGGTCTGCCCCGCGCCGAGGAGCTCTTCGAGGCGCGCCGGCCCAAGACCGCGTCCGTCATCTCGGAAATCGACGGCCTGGTCCAGTTCGGGGGCCTGGTCCGCGGCTACCGGAAGCTCGCCGTGCGCAGCGACCGTGGCGTCGAGAAGGAATACATGATCCCCAAGGGGGCCCACATCAGCGTCGGCGAGGGCGAGCGCGTCCGGGCCGGCACGCCCCTGATGGACGGTCCGGTCAACCCCCACGACATCCTCAAGGTCCTGGGGGAGAAGGAGCTGGCCGAATACCTGCTCCGCGAGATCCAGGAGGTCTACCGCCTCCAGGGCGTCACGATCAACGACAAGCACATCGAGACGATCATCCGCCAGATGCTCCGCTGGGTCAAAGTCGAGGAAGTCGGCGACACCGAGTTCCTCGTGGACGAGCAGGTCGACAAGTTCGTCTTCCAGGAGGAGAACCTGAAGGCGACCAAAAAGGGCGGAAAGCCGGCCAAGGCCCGGCCGCTCCTCCTCGGGATCACCAAGAGCGCCCTGAGCACGGACAGCTTCATCTCGGCCGCCTCCTTCCAGGAGACGACCCGGATCCTGACCGAAGCCGCGATCTACGGCAAGGTGGACCACCTCCGGAGCCTCAAGGAAAACATCATCATGGGCCGCCTGATCCCGGCCGGCACGGGCTACAAATTCTACCACGACGTGGAGCTCAAGGACGACCGGGAGGCGGAGGCCGATAAACCGGTCGCGGAAGCCCCGCTCGAAAGCTGATTTTTCGCTTTTGCGAGCGATATTTTCTTGACATGGACCGGGGAGTTTGCTAAACTCCCGATATTCGTTCCGAAAGATTTGTCTGTTCGGAGTGAGTATAAACCTATATTTTTTGTGAAGGAGCAGGTTTCTTGCCAACCGTCAACCAATTGATCCGAAAAGGCCGGATTCCCAAGAAATACAAGAGCAAATCGCCGGCGTTGGACGACTGCCCGCAGCGCCGCGGCGTATGCACCCGGGTGTTCACGACCACGCCCAAGAAGCCGAACTCCGCCCTTCGCAAGGTGGCTCGGGTCCGCCTGACGAACAACATCGAAGTCACGGGCTATATCCCGGGCGTCGGCCACAATCTCCAGGAGCACTCGATCGTCCTCGTCCGCGGGGGCCGGGTAAAGGACCTTCCGGGCGTCCGCTACCACATCGTCCGCGGGACGCTCGACTCCGAGGGCGTCGTCAGCCGCAACCAGAGCCGGTCCAAGTACGGCGCCAAGAAACCCAAGGAGAAGAAGGTCGCCTCGTAACGACGACAGGAGCCTCCGATGCCAAGACGCGGAATCATCAAGAAAAAGAAGCTGCCGGGTGACCAGAAGTACAACAGCACCCTGATCACGAAGTTCATCAACACCTTCATGAAGGAAGGCAAGCGGAGCACCGCCGAACGGACCATCTACGCCACTCTCGAGAACCTGAAGGTCAAGGCGAAGGAAGACCCCCTGAAGGTCTTCGAGAAGGCGCTCGACAACGTCCGGCCGATGCTCGAGACGAAGTCCCGCCGGGTGGGCGGCGCGACCTACCAGGTCCCGATCGAAGTCGAGCAGACCCGCTCGATCTCCGTGGGGATCCGGTGGCTGATCAAGTACGCCACGGGGCGGGGCGGCAAGAGCATGATCGACAAGCTGACCGCCGAGATCCTCGACGCCCTGGGCAACAAGGGCGGCGCGGTGAAGAAGCGCGAAGATACCCATAAAATGGCGGAGGCCAACCGGGCCTTCGCTCATTATCGATGGTGATCTTATAAATGGTAGTCTCCCAGGCGAACGGCGAGAGGGAACACATCGTGCCGATGGAGCGACGACTTGACGCGACCTTATCCGATCGAACGAGTCAGGAACATCGGCATCCTGGCCCACATCGACGCCGGGAAGACCACCACGACGGAGCGGATCCTCTTTACCACCGGTATCACCTACAAAATGGGCGAGGTGGACGAGGGGACGGCCGTCATGGATTGGATGGCTCAAGAGCAGGAACGTGGGATAACGATCACCTCGGCCGCCACCACCTGTTACTGGAACAACCATCGAATCAACATCATCGACACGCCCGGACACGTTGATTTCACCGCCGAAGTCGAGCGGTCGCTGCGGGTCCTGGACGGGGCGGTGGTGCTCCTATGTGGAGTCGGTGGAGTCGAGCCTCAATCCGAGACTGTTTGGCGGCAGGCGGACAAGTACCGGGTTCCGCGGATCGTGTTCATCAACAAGATGGACCGCGTCGGCGTAGACCCGGAGCGGGCCTTCGAGCAATTGCGCTCGCGGCTCGCGGCCACCCCCCTTGCCATCCAGATACCCTTGGGTCGTGAAGAGAATTTTCGAGGAATTGTCGATCTGGTGAACATGAAAGCGTATGACTGGGGCACGGACCTCGTCGGGGGCGACGTCGCGGTGAGCGACGTTCCCGCCGAGCTCGGGGCCGACGTCCGCCGGAAGCGGACCGAGATGCTCGAGCAGCTGAGCGATGCCGACGAGCGCATCATGGAGATGTATCTCGAAGGCCGCGACGTGCCGGCCGAGGACGTCCGGCGGGCGGTCCGCAAGGCGACGATCGCCGGCCGGATCGTGCCCGTGCTCTACGGCGCCTCCTTCCGCAACAAGGGAGTCCAGCCGCTCCTCGAGGCCATCATCGACTACCTGCCCGCCCCGACAGACATTCCACCGGTCACCGGCCGCCACCCCCGGACGCACCAGCCCGAGACGCGGGCGGCGTCCGACGACGAGCCCTTTGCGGCCCTGGTCTTCAAGCTCCAAAATGACAGTTTCATGGGGACGCTGGCCTTCTTCCGTGTCTACTCCGGCAAGGCCCACGCCGGGTCGGTCTTCTATAACTCGGTCAAGAACGAGGAGGAGCGGGTGTCGCGCTTCCTCGAGATGCACGCCAACAAGCGGAAAGAGGTCAAGGAGATCTTCGCCGGCGATATCATGGCCATGGGGACGATGAAGAACCTCTCGACCGGCGACACGCTCTGCGCCAAGAACCGGCCCGTCGTTCTGGAATCGATCCAGTTCCCCGAGCCGGTCATCTCGGTCACGGTCGAGCCCAAGTCCCGGGTCGAGCACGGCAAGCTCCAGGCCGCCCTGGCCAAGCTGGGCAAGGAGGACCCGACGATCCGGGTCACGACCGACCCCCAGACCGGCCAAACCCTCGTCTGGGGGATGGGGGAGCTTCACCTCGAGATCCTCATGGACCGGATGAACCGGGAGTTCGGGGTCCAGACGAACCTCGGACGCCCCCAGGTCGCCTACAAGGAGACCTTCCTCAAGGCCGCCGCGGGCGAAGGCAAGTCCCTCCGGCCGCTCGGCGGCAAGAGCCAGTTCGGCCACTGCCGGCTGGCCTTCGAACCCCTGCCCCGGGGCCGGGGTTTCGTCTTCGTCGACGCCCTGAAGCCGGGACAGCTGCCGAAGGAATTCGTCGGGGCGATCGAGGACGGCGTCCGCGAATCGCTCGACTTCGGGACTCTGGCCGGCTTCCCCATGACCGACCTCAAGGCCACCCTGACGGCCGCGAGCTACAGCGAGACCGATTCGACGCCCGTCGCCTTCAAGATCGCGGCGACGCTGGCCTTCAAGGACGCGGCGGCCAAGGCCGTGCCCGTCCTCCTCGAGCCGGTCATGCGCCTCGAGGTCGTTGCCCCGGACGATTACCTGGGCGACATCGCCGGGGACCTGAACGCCCGCCGGGGCAAGATCGACGGGATGGACATGCGCGGCGGGTCGCGGGTCATCAAGGCCCTCGTCCCCCTGGCCGAGATGTTCGGCTACGCCACGATCCTGCGGACGCTGACCCAGGGCCGGGGCGTGTTTTCGATGGAATTCGCGGCCTACGAGACGACCCCCCTCCAGGTCATGGAGGGCATCATCGCCCGGATCGAGGGGCGCGTCTCTTCGACGAACGGATAACAGGACAAGACCCGCACCGTGCCGAGCACGGGGCTCAGGACGATCAAGGAGGTACGAGGATGGCCAAAGCGAAGTTTGAGCGGACGAAGCCGCACGTGAACGTGGGGACGATCGGGCACATTGACCATGGGAAGACGACGTTGACGTCGGCGATCACGAAGGTGCTGGCCACGAAGGGGCTGGCGGTGGCGAAGAGCTACGACGAGGTGGCGAAGGCGGACGCGAAGATGTTCCGCCGGGACGCGACGAAGATCCTGACGGTGGCGCTGAGCCACGTGGAATACGAGTCGGAGCTCCGGCACTACGCGCACATCGACTGTCCGGGGCACGCGGACTACATCAAGAACATGATTTCGGGCGCGGCCCAGATGGACGGGGCGGTGCTGGTGGTCTCGGCGGCGGACGGGCCGATGCCGCAGACGCGGGAGCACATCCTGCTGGCGCGGCAGGTGAACGTGCCGGCGATCGTGGTGTTCATGAACAAGTGCGACCTGGTGGACGATCCGGAGATTTTGGACCTGGTCGAGCTGGAAGTGCGGGAGCTTTTGTCGAAGTACGGTTTTCCGGGGGACAAGCTGCCGGTGATCCGGGGGTCGGCGACGAAGGCGATAGGGGACCTTAAGGGGGAGGGGGCGAAGCCGATCTGGGACCTGGTGAAGGCGCTGGACGAAGCGATTCCGGAGCCTTTGCGGGAAGTGGACAAGCCGTTCCTGATGAGTGTGGAGGACGTGTTTTCGATCACGGGCCGGGGGACGGTGGTCACGGGCCGGGTGGACCGGGGCGTGGTGAAGGTGGGGGACGAGATCGAGATCGTGGGCTTCGGGGAGACCCGCAAGACGGTGGTGACGGGGGTGGAGATGTTCCGCAAGCTCCTGGACCAGGCGCAGGCGGGGGACAACATCGGGTGCCTGCTGCGCGGGATCGGGAAGACGGACGTGGAGCGGGGCCAGGTGCTGGCGAAGCCGGGATCGATCAAGCCGCACCGGAAGTTCAATGCGACGGTGGTGGCCCTGACGAAGGAAGAGGGAGGGCGGCACACGCCGTTCTTTACGGGATACCGGCCGCAGTTCTATTTCCGGACGACGGACGTGACGGGGAACGCGAAGCTGCCGGACGGGGTGGAGATGGTGATGCCGGGGGACAACGTGAACCTGGAGATCTCGCTGATCACGGACGTGGCGATGGAGAAAGGGCTGCGGTTCGCGATCCGGGAGGGCGGGCGCACGGTCGGCGCCGGCACCGTCACCGAAATTTTGGAATAAGCGCGG
>JADGNV010000035.1 GCA_017883285.1 Candidatus Aminicenantota bacterium | reverse complement strand
GGCACTCCGCTATTTCGCCGGCGCCAGGCGGATCATCAGGACGCCATGGCGGCCGACCGCCGCTTCAAAGGAGCCATCGAAAGCGCCGACGTCGGTCTGGCGCCACAGATCGCGCACCGTCCGCGGACCGGCTATGTCCAGGTCCTTCCATTCGGCGGTCACGGTCCTGAACCCTTCGCCCCGGTTGAAAAGTCCGACGGCCAACGAGCCGTCGCTCAGCGGTCGGGCCCAGATTTCCAGGGCCCCGTCTTTCTTGATCCGGCGTCCCGGCTTGCCCAACGGAGCCTAGTCGACATTAGTGATCTCGTCGTTGGTCAAAAGCCCAAGGGTGAAATCGTCCAGCCGGGCGATGTCGCCGCTGAAGATGAGCGGCGCGGCGACCAGGCTCCAGAGCGACACGTGCGCGTACTGCTCGTTCGGAGTGAGCGGCGTCGGCACGGTCTGGCCCTTCCAGTTGCTCAGGTAGCCCAAGAGGAGATAATCGGGGTCGTTCCAGGCGCCGGGCCCGCCGTATTTGTGGAGCTCGTTCCTGGCGTAGACGTCGAACCCGTCGCGAAAGAGGGCCTTGCCGATCTCCTCGAACGATCCGCCCAGGTCGCCGGCGGTCCGCCAGCTGTTGCCGCCGACTTCGCGGCCCCACTCCCAGACGTTGTCCATCCCATACTGGCAGAGGTTGAGGACGATGTCCCGCGGCTGGGCCTTCAGGATGCCGCCGATGAGGCGGTACGGCTTTTGGAATTCGGCCCGGCTCTTGTCCTTGGCCTTTCCGTTGTACGAGCACCAGTCGTATTTCAGGAAATCAAAGCCCCATTCCACGAACCGCTCGACGTCCTGTTTTTCATAGCCGAACGCGCCGACGTGGCCGGCGCAGGTGAACGGGCCGGGCGACGTGTAGATGCCCGCCTTGAGCCCCTTGGCGTGGATGTAGTCGGTCAGGGCCTTCATGTCGGGGAACCGCGGGTTGGCGTTGACCTTGCCCTTCTTGTCGCGGGGTTCTCCGAGCAGTGTCGGGTCCTTGGCGTCGGGGCGGACGGCCCAGCAATCGTCGATGTTGACGTACATGTAGCCGTGGTCCATCATCCCGCTGGCCGCCATAGCGTCGGCCGCTTCGCGCATGATTTTATCAGTAACGTGGTTTTCCCAGGCGTACCAACTGTTCCAGCCCATGTGGGGCGTGAGGGCCAGGGTGTCGCCGCACACGATCTTGAACGCGCGCGCGGCCTTCCCTTTGGCGTTCTCCGCCCGGACCGTGACGTTGTACTCGCCCTTGTCCTTGAGCGTCCCCGTGATTTGACCGGTGGCGGGATCGACCCTGAGGCCCGCGGGGAGGTTGTCGGCGGCGAACGTCATCGGCCGGTCCCCCGTCGCGGCGATCGTGAACAGGAACGGCGAGCCAGGACGGACGCCGAAGATCTTCGCCCCGTTGATACGGGGCTCAGGCCCGGGCTTGGGCGTCAAGGTGAGCGGCGATCCGGCGAAAGAGAATCCCGCGGCCGAAATGAGAATCGCCATCGCGAACAGGACGGCCGGCAAACCGAATGGATGAATCGATTTTTTCATGCATCATTCTCCATAAGGATCATTTTGGACTGTGGAACTCACGCAGGAGTTCATCCTCGCCTTCTTCATCTAATAGCGGCAGGCATGGGCGGCCTCGGCCATGATCTTCAGGTTTTCGACCGGCGTCTCGAAGAAATGATCGGAGGCGGCGCAGACGTAGCCGCCTTCGCGGCCGACGGTCTCGAAGAGCCTGACCACGACCGCCCGGATCGCGTCCTTCGATCCTCGGGTCAGGGTGTTGAACTGGTCGACGCCCCCGATCATCGCCATCCGGCGGCCGATCTTGCGGCGGAACTCCCAGGGCTCATGGTTGCCGCCGATGCTCGGCGGGGCGAGCGTATCGGACACGTCGGCGCCGTTGCGGACGATCAGCTCCTCAATTCCCAGCGTTCCTCCGCAGGTGTGATAGGTGATCAGGAATCCGAGGTCGTGAAGGGCCTCGTGCATCGTCCGGTCGTAGGGCAGGCAGAACTCCTCGTGGACCTTGGGCGAGATGAGCGTCGAGGAGGCCGAGCCGCCTCCAGTTTCGATCAGGTCGAACTTCGCGCCTTTCATCGACTCGATGAATTGAAGCTTTTTTTGTAGCAGGATGCTCAGGAAGGCGTGAACCCAGGCCGGCTTGTCGAAGGTGGCCAGGATCAGGGCCTGGATGTCGGTGAGGCAGGCGGCGTGCTGCCAGCAGCCGGCCTGGTCTCCCCAGACGAATCCGCGCAGGATCCCCCGGTCCCCCACCTCGTCGTACGCCCGCGCGATGGGCCTGAGGTCGAGGCGCGGGACCGGCATGAATTTCTCGATCAGGAAGATGTCCTCGTCCCGCTTGACGAGATACTCCGTGATCCAGGTCGTCTTCCGGTCGCCCTCGGTCTTGTAGGTCAGGATTCCGCCGGGCGTCTGGATCGCATGGTGGACGACCCGGTGATCGGGATCGGAGCTGACGACGTCCGCGATGTCGCGCCAGGACGACGTGTTGAGCTTGGTGAAGTCCGCGTCGGTCAGCCAGAACTGGGCCATGGACTCAAAATACTGGATCTGGGCGTCCATCCCGACCGTGCGGAACGCCTCGAGCTCGCCCATCCCGCCCATGAACGTGTCGAGGTGAAATTTCTGCCATTGGTGGACGGAGACCGGCAGCCGGTCGGGCGTCTCCTTGTGGAGGGCGAGCATCAAGCGGTCTTTCGAAGTCATGGCTTCGGTCCTTTGTGGAGAGATCAGGGCGGCATCGGGATTTATAAAACGGGCACTTCGAATTGTCAAGGCGACGACCCGCCCGGTCTAACGGGCGGGTCGTCGTCCCGAGGCTTTGCGAGGGACCTCCTCTTCGAGGATAGGACTTCCGATAGCGGCGGGGCAGCGCGTGACTATGATATAATAAGGAGACAATAAGGTCCGCGGGGCCTTGCGCCGCGGAACGAGGAGGGAATCATGCCTGGGATCATCGTCGACATCGCCATCGGCGCCGCGGTCGTCATCATCTTTTTGTTCTTCATCGGCATCCGCATCGTCCGGCCGACCCATCGGGGCCTGGTCGAACGCCTGGGAAAATACAAGAGATTCGCCCATTACGGCTTCAACTGGATCATCCCCGGCATCGACCGGATGTTCCAGATCAACGTCACCGAGGTCATGGTCGACGCCCAGCCCCAGGAGATCATTACGAACGACAACCTCAACGCCCGGGTGGACGCCCAGGTCTATTTCAAGGTCAAGTCCGACGAGGAGAACGTCAAGAGCAGCCAGTACAACGTCAACAACTACCAGTGGCAGATCGTCAACCTCGCCCGGACGACGCTCCGCAACATCATCGGCACACTGACCCTGAAGTCGGCCAACAGCGAGCGGGGCAAGATCAACTCCGAGCTGCAGCGGACCCTGCGGGAGGAGACCGGGAGCTGGGGGATCGAGATCGTCCGGACCGAGCTCAAGGAGATCGACCCGCCCAAGGACGTCCAGGAGACGATGAACAAGGTCGTCAAGGCCGAGAACGAAAAGATCGCGGCCGTCGACTTCGCCACGGCCACCGAGACCATGGCCGACGGGGCGCGGCGGGCGGAAATCAAGAAGGCCGAGGGCATCCGGCAGGCGAAGATCCTCGCGGCCGAGGGCGAGGCTCAGGCCATCAAGCTGGTCAACGAAGCGGCGGAACAATACTTCGTCGGAAACGCCCAGCTTCTCCGGCGGCTCGAAACCGTGGAGAAGGCCATGGCCAACAACGCCAAGATCATCGTCCCGGGCGACGCCCAGCTGATCAACATCATCGGCGACCTGGCCGGTGTCCTCCCCTTGCCGAAGAAGGATTAAAACGAGATTTTGATTCCGGCCCTAGCATAGAAACCGGACAAATCGAGTGCGGCGTCACGGATGACGCGGACCGTATACCCGCTATACGCTTCGGGTAGGTTGAGCGCTCTGTAAGCCCAGCCGACCAAATCCAAATCCACATCCTGTTCATAGTAAAACAAGCGAAAATTCTGCGGCTCGGCGGCGTCCCCGAAATTGGTTTCCTGATATGAGCCCTCAAAACCGGACAATTTTGCCCGGCGCCAGCCCGTGTCCACGGTCAGCGACAGATTCGACCAGACGGCGAAATCCAGGCCGACGCCAAGGGTGTATCCGAAATTGAAAGCCTTCGTGTCTGTGGTCCAGGACAATTCCGTTTGGGCGGGCTTAGGGGAGTAGCCGTACAACTGCGCCCCATCGTCCTGGAAGGATGACCAGTATCCGTCGATGGAGACGTGAGGCCGCAACGTAAGCGTCCCTGACAAAGGCACGGCATAAGATAGTCCCAAGCGCGCAACCAACGAGCGTATGCGGTCGTTCCGTTGAAAAGTCCCATAACCGCCGCCCGGGCCGGAGGTGAAATCGATATCGTTGCCGACCTGCTGAGCGCCGATCAATCCGCCCGAGGCGAAGATCGAAACGTGGTCGTCCAAGGGGACCGATAGAGTTATCTCGAAGTCGTTGGACCAATCCAGGGTTTTCATTGCCGGCAGGACATATCCAATGGCCCGCCGGAGGGCGACGAAATCCGCAAAGAAATTATTGAGATCGGAAGGCGCGATCTTGCCCGCCCCGTAGGAAATGCGCAGGGAGAATTTTTCCGCCGCTCCGACGGACGGGACCAGACAAGCCAGAAGAAGAAGGAGCATCGTCCATTTTTTCATGCGCGCCTCGATTGACGTTTCATCTATTTAACCGCATTATATGAGCCTGCGTCCCGGAAGACAATGGAGTCCGGGAAATCCATTCGGGGAAAGAGGCGCGCATGACAGTCCATCGTTTTCGCTTCGCGGCCGGAGCGCTGTTCCTGTCGCTCGGCCTGGCCGTTCCGCCGGCCGGAGCGGAGGACGGCAGCCTTCCTAGGTTCGAATTTTTCGTCCGGGGTTCGCTCACCGTTGCCGGAACCGGTACGGCGATCGAACACAGCTACGATCCCCATCCCGGGTACGCCATCCCTGGCTCGTATGCCCGCCAAACGCTCCAGATCGATCCTCTGTCAGGGTCGGGATTATGTGTCGGGTTGACAGCCTTTTTCGGCCGAACCATCGGAATGCGGCTTTCCGTAAGCCGCGACGAAAGCCCGTTCGGCGGCGCCAACTCGGCCTTTGAAATGTACTATAAATACACATACTGGAGCTCGGCGCCCGGCGGGTTCGGGTACGTCGACGGGATCCGGAACACCCACGCAGATTGGCCGGAGACGTCGGGCGCCCTCGGGCGGACGACCGTTGGATTGGAGGCCGTCGTCCGCATCCCGCTCGGCCCGGCCTTGTCCCTGAATTTTTCCGGCGGCCCGCTCCTTTCCTTTTTCAGGGGAGACATCCATTCCCTGGCCTATTCGGAGTTCTACTACCAGCATTATGAGGCCTTGTTCTTCAACACCTATTTCGTCCGGCTCCAACTTCCGGCCCGGGCGGTCTTCGGATTCATGGGAGGCGCGGAGCTTTCGCTCCGCCTCGACCGGCACCTGACCTTCGTCCTCAGCGCCGCGTATCGGGGCGGCTCGTACACGGGTACGCCCAAGATTACGGCCGCCTATGACTATAACGCGGTTCT
>JADGNV010000034.1 GCA_017883285.1 Candidatus Aminicenantota bacterium | reverse complement strand
GTGGAATCTCTTTATTCCAGATTCTACGTCTTTTCCAAGCCCCAATGCAAGCGGAGAAATAAGCCGACCCGAAGGGTCGTCCCGAGCGGAGCGAGGGATCCCCCTGCGGCCGGAGGGGGATCGCCACGGCCTGCCTTTGGCAGGCCTCGCGACGACATTTCGCCTTGTCGGTTATTTGTCAATTGCCGGAGGTTGTGCTATAAGGGAAACGGATTAAGCTGGATCCCCGTATACTCGATTTATAATTATTTTTCATTATTCGAGGTTTATACATGATAAAGAAGGGAATCCTGGAAACGATCCTCGCCCGACGCGGCAAAGACACCTCCGGACTGATCGAAATCCTCCGCGACGTTCAGACCGCCTTCGGCGCCGTATCGCCCGAAGCCGTCGCCAAGATCGCCGACCGGATCGGCCTGTCCCGGGTCGACGTCGAAGGCGTGGCGACGTTCTACCATTTCTTCTCCTCCCACCCCGCAGGCGCCTACGCCGTCTACCTGAACTCCAACATCGTCGCCGAAATGAAGGGGCGCGCCGAGGTCGCCCGGGCGTTCGAGAAGGCCGCGGGCTGCCGGTTCGGCGAAACCACGCCCGACGGACTGATCGGCCTCCACGAAACGTCCTGCATCGGCATGAACGACCAGGAGCCCTCGGCCCTCGTCAACGGCGTCGTCTTCACCAAGCTGACCCCGGCCCGGGTCAAGGAGATCGTGGCGGCGATGAAGGCCGGCCGGAACATGGCCACGCTCGTCAAGAAGACCGGCGACGGGGCCAACCGGTCCCGCCTCGTCCGGGCCATGGTCAACAACAACATCCGCAAGAAAGGCCCGGTAATCTTCTCCCCCTTCAAATCGGGGGCGGCCGTCCGGAAGGCGGTCACCTGGACGCCGGAAGACGTCATCGCCGAGATCAAACGGTCGAACCTTCTCGGCCGGGGCGGCGCGGGGTTCCCGGCGGGACTCAAGTGGGAATTCTGCGGCCGGGAGGCGTGCGAGCCCCGCTACGTCGTCTGCAACGCCGACGAGGGCGAGCCCGGCACCTTCAAGGACCGGGTGATCCTGACCGAGATGCCTCACCTCCTCTTCGAGGGGATGACGATCGCCGGCTACGCCATCGGGGCCGAGCTGGGCATCCTCTATCTGCGGGGCGAATACGCCTATCTTAAGGCCCGTCTGGAGAAAGTCCTGGCCGACCTCCGGGTGCGGAAGCTCCTGGGCAAGGCCGTCGCCGGGAAAAAGGGTTTCACTTTCGACATCGTCATCAAACTGGGCGCGGGCGCCTACGTCTGCGGCGAGGAGTCGGCCCTCCTCGAGTCGGCCGAGGCCAAGCGCGGCGAGCCGCGGCCCCGGCCGCCCTTTCCCGTCCAGAACGGCTACCTCGGCCAGCCGACCGCCGTGAACAACGTCGAGACGCTGTGCGCGGCGGCCCGGATCCTGGAACGGGGCGCCGGCTGGTTCAAGACCATGGGCACGCCCAAATCGGCCGGGACCAAGCTCCTGAGCGTCTCCGGCGACTGCCGGAAGCCGGGCGTGTACGAGGTCGAATTCGGATTGACGGTCCGCCGCCTCCTGGAGATGGTCGGCGGTCGCGACGCCCAGGCCGTCCAGGTGGGCGGCCCGTCCGGCATCTGCATCTCGCGCGGCCAGTTCGACCGCAAGATCGCCTTCGAGGACCTGTCCACGGGCGGCTCCGTTATCGTCATCGGGCCCGAGCGGGACCTCTTCGCGGTGGTCCACAACTTCATGGACTTCTTCATCGAGGAGTCCTGCGGATGGTGCGTGTCCTGCCGGGCGGGGAACACCCTGCTCAAGCAGAAGTTCGAAAAGATCACGGGAGGGCACGGGACGCTCCAGGACCTGCGCGAGATCGAAGCCTGGGGCAAGACGATCAAGGCCATGAGCCGCTGCGGGCTCGGCCAGACCTCGCCGAACCCGATCCTGACGACCCTCCAAAACTTCCGGGAGAAGTACGAAGCCGCGATCGACCAGTCCCGGGACTACGTCACGACGTTCGACCTCGAGGCCGCGGTCCGGGACGCGTCGGCCGTCACCGGCCAGAAGCTCGCGGAGGCCCGCCATGAGTAAGATCAAGTTCAGCCTCGACGGCAAGGAATTCTTCGGCAAACCGGGCCAGACCATCCTCGAAGCGGCGCGCGACAACGGCGTCTACATCCCCTCCCTCTGCCGCTACGAAGGGATCAAGCCGACCGGGAGTTGCCGCATCTGCACGGTCCGCGTCGGCGGCCGCTATATGGCCGCCTGCACGCAGCCCCTGAGCGAGGGCATGACCGTGGAGAACACGGCTGCGGACCTCGAGGACATGCGGAAGACCATGATCGAGATGCTCTTCGTCGAGGGCAACCACATGTGCCCAACCTGCGAGAAGAGCGGCAACTGCGAACTCCAGGCCCTGGCCTACCGCTACCAAATGCTCGTCCCCCGCTTCCCCTACCAGTTCCCGAAGCGCACGGTCGATCCGACCGGGCCGAACCTCCTCGTCGACCACAACCGCTGCGTCAAATGCCACCGCTGCGTGGCCATGGTCAAGTCCAAGGACGGGAAGAGCGTCTTCGGCCCGCTCCACCGGTCGAAGCGCAAAAAGATCGGCGCGGACATGGGTCTCGCCGCGGCGCTCACGCCCGAGGAAGCGAAAAAGGCCATGGACCGGTGTCCCGTGGGCGCCATCCTGAAGAAGGAAGTCGGCTTCGCCGTTCCCATCGGGCGGCGCAAATACGACAAGACGCCGATCGGCAGCGACCTCGAAACGCCCGCGAGATGAGGAGAGACCCATGAGCAAACCCATCGTCGCCACCGCGTCCCTGGCCGGCTGCTTCGGCTGCCACATGTCCGTCCTCGACATCGACGAACGGATCTTCACCCTCATCGACTTCGTGGAGTTCCACAAGTCCCCGATCGACGACATCAAGAAATTCTCCAAGACCTGCGACATCGGACTGATCGAAGGCGGATGCGGCAACACCGAGAATGTCGAGACCCTGCGGGACTTCCGGAAGAACTGCAAGATCCTGATCTCGGTGGGCGAATGCGCCATTATGGGCGGCCTGCCCGCCCTGCGGAACGGCATCCCGGTGAAAGAGTGCCTCGAGGAGGCCTACCTCCACGGGCCGACGGTCGATCCGGCGAACCGGGTCATCCCCAACGACCCGGAACTGCCGATCATCCTCGACCGGGTGTACCCGCTCCACGAGATCGTCAAGATCGACGCCTTCCTCCCGGGCTGCCCGCCCTCGGCCGAGCTCATCTGGAAGGCGCTCATCGCCCTGATCGAGGGCAAGCCCCTCGAGCTATCCTACGACCTCGTCAAATTCGATTAAGGAAGAACCTCATGGGCAGAAAGATCACCATCGAACCGGTCACGAGAGTCGAAGGCCACGGCAAGGTCACCATCCACCTCGACGACGCCGGCAAGGTTACCCAGTCGCGCTTCCACATCGTCGAGTTCCGCGGCTTCGAGCGCTTCATCCAGGGCCGCCCCTACTGGGAGGTCCCGGTCCTCGTCCAGCGGCTGTGCGGGATCTGCCCGGTCAGCCACCACCTGGCCGCGGCCAAGGCCATGGACATCATCGCCGGCGTGGGGCCCGGCGAGTTGACGCCGACGGCCGAGAAGATGCGCCGCCTCATGCACTACGGCCAGATGTTCCAGTCGCACGCCCTCCATTTCTTCCATCTGGCCTCGCCCGACCTCCTCTTCGGCGCGGACGCCGACCCGGCCATCCGGAACGTCATCGGCGTCGCCCTCTGGCACAAGGACCTGGCCGTCCAGGGCGTCCTCATGCGCAAGTTCGGCCAGGAAATCATCAAGGCCACGGCCGGCAAGAAGATCCACGGCACCGGGGCCATTCCCGGGGGCATCAACAAGAACCTGAGCCCCGAGGAGCGGGACGCGTTCCTCAAGGCGCCCGATCCGCTGAACGCCGACACGATGGTCGCCTGGGCCCAGGCGGCGGTCGATTTCTTCAGGGACTTCCACAAGAAGAACACCGCCCTCATCGACGGCTTCGCGGCGTTCCCCTCGCACCACCTAAGCCTCGTCCGCAAGGACGGCGCCCTCGACTTCTACCACGGCGCGCTCCGGGCGGTGGATGCCGCGGGGAAAAAGGTCCTCGACGACGTCGACTACCAAGACTATCTGAAGTACATCGGCGAGGACGTCCGGTCGTGGAGCTACATGAAATTCCCCTACCTGCGCGCGCTGGGCAAGGCCGACGGCTGGTACCGGGTCGGACCGCTCGCCCGCCTGAACACCTGCGACTTCATCCCCACGCCGCTCGCCCAGAAGGAATTCGAAATCTACAAGGCCTACACGGGCGGCAAACCGAACAACATGTCCCTCCACACCCACTGGGCGCGGCTCATCGAGCTCCTCCACGCCGGCGAAGTCGTCCGGGACCTGCTCCACGACAAGGACCTCCAGGGGACGGCCCTGGTGAAAAAAGGCCGGAAAGCGCACGAAGGCGTCGGCCTGCTCGAAGCGCCGCGCGGCACGCTCTTCCACCACTACCGGATCAACGCCGACGACCAGATCACGATGGCCAACCTCATCGTCTCCACGACCCACAACAACGAGCCGATGAACCGGGCGGTGAACTGGGTGGCGATGAACGTCCTCGACGGCAAGAAGGACATCACCGAGGGCATGCTGAACCGGGTGGAGATCGCCATCCGGGCCTACGATCCCTGCCTGAGCTGCGCGACGCACGCCCTGGGGCGGATGCCGCTCGCCATCGAGCTCTACGACGCCCGGGGCGCCCTGCTCGACCGGAAGGAACGATAACCGCACGGCGGTCTGAAATCAACGTCCTGATCTTCGGCATCGGCAATCCGGGCCGGCGCGACGACGGCCTGGGTCCGGCCCTGCTTCAGGAAATGCGGGCGGCGGACGCGGCCTGCGAATTCCGCTACCAGCTCAACGTCGAGGACGCCTATACGATCCGGGATTTCGACCACGTCATCTTCGCCGATGCTATGAGCGTCGGCGAAGATGGCGTGGCCCTGACCGAGATCGGGCCGTCGGCCACGATCGCCTTCACCACCCACGAGATGTCCCCGGCCTCGGTCCTGGCCCTTTGCCATGAGCTTTACGGCCGCGCACCCCGGGCCTACACCCTTGCCATCCGGGGTTTCGAATGGGACATGGGCGAAGGCCTGTCGGAAAGAGGGCGGGCGAACCTGGTCCGGGCCGCGGATATCCTCCGCCGCTTTCTCGATGAGCAGTAATATCCCCCCGTTTCCGCTATAATACCCGGGAAATCTTCCGGAAGGACATCCCATGGCCATCAAAGACGTCATCGTCCTCGCCGACCTCCTCGGCACGAACAAGAAGATCGCCGCCGACATCCGCGCGGAGCTCGAGCGGCGCGGCATCCTCGCCACGAACCTCCTCAGCTCGCCGGGAGCAGGCAAGACCAGCCTTCTCGAGCAAATCGCGGTCCGCCTTCGGGACACGGCCCGGATGGCCGTCATCGAGGGCGACATCGAGACCGAGCGCGACGCGGAGCGCATCCGGGCCAAGGGCGTGCCCGCCTGGCAGATCACGACGGGCGGCGCTTGCCACCTCGAGGCGAAGATGATCGCCAAGGTCCTGCCCCAGGTCCCGCCGGACGTCGAATTCCTGTTCATCGAGAACGTCGGAAACCTGGTCTGCCCGGCGAGCTACGAGCTGGGCGAAAGCCTGCGGATCGTCCTCCTCTCGACACCCGAAGGGGACGACAAGCCGAAGAAATACCCCAAGGCCTTCACGACCTCGGACGTCCTCGTCCTGACCAAGGCCGACCTCCTGCCCCACGTCCCCTTCGACGTCGAGAAGGTGAAGGCCGAAGCGCTCGAGCTCAATCCGCGGCTCCGGATTTTCGTTGTCTCGGCCGTCACGGGACAGGGTGTCGACGAGCTCATCGCCTTCCTGGCCGGGCGGCGCCGGGAGCTGCAGGCCCCCCATGCATGAGCTCTCGATCGTGGCCGGGCTGTTCGAGACGCTCCTCGAGCAGGCCGCAACCCACGGCGCCCGGAAGGTCACGGCCGTGACGCTCCGGATGGGCAAGCTCTCGGGCGTCGTGCCCGAGCTCCTGGAATCGGCCTTCGACATGTACAAGAAAGGGACGATCGCCGAGGAGGCGAAGCTCTGGGTCGTCGACGTCCCCGTCCGGATCCGCTGCCGGGCCTGCGGGAAGGAAGCCGAGATTCAGAGCTACGTCTTCCTGTGCGACGCCTGCGCCTCGCCCGACCTCGAAATCCTCCAGGGGACGGACATGGTCCTCGAGCGGATCGAGCTCGAGACGGACGACCCCGCGGCCGGGTAGGCACAATAACAGTAACATCTTCCGGAGATAGGGTCGGCCATCCGGCGGTGGGGTCGGTCCCAAGGCCCTCATAGCGGAGGGGGGGCCCCAGCGCGACAGCGATGGGGGGGAACCGACGGGACTGGTTCCCCCTGAGGGCCGGGGACCGACCCCAGCGCCTGATAGCATTTAACATTGCCGGGGTGCCCCCCTGCCCGCCCAACCCGGTTCTCCGGCCCGAAAGATTCTGCTATAATACTTTTTCTCAAAGAGATACGGGATCTCGAGATCCCCCGAGGAGCCCCGCATGAAGACGCTACAGGAAATCGCCTGCAAGGCGGTTTTGAACGAAGCCCAGATCCGGAAGGTCGAGGAGCTGATCCTCAGCCACGGACGATACACCCAGACGGCCGTCCGCGAGGAATTGAACTGGTTCTGCGCCGGCATGGCGATGAACGCCTTCTATTTCCGGACGACGCCGGTCGAGACGATCGCCAAGCACCTCGAAGCCCTGATGGCCGCCGAGATCATGGCCACGGCCAAGCAGGAGAAGATCATCAAGATCGATTTCTCGACCGAGCTCGAGAACGAAGCCATCTACCTCGTCGACGACAACCACGAGCGGGCGCTCGACATCGAGCGCCGGATCGAGGAGAGATATCCGCACTACCGCCTCCAATCCTACCGCACCTCGCGGAAGGCGGCGGGCCTCGAATACCTCCGGATGTACCTCGCCCACCGGCCCCAGTTCGCGATGGAGCCGGTGATGACGGGCGTCACCGACATCCGCAAGATCGGCGACCCCATGTTCCTCGGCTCGATCCCCGAGGACACGCTCGGCCGCTACCAGAAGATCCTCCAGGAGCACGAGGGCTGGGAGAGCCCGAAGATCGACGTCGCCCACGACAAGAAGTCGGGCGAGCTGCGGATCATGATCGTCATCAACCGCGGCTCCGGCCACCACTTCTTCTCCAACATCTCGGACGTCCTCAACTCCCACAACCTCGTCTCCAACCGGAAATACGTCGAGCAATTCGCCAACGGGAAGACCATGTACGTCATCTACCTCGAGAACATCGCCGACCTGCGGCTCGTCGAGGACGTCATCGAGGACATCGGCTTGGTCTACGCCATCCCGGAGAGCCCGCTCTTCGAGCTCTTCCGGGTCGGAAAGCTCGACGCCAAGGAGACGCTCTTCGGCGTGTCCGCCTGGAGCTTCGCCCACCAGTTCCTAAGCGGCTTCAACGAGGAATACGTCAAGCTGGCCGCTGCCCTGAAGGACTCACCCGAGATGCTCGGCATCCTCCGCAACCTTAAAACCAAGCTGGCCAAGGATACGTACCAGGAGTCGCGGGTCTGGGACGCCCTTTGCGACAACTTCCTCTTCATCAAGAAGGCCTTCGCCCTGTTCGACCGGAAGTTCGACCCCTTGAAGAAAAACCACGCCGTCGACGCCGACCTGGCCGCGCTCAAGAAGGACATCCTCCGCAACATCCCGACCGACATCGACCGGAGCATCTTCCTGGCCGTGGCCCTCTTCATCGAGACGACGCTCCGGACGAACTTCTACATCCGGGAGAAGACCTCCCTGACCTACATGTACGACCCCCGCTTTCTGAACAAGGTCGACTATCCGGAGACGCCCTTCGCCATCTTCCACGTCGTCGGCGCCGAATTCCGGGGCTTCCACGTCCGCTTCCGGGACATCGCCCGGGGCGGCATCCGGATCGTCAAGTCGCCCAACCTCCAGACCTACCTCAACAACTCCGACCTCATCTTCGACGAGAACTACAACCTGGCCTGGACCCAGCAGCGCAAGAACAAGGACATCCCCGATGGCGGCTCGAAGGGCACGGTCCTCCTCAACTGGGGCTATATGGACAAGGCCCGCGAGTGCTTCAAGAAATACGTCGACGGCCTGCTCGACCTCATCCTGCCCAACGAGACCGTCGTGGACTACTACGGCAAACCGGTCATCCTTTTCCTCGGGCCGGACGAGGGAACGGCCGACCTGATGGAATGGGCGGCGCTCCGGGCGAAGCAGCGCGGCTACGCGTTCTGGAAGGCGTTCTCGACGGGCAAACCGGTCGGGATGGGCGGCATCCCGCACGACCTCTACGGGATGACCACGAACTCCACCCACCGCTACGTCGTGGATGCGCTCGACAAGCTCGGCCTGAGGGAAGAGGCCATCACCAAGGTCATGACCGGCGGGCCGGACGGCGACCTGGGCTCGAACGAGATCCTGATCTCCAAGGACCGGATCCTGGCCCTCGTCGACGGCTCGGGCGTCGTCTACGATCCCGAGGGGATCGACCGGAAGGAGCTCAAGAAGCTGGCCCGGGCCCGGAAGATGATCGAGGCCTTCCCTCGGGAGCGGCTGTCGACGGGCGGCTTCTTCGTCCACGTCAAGGACCGCGACGTCACCCTGCCCCACGGCGAGAAGGTCGAAAACGGGCTCGAGTTCCGGAACATGTTCCACCTCCACCCGCTCTTCAAGGCCGACATCTTCGTCCCCTGCGGCGGGCGGCCGGCCTCGATCACGATCAACAACTGGACGACCTACCTCAACGAGGCCGGGGAGCCCCGCTTCAAGGTGATCGTCGAGGGAGCCAACCTCTTCATCACCCAGCAGGCCCGCCTGCGGCTCGAGGAGAAGGGCGTCATCCTCTACAAGGACGCCTCGGCGAACAAGGGCGGCGTCACGTCGTCGTCGTTCGAGGTCCTGGTCAGCCTGGCCCTGACCGACGCCGAGTTCGACGAGCTGATGTGCGTCCACGACGGGGCGATCACCGAGTTCCGGCAGAAGTACATCGCCAAGATCGTCGAGTTCGTCAAGAACAACGCCGACCTGGAGTTCGAGATCATCTGGAAGGAGAACAAGGCCAAGGGCATCCCCCGGGCGCTCCTGACCGACCTCATCTCCGAGAAGATCAACCGGATCAAGGACGCCGTCGCCGCCTCCGACCTGTTCGAGAACAAGGTCCTGGTCAAGCGGGTCATCGCCAAGGGCGTGCCGCCCGTCCTCGTGGAGAAGGTGGGCGTGGACCGGATCCTCAAGCGCGTGCCCGAGGCCTACCTGAAGGCCCTCTTCGCCTCCGGGCTCGCCGGCCACTACGTCTACAAGTACGGCCTCGACGCGAACGAGATCAACTTCTACGAGTTTCTCCGGGAAGTTTAAAGAAGTCGGAATGGAAGGGGGCTCCCGGGCGGGGGGCTCGGAGGGGCGGTTCGGCGCGGCTCCCGCCCCAGTCGCTCTCGCGGCTCACCCCCAAACCGTGGGCCCCCGCCGCTTCGAGCGACCGGGGCTCGCGCCGC
>JADGNV010000033.1 GCA_017883285.1 Candidatus Aminicenantota bacterium | reverse complement strand
GCGGTTCTATAAGGACTGGTACCGGCCGGACCTGATGGCCTTAATCGCCGTCGGAGATTTCGACAAGGCCGCCGTAGAGGGCCTCATTAAGCAGCATTTCGGGTCGATTCCCGCGGTGACCACTCCCAGGCTGCGGCCAACATACGACGTCCCCGACCATCCGGAGACGCTTTACACAGTCGCTACAGACAAAGAAGCAACGATGACGTCCATCTCCGTTTACAACAAGCTGCCGCTGCGCGAACAGGGCACCGTGGGAGTCTACCGGCAGGAGATCTTGGACCGGCTCGCTGCCGGCATGCTCAGCCGCCGACTGTCTGACCTGACTCAAAAGCCGGACGCCCCCTTTGTCATGGCCGGCGCAGGCCGGTCGATTTTTGTCCGCACGAAGGAAGCGGCGATGCTGTACGCGATCCCCAAGGAGGGCGGCATCGAGCGTGCGCTGGACGCGCTCTTGACAGAGGCGGCCGGGGTTGCACGATTTGGCTTTACGGCGACGGAGTTCGAGCGCGAGAAGCTGCAGACGCTGCGGACGTACGAACGGTATTATGCCGAGAAGGACAAACAAGAGTCCGCGGCCTTGGCTGCCGAGTTCATCCGGAATTTCACGCAGAACGAAACGTTGCCCGGCCCCGCTCTGGAATATGCCCTCCATCAGCGGTTCCTGCCCGAGATCACGATCGATGAAGTCAACAAAGTTGCAAAGGACTGGATGAGTGAATCGAGCCGGGTTGTGATGGTGAGCGCTCCCGAGAAGGACGGCGTGACCGTGCCGGACGAAACGAAGCTTGCGGCCGTGATTAAGGGCGTCGGGACAAAGGAGATTGCCGCGTATGTGGACACCGTCGCCAACCAGGCGCTCCTCGACAAAATTCCTGAGCCGGGGAAGATTGTAAAAACCACTTCCAAGGAAGCGTTCGGCATTACGGAGTGGGATCTCTCGAACGGCGTGAAAGTCGTGCTCAAGCCGACAATGGTCAAGCAGGATGAGATTGTGTTTCGTGCGACCAGTCCCGGTGGCTATCAGCTTGCGAGCGACCAGGACTTTATTCCTGCGAGAACCGCCGCCCAGGCGATGTCCGCCACGGGTGTGGGCAAATTCAGCGCGATCGATCTCCGGAAGATGCTGGCCGGCAAGATTGCGTCCGTGGGAGCACTGATATCTGAGCTGGAAGAAGGTTTGAGCGGCAGCGGCTCGCCAAAAGACCTAGAGACGATGTTTCAGCTTATCTATCTGAGGTTCACCCAACCGCGTGCGGATCCGGGGGCCTTTGCTGCGCACATCGCCCAATTTAAGACGATCCTGGCCAACCAGCAGAAAAGTCCCGAATGGGCGTTTAGCGATATGCTGCAGAGGACCTTGACCCAGGACCACCCTCGAGCGCGTCCGATGACGGCCGAAATGATCGACCAAATGGATCTCGACAAATCGCTCGCTTTCTACAAGGACCGCTTCGCCGATGCCAGCGACTTTACCTTCGTGTTCGTAGGGAGCTTCACCTTGGAGATGATGAGACCGTTCGTCGAACGTTATCTCGCGTCGTTGCCCGCCCTGCGCCGGAACGAAACCTGGAAGGACGTCGGAATCCGGCCGCCGAAAGGCGTGGTCGAAAAGACCGTCCTGAAGGGCATCGAGCCCAAGAGCCAGGCGGCCGTCTTCTTCACCGGACCGTTCCAGTACGATCAAGAGCATCGCGTTGCAATCCAAGCCTTGGGCATGGTCTTGGATACGAAGCTTCGCGAGGTGCTGCGTGAAGACCTGAGCGGGACTTACGGCGTCAGCGTATCGCCATATTACACAAAGATCCCGACCGAGACGTACACTTTCCCGATCCAATTTGGCTGCAATCCGCAGCGCACGCAGGAACTGGTCAAGGTCATCTTCCAGGAGATTGAGAATCTGAAGAAAAACGGTCCCAGCGAGAAACAGGTCAGCGACGTCAGGGTGCAGCTCATTCGGGATTTTGAAACGAACGCGCAGCAGAACAGATATCTATTGAGCCAGATCTATCTCCGGTACCAGGTCCCAGAGGATCTTGGGAAATTTTTCGGTCTGCCTGAATACTACAAGACCCTGAATGCAAAGATAATTTGGGAGGCGGCCCGCACGTATCTCAACACGGACAACTACGTGAAGGTGCTGCTGCTGCCGGAGGTAAAGTCCGAGGCTCGTCCCGTCGAAAGAGATCGGGATGATGAGCCGGCCTTCGAACAGCGACCGGCCGCCTGAAGTTAATAAAGGATGTCCTTATGACGAAAGAAATTCTGCTCGGCGACGAAGCCGCGGCCCTCGGCGCCGTCCATGCGGGGCTGTCTTCGGGGTATTCGTACCCCGGGACACCCGCTTCGGAGATCATGGAATACCTGATCCGGATCTCGGGCGGAGGCGCGAAATTCACGGCGGCCTGGTCGGTGAACGAAAAGACGGCCTTCGAGGAGGCCCTGGGCGCTTCGTTCGCCGGAAAACGGGCCCTCTGCTCGATGAAGCATGTCGGCCTCAACGTGGCCGCCGACCCGTTCATGAGCGCCTCGCTCACCGGGGCGAACGGCGGGTTCCTGCTCATCGTGGCCGACGATCCGAGCATGCACAGCTCCCAGAACGAGCAGGACAGCCGGTTCTACGCCCAGTTCGCCCAAATCCCCTGCTTCGAGCCGGCGGACCACCAGGAAGCCTATGACATGGCCCGGGAGGCCTACGAGATCTCGGAGCGGTGGAGCATCCCGGTCATGCTCCGGATGGTGACCCGGCTCTCCCACAGCCGGGGCGGCGTCGCCGTGCGGGCGCCGCGGCCCCAAAACCAGGTCCGGCTCGGCGATCGCACCTGCTGGACCCTCCTGCCGTCCAACGCCCGGACCCGCTTCCAGCGCCTCCTCGACCTCCAGCCCGAGTTCGTCCGCTACGCGGAGAGCTCGCCGTTCAATTCGCTCGAGCTCAATCCGGACGACCGGCGCCTGGGGGTCATCGCCTCGGGCCTCGGCATCAACTACATCCTCGAGAACGTCGCCGGCGCCGCCACGCGGCCCTCGATCCTGAAAATCGGGACCTATCCCATCCCGGAAGCCCTTGTCCGCAAGCTCGTCGCCCACGTCGACACCATCCTCGTGGCCGAGGAAGGCTATCCGCTGATCGAGCGGAGCCTGAAAGGCCTCTATGGGATCCCGGGCAAGACCCTGATCGGAAAGCTGAGCGGGCGCCTGCCCCTCGCGGGCGAGCTCACGCCCGAGAGCGTCCGCAAAGCCCTGGCCCTGCCGCCGCTCAACCGCCAGGCGTGCCCCGAATTCCGCCTGGCCGCCCGCCCGCCCCAGCTCTGCATCGGCTGCCCCCACGCCGACACCTTCAAAGCCCTCAACGCGGCCCTCGAAGGCCGGACCGGGGGGACCGTCTTCAGCGACATCGGCTGCTACACTCTCGGCTGGTTTCCGCCCTACAGCGCCATCGACACCTGCGTCTGCATGGGCGCGAGCATCGGCATGGCCAAGGGCGCGGCGGAGGCCGGCGTCCATCCGTCCGTGGCCGTGATCGGCGACTCGACCTTCGGCCATTCGGGGATCACCGCCCTTCTGAGCGCCGCCTCCTTCAACACGCGGATGACGGCGATCGTCCTCGACAACTGCACCGTGGCCATGACCGGCTGCCAGCCGTCCTTCGCCTCGGGCGACCGGCTCCTCCGGATCATCGAGGGCCTGGGCGTGCCCAAGGAGCGCCTGCGGGTGATCACCCCCCTGCCGAAGTTCCACGAGGACAACGTCCGCATCCTGACCGAGGAGATCGAATCACCCGGCCTGTCGGTGATCGTGGCCGTGCGCGAGTGCCTCGAAGAGGCCCGCAAGAAGAACAAGAGATAGGAGAGCCGCCATGCCGACGCACCGCAAGCAGGACATCATTCTGGCCGGGGTCGGGGGGCAGGGGATCCTGTCCATTGCCTTCGTCATCGACAACGCCGCCCTCCGCGAGGGATACAACGTCAAGCAGGCCGAGGTCCACGGCATGGCCCAGCGCGGCGGCGCGGTCCAATCGCACCTCCGCTTCTCGACGGACCGGATCCACAGCGACCTCATCCCCAAGGGCGAAGCGGACCTCATCCTCAGCGTCGAACCCCTCGAAGCGCTCCGCTACGTGGAATATCT
>JADGNV010000032.1 GCA_017883285.1 Candidatus Aminicenantota bacterium | reverse complement strand
GGACGCGGCCTCCGGGACTGCGGCCGGGCTGTCAGGTCCTAATCCTCGGTCTTGGTCTTGGCTTCGGGCCCGTCTTCATCCACGTTCCCGAAGGCCCGGGCGAACTTCTCCTGGGCCAGCTCGCGCTTCTTCTTCTCGAGGTCGGCCGTCGCCTCGAACTTGGTGGCGAACCCGTCCTTCTTCTGCTTTTCCTTGATCAGCAGCTCGTCGAGCGACTCCTTCTTCTTCGCCGCCCGCTCGGATTTGACGATGCCGCCGGTCGTCCCGTCCACCCAGATCACGGACCGGCAACAGGGGCACACGACCTCGAAGACCTTTCCTTGTTCCACGTCCATGGCCCCATCATACGCAGAAAGGACGCGAGGAATCAACCCGGGGGCCGGACGGGGTCAACGGTCCGGGCCGAATTCCTTGGCCGGCGCCTCGATCTTGTGCTTTTTGATGAGCTTGAACAGCCCCTGGCGGGACAGGCCGATCTCCTCCGCGGTCCGGGCCTTGTTGTTGTGGGACCGGAGGAGGGCCTGGTTGAGGAACCGCTTGACGAACTCCGCCTTGGCCTCGAAAAAGTTGTAGTCCGCGCCGTTCGACATCTCCTGGCGCGGGTTGATCCTGGGCGACAGGTATTCCTCGCGTATGAAGCGGTCCTCGCCGCACAGGATGAGGCAGCGCTGGACCTCGTTCTGGAGCTCGCGGACGTTGCCCGGCCAGCCGTAGTCGAGGAAGAGGTCGAGGGTCCGGGGGGTGAAATAGGCCCGCTCCTTCTTCAGTTCGCGGCAGTATTTCTCGGCAAAGTGCTCGAGCAGGAGGAGGAGGTCGTCTTTCCGCTCGCGCAAGGGCGGGATCTCGATCGTGATGATTCGGATCCGGTAGTAGAGATCCTCGCGGAAGCGGCCCTGGCCGATCTCGACTTCCAGCGTCTTGTTCGTGGCGCTGATGAAGCGGACGTCGACCGCCCGGGTCCGGTTCTCCCCCACCCGCCGGATCTCCTTTTCCTGGAGGGCGCGCAGAAGCTTGGCCTGGAGGGGGAACGATAGGTCCCCGATCTCGTCCAGGAAAAACGTCCCGCCCTGGGCCTCCTCGATCAGCCCGACCTTGTCCTTCATGGCGCCAGTGAACGCGCCCCGCGCGTAGCCGAAGAGTTCGCTCTCCAGGAGATGGTCGGGGATGGCCCCGCAGTTCAGGGCGACGAACCGGCCGCCGCTCCGCGCGCCGGTGAAATGGACGGCCCGGGCGATGAGCTCCTTTCCGGTCCCGCTCTCCCCGGTAATCAGGACGGGCGCGTCCAAGTCTTTGACCTTATCGATCAGGGCCTTGATCTGCGAAATCGCGGTGGATTTTCCGAGGAGGGTGGAGGTGTCCATGTCGTTTGCCCGCATTAGACGAGGACGCTTCGGTGGCGGTTTTTTCTCAGAGCGCGGAGAAGGCCGCCCGCCGCTGAGAGAGCGCGGGGTGGAGCGGAGCGGAGACTACCGCTTGCCGCCGAGGATGCCGCTTAGAGCAAGAAAAACAAAGCTCCTTGAATGCTTCATATGTCAATTTCGAATTTAGTCAAATTCCGTCAGAACGTGCGATAGATGTTGAAGCCGATGCGGAAGTCCCCGTTCTTGAGGAGCAGGTCGCCGCCGGGGAGATACTGGGCCGGCGTCAAGCCTGAGGTGTTCAGGACGAAGAACTGGAAGACGTGGCCGCCGATTTTCGCTTCCAGGCCGAACGCCCAGCCGTTTCCCTCGTCCTTGTACCCCGCCAGGACCGGGATCCATTCGGCGATAAGGGAGGTGTCCTCGAAGATCATGAAGCGGCCGCCGATCCCGAGGGCGAACGTCCCATCGCGCTCGTCCGCCCAATGGTTGGCGTTCGAGGTGTAGGCCGGGACGAGGAGCAGCGACAGCCGGTCGCTCACCTGCCGGACGAAGCTCGCTTCGAAATGCATCTTGAAGTTCTTTCCGTCGAAGCGCCCGCGGCCGGACAGCTTTTCGGTGGCCAGCCCGATTCCGGCGTGCACAGCCAGGGAAAAGGGCATGGACTCGTCTTCCAGGGCGACGATATAGTGGCCGCCGAGGTCGAATTCCTGGTAGAGATTGGTCCGGTCCAGGGTCAGAGAGAGGCGGTCGGTCAGGCCGTAGCCAAAACCGGTGAGCACGTGAGAAGGGCTGTCGAAGCCGAAAAAGGTGTCATAGCCGGACGCGACCGAGGCCGTGAAGCGATGGGAAATGCGGACGAGAATCCGGCCCGCGTCGATACCGGTCGTCGTCGGCAGGTTGACGAGCGTGACGCCCCAAAAAGGCGGTTTCGCGGCCGGCGCCGGAGCTGCGGCGGCCGCAGGCGCGGCCGGAGACGTGCCTTTCAGGCTCCGGGCCCAGTCCGCCAGGACGGAGATTTCGGAGGCCGGAAGAGGATCTACGTCGAGCGGCATCCTCTTGCCCACGATGCCCTCTTCGCCGCGGACTTTGGCCAGGAGGTAGCTGCGGTCGGGATCGGCCGGGTCGATGATCTTCAGGTCGGGCTTCTCCCCGCTCGGCCGGCCGGCGAGCGAAGCGAGGGTCGCCTTCGATTCGAAGCTCAGCCCGGCCGCCGGGTATTGGCCGCCGTGGCACCGGGCGCAGCGCGCCTTGAGGATCTTGAGGACGGACGCGGGCGGGAGGCCCGGCCCTTCCTGCGCCCGCGCGGGCGGCGCCATGAATATTAAGACGAACATCGCGAGCACGGCCAGTATCAGGCAACGGCATGTCTTCAAGGGCGTCTCCTTTCCGTTATCGTTGATGGATGTTCCAAAATTATCCCCCGTCGCAAAAAGAAAGTCAATCCGCCTTGCGCCAATCCGGCGCTGGGGTCGGCCCCAAGGCCCTCATAGCGGAGGAGGGGTGCCGTTCTATGCCCAGCGGGCATAGAACGGCAGCGGAACCGACGGGACTGGTTCCCCCGGCGGGCCGGGGGCAGACCCCAGCGCTGGCCCGCGTCCATTCGTCAGAGCGTGCGCAGATAGGCGAGAAGCGCGGTCTTGTCCGCCTCCGGCAGGGACGGAAATACGGGCATGGCCTTCCACGGCCGGGCGAGCTGGAGCCGGACGTTGTCCTCCGTCACCGGGCGCCCGCTCGCCGGGAGCGCCGGATTCCTGAACAGGCCTTTCATGGCGGGCCCGATGATGACCTCGTCACGGTCGGCCGCATGACACCCCGCGCATTTGGCGGCGAAGATCTTGCTCCCCCGGGCGGCATCGCCCTGCAGTAGATTCGCCCCCGCCGGAGGGGCCGCCGGCTCCTTGTTCGCTCCGAGCAGGGCGAAGCCGGCCGTCGCCAGGACGAGGACCGTCGCGGTCATGGCCAGCGCGAGGCCGAGGGCGGGGGCCCAGCGCAGGAACTGGCGGTAGATTTTCACGATCGCGAACTTCGCGAGGAACAGCAGGTCGAGCGCCAACGCTAGGTGCCAATGGAGGACGAACCGGACGGGGATCCGGTCCCCGTTTTGGGCGAGGAGGATGATCCCCAGGACGGTATTGACAAGAAGCACCGCCAGGAAGGCGCGCCCGGCCCAGCGGTGAAGACGGCGAAAGCCCGGGCGCTCGGGATTCGGCTGGGGCCGTCCCATGATCGTCAGCATCGTGTAGGGCGCGGCAATGGCGGCCCCCAGGAGGACGGCGGCCATGGTCAATTTGACGGTGAGGATCGTCATCGGGCTGTTCCCTCGTCAAGCTTCGGCTTCGAGCAGCGCTTTCATCTTGTCCCAGTAATGCTCTTTCCAGCCTTCCTTGATCGGCTCAACCTGGTCGTCCGGGATGCCGGACTGGGTGAACGTCAGCCGCGTCCCGCCTTTCACCTTGGCCAAAGCGAACGCCGCTAGGGTCTTCATGTCTTTCCTCCTTCCTCCGGTTTTCTTCTCATCGGACCGGGATTTCACCGGACCCGTCCGCGCCGATGCGCTGGGCGACGACGGCCTATTTCTTGAACTTGTAGCCCATCCAGGGGACCGTCAGCAGATGGATAGGCCGGGACGGGTCCTTCTCGATTTTTCGCCGGAGGGCGTGCACGAACGTGTCGATCGTCCGGGTGGTGGGGAAGGTTTCGTAGCCCCAGACCTCGTTGAGGATCGTCTCGCGGCTGACGACCTCGCCTTCGTGCCGGACCAGGAGCTCGAGCAGCCCGAACTCCTTCGCCGTGAAGATAAGCTCCTTGTTTTTGCGGAACCCGGTCTTCGCCTTGAAATTGATCCGGACATCACCGAAGGCGCATTCCTCGGCCGGCGCCGCGGCCCGCTGCGCGCGCCGGAGCACGGCCTGGATGCGGGCCAGAAGCTCCCGCTGGCCGAAGGGCTTGAGCAGGTAATCGTCGGCCCCGAGCCCCAGGCCGAGGACTTTGTCGACCTCGTCGGTCTTCTGCCCGGTGAGCAGGATGACGGGCACGGCACAGCCTTTTTCGCGGAGGAGCTTGCAGACTTCGAAGCCGCTCATCCCGGGGAGCATCACGTCGAGGAGGACGAGCGCCGGGCGTCCCCCGAGGGCCATCGCCAGGCCCTTCTCCCCGTCCGAGGCGGCCTGGACCTTGAACCCTTCCGTTTCGAGAAAGGCGCTCGTCGTCTCCCGGAGGGCCGGGTCGTCCTCGATCATCAAGATCGGTGTTTTCATGGTTTCGGAAAAACGAGGCGGAATTCGCTCCCCCGCCCCGGTTCGCTCTCGAGGCGGACCTCGCCGCCGTGGGCCGCCATGATGTGCCGGACGACCTTCAACCCCAATCCGGCGCCCTGAGGCCGGAGGCGGCGGACATTTTCCGCCCGGTAGAATTTTTCGAAGATGCGCTCTTGGTCCTCGGGGGCGATGCCGACGCCCCGGTCGCGGACGAGGATCGCCGCGTCCTGGCCGTCGATGAGTCCGACTTCGACCATCCTGTTCTCTCCCGAATATTTTATAGCATTGTCGATCAGATTGATCAACGCCTGTTTGACCGCGTCGGCGTCCACGCGGCGCTCGACGGGGCCGTCGGGCAGCCGGACCGCGAGCTCGAACCCTTCGGCCTCGACCGCCGGGCGGAAGACCTCGACCGCGTCCCGGACGATCGCCCGCAGGTCCGCCAGAGCGAAATGGTACGTCATGGCCTGCCGCTCGATGCGGCCGAAATCCAGGACATTGTGCAGGAACCGCGACAGCCGGGCGCTCTCCCCGGCCAGCAGACCGAGATACCGCTCCCGTTGCGCCGGGTCCGCGACCCGCCCGCCCTGGAGGACCTCGGCCAGCCCCTGGATCGAGCTCATCGGAGTGCGGAGCTCGTGGGAGACGGTCGAGATGAATTCGGTCTTGAGGCGGTTGAGCTCGTCGAGCTTCTCCTTCGAAGCACGCTCGTAGATCACGTCCTCCTGCAGACCGACGCGCTCGAGGTTCCCGGCCAGCTCGCCGGCCATCGTCCGGATGAGCTCGATGTCCTCGCGCGAGAACCGCGCCCCCGATTTTTTACGGCCCAAAGCCAGACGGCCCACGCCTTCCTGCGGGGAGAACGGCAGGCCGAACACGAGATCGATTCGGAGCGCCTCAAGTGCTTCGCTCGCCCCGAAATCGACGTCGGGCGCGATCAGGACGCCCGCGGGGCGGCCCCAGACGGCCCAGCCGCCCCGGCCTTCCGGAAGCGCCGGGAATCCGTCCGGCCAGGGATCGCCGAAGACCAGAGGCGCCTCCCTTGCCATGAGCGCCGGCCGGCGGAGGGCGAGCCGGAGGCTCAGGAATTCGACCGGGATAGCGGCGCGGAGCTCGCGCAGAAAGCAGCCGACGAGCTCGTCCCGGCCGACGAAATGGCGCAGGCTCTCGTTGAAATTCAGCACGACCCGGCGATAGTCGTAGCGCTGCCGGAAAAACGTGCGGTCGACCAGGTCCTGGATCTTCCGCTGCGCCGGCCGGAAGGCCGCGGCCGCCAGGAACACGCCGGCGGCCGTGAAGAAGCCCGAGCCGCCGGGGGCGAGCCGGACGAACCCCCGCTCCGCCACCTCGACGACGAGCAGATAGACGCCGATGGTGAAGACCGTCAGGAACGAATAGACGAGGCTGCGGTTGATGACCAGGGAGATGTCCATCAGCCGGTGGCGGACGATGGCGATGGCGAAGGCGATGGGGACGGCCACGAAAAAGAGCACGGACAGCTCCTCGGTGAGGAGGGGCTTCAAGCCGAGCAGGATCGGGACCTGGTAGAGGAAGAGGAACGGAAACGTCCCCACGGCCAGCCCGTAGAAAATCCATTGGATCTGGGACCGGCGTTCCTCCGTCCGGCTTTTGCCCAAAGCCCGGCCGAGGGAGACGATGGCCCCCAGGATGAACGCCAGGACGTAGATCCGGAAAGCGGCGTAGAACTTGTTGTAGAAATGGATCGCCGCGACCGACGGCTTCAAAATGGCCACCAGGAATGTGGCCGTTTGGATCCCGGCGAAGAGCAGGGCGGGGATATAGAGGAGGGCGCGCCGAACGCGGACCGTCCCCGGAGCGAACGAAAGCGCCAAATCGAACAGGACGGCGGGAACCAGGGCGTAGGCCAGGATGAAGAGGAGGCTGGGAAGGAACGTCGTCCATCGGTCCGGATGGAGTCCATAAAATTCGCCGCTGATGATGAGACCCGCGCCGAAGACGAGGGTCAGGGCATAGAAGAGCCGCGCCTTGGTATCGGCAGGCTTGAGGACGAAAGTCGCCGTCCCGGTCGCGAAACAGAACAAGCCGATCAGAAGATAGATCAGAGGGAAGGCCGTGGCCGCGAAAAAGGAGACAACCGGGGCCGTGATCGTCCGGAGCGCGCCGCCCGCTTCGCGCACTTCGAAATCGACGAGAGCGCCGATCTCCTTGCCGACCAGGGCGGCGTCCCGGTCCTGGACGGAGAGGATATCGACGTCGCCGATCCGGACGAGGGCATTTTCCGGGACCGAGGGCGGAACGCCCGGCCGCTGCTGAAGGAGGAGATAGCCGTAGACGCTGAGGGACAAGACGACGAGCCCCGCGGCCAAAGAAAGGAATAACGAAAGTCTCGTCCTCACAAGGCGGCCCTCATGCCGGGCCCATTATGTCCGAGAGGGCGAAAAGTTGTCAACTTGCTGTACTGCGTCAGGACATGGGGGACGCCGCGCCCCAGTCCGGCACCCGTTGGAAGGGGTCTTCCCCTCCAAATTGACGAGCGGCGCTATGCCCCGGGTCTTGACCCGGGGAGCCGCTCGTAGAGGGTTCCAAGGGGGAGTCGCCCCCTTGGTCGCAGGGCGGGGTTTCATGCCCCGCCCGAGAAGGGGAGGCAGGGCCGCGCCGTTTTATACCCCCGGGTATAAAACGGCGAGCCCGTTGGAAGGGGTCTTCCCCTCCAAATTGACTTTGAGGCTTCTTTGAAGCTATTAGTCCCACTTCGGAAGGCCCCATCTCCCCATTTGACAAAAAACTTTTGAGTATATAGATTAAACGCAAATGCTCTTCAGGAGGAAACCCATGAGGAAATCCGGTTTGTACGTTCTCCTGGCGGCTATCGTCCTGCCGCTCCTGTTGGCCGCCTCGGCCGCGGCCGCCCAGGTCTGGATCGTGGACATCCTGGCCAACCCCGCCCGCTATTGGAACATGACGGTCACGCTGGTCGGACAGGTCCAGAACGTCGCGGCCAATCCCGCGGGGACGACGCGCGGGACGTATACGCTCCTCGACGAAAGCTGCCCCAAGCCGATCACGGTCCGGACGAACGAGCTCCCTCCCGTCGGGAAATCATATTCCGTGACGGGCATCATCATCCAGGACCCGGCCGAGGCGGGCGCGCCGCTCCTGAAGGAGGTTTCGCGCTCCTCCCCCGGCATGGCCTCGACCACGCTCTACATCCTGATCGGGGCCGGCGCCCTGTTCCTGATTCTGCTGGTCGTGTTCATCGTCATGCTGTCCAAGCCCAAGCAAAAAGCCGCCGCCGCGGCGGAGAGCATCCGGCCGCGTCCGCAGGACACCATCCGTCCCGCCGCTCGCCCGATGGCCGCGCCGCCGACCTATGCCGATCCGGGGAAGACGACGAAGATCCCCTCCGGGCCCGCCCCGACCTTCGCCCCTCCCGCCGCGGACAAAACCCAGGTCTTCATGAGCCTGGGGGCCGATATCGTCATCGAGAGAGGCCCCGACAAGGGGAAAGAGTTCCCTCTCCACAAGCAGGTCATGACCATCGGCCGGCCCGGCGCCCGCAAGAACGACATCGAGCTCGGGGACGACACGGTCTCCAAGGACCAGGCCTCGATCTATTACGACAACGCCCGGAAGACCTTCTCGATCGCCAACGAGAGCGCCACCAATCCGACCAAGGTCAACGGGCAGCCGATCTCCGGCCCGACGCTCGTCGAGAATAACGCCGTCATCGAGATGGGCAGGTCGGTTCTCCGCTTCAAAAAGACCTAAGGACCGAGGTGCGGATCGAAGCGTTCGGCCACACGGACATCGGCCGGAACCGGGAGTGGAACGAGGATAACTACCTCTGCCAGGACTTCCTGCAGCGCGGTCCGTTCCCCTGGCGGCCCCTCCATCTCCTGGCCGTGGCCGACGGGATCGGAGGCCAGGCCGGCGGGGAGAAAGCCAGCTCCCTGGCGATCGAAACGCTGGGCGAGGTCGTGGCCGACCGTCTGAAGCCCGGCGGGCAGCCGCCCGACTTTCCGAAGGTTCTGGGGGAGGCTTGCGAGATCGCAAACGCCCGGATCTTCAGCGCCGCGGCGGCCGACAGCGCCCTGACCGGGATGGGAACGACGCTCGCGGCCGCCCTCGTGGCCGGAGACCGGGCCACCATCGCCAACGTGGGCGACAGCCGGGCCTATCACATCCGCGACCGCGGCCTGACCCAGGTCACCCGGGACCACTCCTGGGCGGCCGAACAGCTGCGGGCGAACGCGATGACGGAAGAGGAGATCCGGCGCTCGCCGTTCAAGAACATGATCACCCGGTCGCTCGGCTATTACGAGAAAATCGAAGCGGACATCTTCGAAATCGTCCTCCTCGAGGAGGATTACCTATTCTTGTGCACGGATGGACTCTACGGGTTCGTCCCGGAGAAGCAGCTCCTCAAGACCTTCTGGCGCCAGAAACGGCCGGAGAAGATCTGTCAGAAGCTGATCGGCCTGGCTAACGATCACGGGGGGCGGGACAACATCACCGGCGTGGCCGCGTATTTCGGCCGGGACGAACGGCGGCCGAAGTCGTCCCCCACCGATACGGTCAGGCTCAAACGCCCCGATTGAGCCTGGGACGCAACAAGGAGGCGCAGGGGCATGAGGACACGCGGATGGGCAGGACTCCTCGCAGCAACGGCCCTGGCCCTCGTTCTCCCGCTCGAGGGCGCGCCCCAGAAGACCGTCACTCTCCAGCGGGTCGACGTCACCCGCCTCCCGGACATCGAAGTCTACCTGACCGTCACGGACGCGAAGGGCAACTCGGTCCTGGGCCTGACCGAGTTCGAAGTGTCGGTCGGGCTCGACGACGCGCCCCAGAAGATCGGCGCCCTGACATCGGCCCTGTCCGGCGGCGAGTTCCTGGCCGTGGCGCTCCTCTTCGACCGGAGCGGCAGCATGAAAAAGGCCCTGGACCAGACCAAGGCGGCCGCCGAGCAGTTCATCAAGCGCCTGAGCGTCGACGATAGGATGGCGGTCGTCGGCTTCGACGACAAGGTCCGGGTCGAGGCCGCGTTCACCGCCGACCGGACGGCGCTCCAGACCGCCGTCCGCGGCCTCGCCCCGGGGAATGACACAGCCCTCTATGACGCCATCCGGACGGCGCTCGACCTCTTCAAGGACGTCGCCACGAAGCGGCAGGCCATCCTCGTTCTGAGCGACGGCAAGGACACCCGGAGCAAGGCCACGGCCGACGAGGCCCTGGCCGATGCGAAGACGCGGGGCGTCCCCATCTTCGCCCTGGCGCTGGGCGATTTGGTAAACGAGGCCGCCCTGTGGCGCCTAGCCGACGAGACCGGCGGGACGGTCCTAAAGGCCTCACGGCCCGAGGAGCTCCTCCTCCTCTACCAGAAGATCGCCGACCAGCTGAAGAACCAATATCTCCTCCGGTTCACCTCGACGTTCGGCCGGGACGACCGGTGGCATAAGCTCCGGGTCGAAGTCGCGAGCGCCGGCGAAGCCGCCGCCGTGGGGGATCGGGATTTCATCTCCTCCTTCGGCCTTGGCGTGAGCCGGGACGTGATCAGCGGGATCGAGCGCCGGGAGGAAAAGCGCGATATCCTCGTCGACGCGGCCCTCGGCGCGCTGGGCGGGCTGATTCTGAGCCTGCTGCTCCTCGTCCTGCTGCGCCTCGTCCGCCGCGATCTCACATTCCGGCCCGTCCTCGTCGTCGGGATCGTCGTCCTCCTCCTCCTGCTCGGCGGGATCGTCGGCGTCCTGATCAAGGAACTCGGCGCCTGAAGGCGGAACCCATGAGCGAACGCTCGTCCTCGAAACCGTCCCCCAGGCCGTACGGGGGGAACACCGCCGCCGCGTCCTTCGAGAAGATCGGAAAATACGACGTCGTCCGGGAAATGGGCCGCGGGGCGATGGGCATCGTCTTCGAAGGGACCGATCCCTATATCGGCCGCAGGGTGGCGATCAAGACCATCCGCTTCGACGTCCTCACCCTGCCCGCCGAACAGGACGAGGCCCAGAAACGGTTCATGCGGGAAGCCCGGTCGGCGGGGATCCTCTCCCACCCGAACATCGTGACGATCTACGACGTCGGGGAGGACCGGGGGCTCACCTACATCGCCATGGAGTACATCGACGGCGAGAGCCTGGAATCGATGATCGCCGCCCGGAGGCGGCTGACCCTCGACGACATCATCGCTCTCATCGTCCAGCTCGGCGACGGGCTGGACTACGCCCACCGCAGCGGCATCGTCCATCGCGACATCAAGCCGGCCAACATCCTCGTCGACCGGGAAGGCCGGCCGCGGATCGTGGACTTCGGGATCGCCCGCATTTCCTCGTCGTCCCTGACCCAGACGAACCAGGTCCTGGGGACGCCGTACTACATGGCCCCCGAGCAGATCGCCGGGAAGGCCGTGGACCACCGGGCCGATCTCTACGCCCTCGGCACCGTCCTATACGAGCTCCTGACGCTCGAAAAGCCCTTCCCGGGCGACAACGTGACGACCGTGATCTACAAGATCATGAACGAACCGCCGCCCCGGATCCGCGACGCGGCGAAAAACTTGCCCCCGGGCCTGGATTACGTCGCGGCCAAGGCGCTAGCCAAGGACCCCGCCCGCCGCTTCCAGAGCGGCCGGGAGCTGGCCGAGGACCTCCGCAATTATCCGCTTTACGCGGACGTCGAGGCCGGATCCGCGGCCGCGGAGGCGATGGACGGCGTCCCGGCCGCCGCCCCGGCGGACATCTCCGGCGTGCCGGCCCCGGCCCGATCGCGCAAGCCGCTGATGCTCATTCTGGGCGCGATGATGGCCATCATCGCGCTCGTCATCGTCATCGTCCTTGTTTCGCGCAGGAAGGAACCGTCCTTCGCCGGGGGCGGAGGCGGCCCCTCTCCGGTCGGCGCCGTCCCCTCCGGCGCGGACGCGGCGGCTCCGGCGGAGTCCAAGCCGACGGCTCCGACGGAGCGGGAGACGACGACCGCGAAAAAGGACGAAACGCGTGTCCCCCCCGAAAGCCAGCCGACAGATGCGGGGCCGACCGGGTCGAAAAAGTCCGGCGCGGCGCCCGGGACGAAAACAGGGGAGCCTTCCGCCGTAATCGCCGAGCGGCTGCAGATCGCAAAGGCCGCCTTCCAACGGTCCCTCTATCTCAAATGCATCGACGAAGTCCGGAAGGTGCTGGCCGTCGATCCCGGCAACGCGGAGGCCAAGAGCTATTTGGACATGGCCACGTTCAAGCAGACGCCGCTGGACCTCACGGCGCTGCTCGGCGAATACACGGCCACGCTGACCCGGGCGCCCCAGCGGCTGACCGATTTCTACGCCGCCAATACCTCCGAGGATCTTTTCCGGACGCTCCGGGCCGAGACGGCCGAACTCCTCCGCGACCACGAGCAGTTCCAGGTCAGCGCCTCTGCCCCGGCCTTCAACATCGCCGACTCCGGAAACGGGACCTACAAGGCCGACATGCTGTTCTCGGAGATCTTGACCGCGCTGTCCGTGTCCAAGAAAGTCCGCGTCGTCCTCTACGAAGGCAAGATCAAGTGGTTCCTCGAGAAGACGGACCGGTGGCGGATCCAGAAAATCGACTACATCACGACCTATTGACGATATCCGGGCGTTAGGGCCCAAGGAGGGTGTCATGAATCTTCAGAAGCGTATCGGAAGCCTGCGTTTCGGGCTGATTCTCGTTTTGTCCGCAGTCGCGGGTCTCGGGCTCTTCGCCCTGGCGACCCGGGGCGCGTCCGCCCCCGAGGATCCGCCCTGCGCCATCGGCGCCTTCGATCTCGGGCCCAACGGCGAGGAAATGGCCGGCCCGGCCGTCCCCGCCGGCACCTACAAGCTCTATAAGAAAATGAAGGGCGGCGCCTGGATGACGTCCAAGCCGTTCGAGCTCCAGGGCGGGCACCGCTATCTGTTCAACGCCTCGGCCTGCCTGACCGAGGACGGCGGCGCGGCGTCGTTCTCGCGGGACCCGGCCTTCACCAAGCCCTACAGCAAGCCGCTGGCCGATGAGGCCGTCGTCCATTATCAAAATACCGATATGGCCAACTGGATCGCCCTGACCGTCTGCCCGGTCCCGGGATCGAGCAGCGAAGCCCCGCCCTGCACGATCGACACCGAAGACCAGATCGCCGGCATCGAATCGCCCGGCCGGATCGTGACGCCCGGCAAGTACAAGATTTTTGTCCGCGAGAAAGGGAAAGCCTGGATTGCCTCGCAGATCGAGGAGCTCCGCGGCGGCCACCGCTATCTCGTCGACGTCACCCGCGTGACCGACAAGGGCAGCGCCGGATTCCGTGAGGACGACGTCGAGCTCGGCCGCTACAGCAAGCCCAATCCGGACGAGGTCGTCGTCCACTACAAGACCCCGGTCGGCATCACGAACCCCTATTCGGCGACGGTCTGCCAGTTCGGGACCGCCGGGGCCGAGCCGCCCTGCACCATCGACACCACGGACATGATCGCCGGCGTTGAATCGCCGGGCCGGATCGTGTCCCCCGGCAAATACAAGCTCTATACCAAAGTGAAGGGGAGTCCCTGGATCTCGTCCGCGCCGGAGGACCTGCGGGGCGGCCACCGCTACCTCGTCGACATCACCCGGCTGACCAACAAGGGCGGCGCCGGCTTCCGCGAGGACGACGCCGAGCTCGGCCGCTACAGCAAGATCAATGCGGACGAGGTCGTCGTCCATTACAAGAACCCCATGGGGAGCTCGGCCGTCGTATCGGCCACGGTCTGCATGGTCCCCGGCTCGGGCGGGGAAGCGCCGCCCTGCATCATCGATACGGGCGACCAGATCGCCGGCATCGAATCGCCCGGCCGGATGATCCCGCCCGGGACATACATTCTTTATACCAAGGTTAAGGGAAAAGCCTGGGTGTCGTCCTCTCCGGGCGATCTCCGGGGCGGTCACCTTTACCTGGTCGACATCAGCAGCCAGACCCAGGGCGGGAGCCCCGGATTCCGCGAGGACGACGCCGAGCTCGGCCGCTACAGCAAACCCAACCCCGGCGAAGTCGTCGTCCACTACAAAACTCCCATGGGCATTTCTGACCCCATCTCGGCCACGGTCTGCGTCCAGGGGGCGATTCCCGTCACGCCGACCGTCGAGGGCACGAAGATCACGATCAAGACGGCCGGCACGGACTGCCTCGACCTGATCTTCGTCATCGATCTGACGGGCAGCATGGGAGATGACATCGCCCAGGTCAAGCGGACCGCGCTCGACATCCTGAACACCATCAAAGGTTCGTTCGCGAACTTCCGGGTGGGGTTCGTCGGCTACAAGGACTGGAGCGACGGCGCGGACATCTTCAAAGATATGCCTTTCACCAATTCATTCGACGACATCACCGCCCTGATCAACGGCCTGACCACGGGCGGCGGCGGGGACGAACCGGAAGCCGTCCTCGAAGCGCTCCTTCGCGCGCTCCGAATGCCCTGGCGGAACGGCTGCAACAAGCAAATCATCCTCATGGGAGACGCTCCGCCGCATGACCCGATTCTCAAAGGGCCGGACGCTGGCAAGACGGCCTCCGACGTGGTCCAGTTGGCCAAGGACGTCGACCCGGCCGTGATCAACTCCATCGTGATCTCCAAGACGCCGGGCAGCATCAACGAGGACGCCCGGAAATCCTTCGAGGACCTGGCGAAACGCACCGGCGGCATCATGACCACGGCCGACAAGGCCGAGGAGGTCCCGCTGAAGATCAAGGAAGTCGTGGGCGTCATCAAAGCCACGGCGGCCGCCGCGCCGCCCGTCGCCCCCGGCGGCGGGGGCGGGCTAGTCCTTCCCGCGGAGGGATTGAGCCCGGCCGTGATCGCCGCGATCGTCCTCCTCGGCGCCGCGTTCATCTTGGTCCTCGCGATCGTCATCGTCCGGCGGCGCGGCGCTTCCCCCGCGGAGCCCGTCGTCGGCGGCACGGGATCCCGCATCCGGGCCGGCTTGGACGTGGCCTACGCCGACGGAGGGATCAAGCCGTTCCGGATCACGTCCGCCCGGACGACCATCGGCCGGGGCCCGGACAATCTCCTCGTCCTGCGCGACACGCAGATCTCGACCCATCATGCCGAGATCCTCGCCTCGCCCGACGGATTCCTGATCCGGGACCTTGGAAGCGCGAACGGCACGACGGTCAACGGGCAGCCCGTTACTGAAGCGTATCTCAAAATCGGGGACGACATCGGGATCGGGACCACGCATTTGACGTTCACGGATTAGCCGGCCACTGACCTCGTAACGCAGGCATCCGTCGACGATCCGGCACCGGGATCAGCCCCGGCCCGCGGGGGATCCGACGGGACGAGCGGCTCCCCGGGTCAAGACCCGGGGAGCCGCTCGTCGGGGGTTCCAAGGGGGTATGCCCCCTTGGTCGCAGGGCGGGGTTTCATGCCCCGCCTGAGAAGGGGAGGCAGGGCGGCCGGGTCTTCCCGGCGCCCGTCGGAAGGGGTCTTCCCCTCCGAGTTGACTGGTTCCCCAGAGGGCAGGAGCCAATCCCACTTCCGAATTGACAGGGGTCAATCCGCTTAACATTCCTCCTCTACTCAAGATATACTCTTACATGACATGGACGAACGGGAGAAAGACCTCGTGGAGCGCGTCTTGAGAGGTGACACGGACGCATTCGGCCCTTTGGTCGAGCCCTACCGGGACCGGCTCCTGGGATTTGCCTACCGCCTCACTCGAGACGCCGAAGACGCCAAGGAAGTCGTCCAGGAGGCGCTCCTCCGGTGCTTCAAGTATCTTTCGAGTTTCGATGTCGAGAAGAGCTTCAAGGCCTGGCTCTTCCAGATCCTCGTCCACGCCGCGCGGCACCACCGGACCAAGCGCGGCCGCCAGGATCTTCTCTCTCGCTCCGGACCGCTCCGGGAGGCAGCCCTCGAAACCGGGCACGGGCCGGAAAAGGGCCACGAGGACCGGAACCTCCGCGCGCGGCTCCTGGAGTGCCTGGATGTCCTGAGCCCGCGGGAGCGGGACGTCTTCCTCCTCCGCGACATTGAAGAGCTGAACGTCGAGGAAACGGCCCGGGCCCTGGGCTCGTCCGCCATCTCGGTCCGGGTCCATCTCTCCGCGGCGCGCCGAAAGATCCGGGGGCGGATCCAGGACAAGTATCCCGACCTCCTGGGAGGAGCGTAACCATGACCTGCCGGTCGTTCCGAAAATCCCTGCCCTTGTTCGCGGGCGGCGACCTCAGCGGGCGAAAAGCCGAACGCACGCGGGCCCATCTCGCGGCCTGCGCCGTCTGCCGCCGGGACGCCGCGGAATTCGAAGCGGCGCTCGAAACGGCCCGATCCTGGGCCCGGATCGACGGCGTCCCCGCCTGGACCGAAGCCGAGTGGCGGACCGCCGTCCGGTCGGCCACGGCGGCCCGACCTCTTATCCGGAAATCGCCGCGGTATGTCCGTCGCTTCCGACCCGTCCTGGCCTACAGTCTCTTGGCCGTCGCCGTGGTCGGAGCGTCGGTTCTTTTAAAGCCCCGCGTCCGGCCGCCGATCCCCCTTGCCGGGATTTCACAGCCCGTGCCCGGCCCCCTGCTCCGGCAGCCCGCGGGGCCGCACCTGACGTCGGTGCGGTTCGCGGCGAAGGGCGGCCGGCTCGAAGTGGTGTGGTTCTTCAACCGGAACTTCCCCACGGATTTCTACGGGAAATAGACGAGCTGCCCTAGCCGGACGCTTTTTCCAGGATCCTGATCCGCAGGGCGGCGTCTCGATAGCGAGGCGCCCGCTCCCGGACCTTCCGGTACAATTCGAGGGCCGCGGCGGTCTGGTTCATGTCCTCGCGGAGCGCAGCCAGATCGTAGATCAGGGCGAGCTGCGAGAGCGACCCCTCCGGCGCGAGGGCGAGGGCCTTTTCCACCCAGGGGAGCGACTCCGCATAATTCTTCTTTCTCCGGAAGCACTGGCTGATGAGCGAAAAGCTATCAAGGGCCAGCGCCTCGTCCTGAGCGGCCAGCTTGAACTCCTCGACGGCCTCGTCGAGAAGCCCCTGCTCCATGAAGGCCAGGCCGAGGTTATAGCGGACGTCGCGGCTTTCGTGGGCGATCCGCTGCTCGACCCGCTTTCGGAAATCGGCGACGATTTCGGAGAGTCCCTTTTCCAGGGCGCCCGTCTTGACCTTGAGCTGGCCGGCAATTGCCCGCTCCATCGCCTCGCGCTCCTCGCGGATCTTGTCGGAGAGGTCCGGATAGTCCCCGGCCTTTCCTCCCTCCGCCCCGGTGGCGGCCGATGTCAGGTCGGTCCCGCCAAAGATCTCCTCGAGACGGACCGTCTTGGACGGCTTCGCCGGCTTCCGGGCGGGAGCGGCCGGCGCGGGCGGAGGCTCTTCGGGCAGCTCCCCGGCCAGCGTGGATTCCAAGCTCAGAATCCGCTTGATCATGGCCGAAATGTCCACCTCGCCCGCCGCCTTTTCCCGGTCCCGGATCGCGGCTAGCCGGCTCTCGATCCTCGGTTCACCCGGGTAGAGGAGCCGGCTGTCCTCGAGAAGCCGCCGCGCATTCCGGATGAGGCCCTGGCCAACATAGAGGTCGACCTTGGCCAGGTTGGTCTTGATCAGGTCCCGGTCCGCTTCGCCCAGGGCCGATGCGCCGGCGGGCGGCTTGACCGCGGCCGCCGCAGATGCGACGGACGCGGGATCGGCCCGGACACCCCGCCGGTCGTCCGCCACCGCCCGGTCGCGCCGACAGAGCTCGGCCAGCTCGGCCAGGACGGCCGCACGCTCCGCGTTCAGCCCCTTCTTCCGGAACTCCCGGAGGAGGACCCGGTCGGCGATCTCGAGGTTCGCCCGCTGTCCGCTGAGGCGGTAAATATGGGCCAGCTTCTCCAGGCTGGGGAGATGGGGAGTGCCGGACATGAGGATCAGGCCGAGCAGTCCGATCGCCCGCTCGTCGCGGCCCTTTTGAATCGCGATCGAGACCAAAGGCTCGAACAGGGCGAACGCCCGGTCCGGACGTCCGGCCTTGATCTCGATCCGGCCCAGCTTGAACCGGGCTTCGGAGTGCTCGGGGTCCTGGGCGAGGAGCCGCTCGTAGGACTCGCGGGCCTTCGGAACGTCGCCCGCTTCGGCCCAAACGTCGCCGAGGAGGAGCAGGAATTCCGGACGGGGAGATGCGACCAGGCTCGTCTCGAGCACCGCGATCGCATCCGCCCGCCGCCCCTTCCCGCCGTACAGGCGGACGAGCCCGCTCACGGTCCGGACGTCGGATTCCTCCAGGGCCAGAGCCTCCCGCAGCGTCTTCTCCGCGCCCTCCGCGTCTCCGCGCGCGAGCTGGATCTCGGCCACCGCGTTGAATTCGGCGACGGCCTGCTCCGTCCGATTCTCGGCGGCCAGCAGGCGGGCCAGCTTCAGCCGGGTATCGAAATCAACCCGGTCGAGGCCGGCCAGCTTCTCGTACATGGAGATCCGGCCGGGGACGTCCCCCCGGTCCTCGAACACGCCCGCGGCGTCCAGGTACTGCGCCCGGGCCTCGGCCGTGAATCCCAGTCGGCCGTAGAGGTCGCCCATGCGGGCCAGGATCTCGCCGTTCCCCGGATCGAGCTTGTGGATCTTCTTGGCGAGGGCCAGCGCCTGGGCGAACGCCCCGCGCCGGTCGAGGACGGCCATGTTGGTCAGGAAGATCTTCAGGGCCTTGTCGCGCTGGCCGAGCCGGAGATGGAGGTCGCCGACGATGTTGCCGACCGGCACGTCCGCGGCGCTCCCGTCGAGAAGCTTCCGGTATTCGGCGATCGCCTCCCGGAGCCGGCCGGACCGGGCGCAATCCTCCGCCGCCTCGGTGATGCGTGCGCGGGACGTCATGGGAACAGCTTCGCGTTGAATTGTAAACGAAAACTCGTCCGATGAAAAGCGGAGGGGCCCCGTTCGGCGAGCGCCCGGATGTGGCCGGGCGTGGCGTAGCCCTTGTTCCGTTCCAGGCCGTAACCCGGGAAGAGGAGGGCGAAGCGATCCATCATCTGGTCGCGGAGGACCTTGGCCAGGATGGAGGCGGCGGCGATCGAGAGGCTTTTCCGGTCGCCCTGGAGGACGGCCAGCTGCCGCCCCGCGTAGCCGCGGAGGCCGAACCCGTCCACGAGCACGGCTTCGGGCGGGACGGGGAGCGCCTCCACGGCCCGGCGCATGGCCTCGAGCGAGGCCCGATGGATGTTCATCCGGTCGACCTCGAGGTTCGAGCAGGCGCCGAAGCCGACCGCCGCGGCCGTGGCGAGGAGCGAGGCGGCCAGAGCGCGGCGTCGCCGCGGGGTCAAAAGCTTGGAATCGTCGACGGACGACAGCCACCCGGGACGGGGGGAGGCGGCGGTGATCCAGGAGAGCGGCAGAACGACCGCGGCCGCGACGACGGGCCCGCAGAGGGCCCCGCGGCCGACCTCGTCCACGCCGGCGATGGACCGGACGCCCTTCGCGAAGAAAGACGCCTCGATCTCAAAGTCGGCCACGGGAGCGGATTATCGCTCCTCGCGAAGACGGGCGGACTTCCCTTTCAGACCGCGGAGGTAGTAGAGCTTGGCCCTCCGGACCTTGGTGTGGCGGACGATCTCGACCTTCTTGATGGACTTGGAATGAAGGAGAAAGATCTTCTCGACGCCGATGCCGAACGAGATCTTCCGGACGGTGAACGAGGCGCTCGGCCCCGCGCCGCGCTTGGCGATCACGTCCCCCTGGAAGATCTGGACCCGTTCCTTGTCGCCTTCCTTGATGATGACGTGGACCTTGACCGTATCCCCGACCCCGAAGGGCTCGGCATCTTTTCTCGTCTGCGTGTTTTCGACCAATTGCATCAGGTTCATCGTTTCTTCCTTTCGTTCGGAGTCGGCTCCAGCAATGTCCGCTCCTCCGGGGACAGCCCGGAGGCGGCGATCAGGTCCGGCCTCCGCCGGATCGTCTTCTCCAGCGCCTTTCGCCGGCGCCAGGCCTCGATCTTCGCATGGTCCCCGGAAAACAGGACCGGCGGGACCTTCATCCCCCGGAACTCCCGGGGCCGCGTATAATGCGGATAATCCAGCCGCCCCGCCACGAACGAGTCGTGGCGGACGGAAGCGGCCTTGCCCACGACCTCCGGCACGAACCGCGCCGTCGCGTCGATGACGACCATGGCCGCGAGCTCGCCGCCCGTCAGCACGTAATCGCCGATCGAGATCTCGTCGGTGGCCAGGCTCTCGGCCACCCGCTCGTCGACGCCCTCGTACCGTCCGCAGATGAGGACGATCTGCGGATGGCGGGCCAGTTCCTCGGCCACGCGGCCGTCGAACACCCGCCCCTGGGGCGAGAGGAGGACGACCGGCGTCCCCGCCGAGGCCCGCACGCTTTCCACGGCGGCGAAAACGGGCTCGGCCTTGAAGACCATGCCCTCGTCGCCGCCGTAGGGGCGGTCATCCACTTGCCGGTGCTTGCCGGCCGCAAAATCGCGCAGGTTGTGCACCGCGACCTCAACCAGGCCTTTGGCGACCGCCCGTTTGACGATCCCCCCCGAACAAAAGCCCTCGAACATCTCGGGGAAGATCGTGATTATATCAAATCTCATTCAAGTCGAAAAGGCCGTCCGGCGGGTCGACCACGATCCGCCGCCCCACGAGGTCGATCTCGACGCAGATCTCCCGGCTCAGGGGGATGAGGACTTCCCGCGGGCCGGGCGGGCCCTCAACCACAAGGAGGGTCGATTCCCCCAGGTCCATGACGTCCTTCACCATCCCGACCGGGCCGCCGTCGGGGGTGACGACCCCGCAGCCGATCAGATCGAAATCGTAGATCCGGTCGTCCCCGGGCCGCTGCAGGGCATCCTCGGGAACGAAAACCTCCCGTCCGGCCAGGGCATCGGCCGCGGCCAGGGAATCGATGCCCTTGAGCTTGAGCAGATGGGAGTTTTTATAGGGGAGGCAACGCTCGACGTCGAACTCTCGAAATTCCTCTCGATCGTTCAGAAAAACCTTAAAAAAAAACCTTCGGGGACCTGGTCTTCCCGGAGCTTGATCTTCAGTTCCCCGTCTTTGCCGTGGCTCCGCTGGATCTTGGCAATGCTACGCAACTCAGTTTTTTTCAATGATCTCCAGGTTGAAACGGCGTTTCAGTTTCATGCCGGCGGCGCCGAGGATGATCCTCATCGCCCGGGCCGTCCGGCCCTGTTTTCCGATCACTTTCCCCAGGTCCTCGGGGGCGACCTTGAGTTCCAGAATCGTGGTCTGTTCCCCTTCGAGCTGGGACACCACAACTTTGTCGGGCTGGTCCACCAGTGCTTTCGCCATCAATTCAACGAGCTCTTTCACGGTAGCCTCCTTTTCGATAGAGAATGCCGATGCCGGAGAACGCTATTTCTTCTTGGAGACTTTGTCCAGAAGGGATTTGACCGTCGGCGAAGGCTTCGCCCCTCGGTCGAGCCAGAACTTGGCCTTCTCGAGGTCGATGTTGATCTCCGCCGGCTCTTTCAGGGGATTGTAGGAGCCTAAGAATTCCTTGGCCCTGCTCTCGCGCGGTTTCTTGGAGTCGATAACCACAATCCGGTAGGAGGGTTTGCTCCTGGCGCCGAATCTCATCAAACGCAGTGTCATCATGGTAGGTTAATCCATTCTATTAAAATGAGTTAAGATGATAGCCGAAAATGGAGGCCAAGTCAACAGGAAAAAAGGGCGCGCGTCCGGCTATTTCACCGGCAACGGCGGGATAGCGGGGGACCCGGCCGCCCTCCGGGCCGGAACGCCGGCCGCATCCGGTCACTTGCCGAACGACGACAGCATCTTCTGAAAGACCGACTTCTTCATCATCGTCCGCATTTCCTGGAACTGCTTGAGGAGCTGGTTGACCTCGTGGACCGGCCGGCCGCTGCCGCGGGCGATGCGTTGGCGGCGGCTGCCGTTGATGATCTTCGGGTCGAGCCGCTCGGCGGGAGTCATGGAATTGATGATGGCCTCGAAGTAGACGAGCTTCCGGTCGTCGATTTGGGTCTGGGCCAGGCCCTTAAACGGGCCGACGTTCGGCAGGTGGCTCATCATGCCCGAGAGCGAGCCCATCTTCTTGAGCTGCCCGAGCTGCTTCTTGAAGTCCTCGAAGGTGAACTCCTGCCGACGGATCTTGCGGGCGAGCTCCTCGGACTCCTCGACGTCGGCGTCCTGCTCGGCCTTCTCGATGAGGCTCAGGATGTCGCCCATGCCCAGGATGCGCGACGCCATCCGGTCGGGGTGGAAGACCTCGAGCTTGTCCGACTTTTCGCCGACGCCCACGAACTTAATGGGCTTGCCGGTGACCGAGACCATCGACAGGGCCGCGCCGCCCCGGGCGTCGCCGTCGAGCTTGGTCAGGATGATCGACGTCACCCCGATCCGCTCGGCGAAAGCTTGGGCGCTCTTGACCGCGTCCTGGCCGGTCATGGCGTCTCCGACGTAGATCACCTCGACGGGATCGAGGATCGTCTTGACCATCCGCAGCTCGTCCATGAGCTCGTCGTCCACGTGGAGCCGGCCGGCCGTGTCCACGAGGAGGAGGTCGTTTCCCCGGTTCCGGGTGAATTTCACGAGCTCGCGCAGGGCCTCGTCCGGCCGGGCCATCGCCGCCGCGGTCATTTCGTAGAAGGGGAGGCCGAGCGAGCCGGCGATCATCTTGAGCTGGTCCTGGGCGGCGGCCCGCTTGAGGTCGAACGAGACGAGCAGCGGGCTCTTCCCGCGGCCCTTGGCCCAACGGGCGAGCTTGCCGGTCGTCGTCGTCTTGCCGCTCCCCTGGAGGCCGACGAGCATGACGATCGAGGGCGAGGTCCCGGCGAAGGTCAGTGGCTTGTCCGAAACGCCGAGGATCTCGGTCAGCTCGTCGCGGACGATCTTGATGACCTGCTGGCCGGGGGTTAGGCTGTCGAGCACGGCCTGGTCGAGGGCCTTGGCCTTGATCCGGGCCTCGAACTCCTTGACGACCTTGTAGTTGACGTCGGCCTCGAGGAAGGCCATCCGGATCATCTTCAGGGCCTCGCCCATATTCTTTTCGGTGATTTTGCCCTCGCCCTTGAGGAACTTCATCACCTTCTGGAGGCGGTCGGACAGTTGGTCGAACATGTTGGGCTATCCTCGATCGAAACGGCCCGGTTATCATAGGGCAAACGTCCGGGAGCCGTCAACTCGGCGCATTGAAGTTTCGGGCGGCCGGTGCTAAAGCGGGGCCGGGGCCCTTTTCCGAGAGAAAAAGTGTCTTGCCCCCCGCTTCTTGGCATATAATATCCACGGTCCCATGAAGCTCCTCAAGATCGGCATCTCGGGCGTGCGGGGCATCGTCGGCGAATCGCTCACCCCCAAGCTGGTCATGGATTTCGCCGCGGCCTTCGGCACGTTCGTCAACGCCAAAACCGTCCTCGTCGGCCGTGACACGCGGGTCTCCGGCCCCCTGCTCCACGCCGCCTGCGTGTCGGCCCTTGTGT
>JADGNV010000031.1 GCA_017883285.1 Candidatus Aminicenantota bacterium | reverse complement strand
TGTCGATCCGGTCGAGCAGCGGGCCTGAAATTCTGGAGTAGTATTTGCTTCGCTCGCTCTCCGTACAGTTCTCGTCGCGGCCCGCCAGGCCCTTGAGAACATCTTCGCAGGGGTTCATGGCCGCGACGAGCATGAACGACGAAGGGAACGTGGCGGTCATCGCCGCCCGGGCGATCGTCACCTGGCCGTCCTCGACCGGCTGGCGCAGGCCCTCGAGGACCTTGCGGTTGAACTCCGGCAGCTCGTCCAGGAAGAGGACACCGTGATGGGCTAGGCTGACCTCGCCCGGCCGCGGGATCATTCCGCCCCCGATGAGCCCCGCGTCCGAGATTGTATGATGCGGCGCGCGGAACGGCCGCCGGACGACCGCGCCCTGTCCGCGCAGATATCCGGCCGCGCTGTAGACCTGCGTCACACCGATCATCTCCTCGAAGGTCATGTCGGGAAGGATGGACGGAAGCCGGCGGGCGAGCATCGTCTTCCCGGACCCGGGCGGTCCGATGAGGAGGATGTTGTGTCCGCCGGCCGCAGCCACCTCCAGGGCGCGCTTCACGTGGAATTGGCCCTTGACCTCCCGGAAATCCACATCGGAGAACGGAGCCGTCAGGATCTCGTCGAGCGCCCAAACGCTCGGTGCGACGCGTCCGGGCTCGGTGAGGAGCTCGACGACCTGGACGAGGTTGCTCAGCCCATAGACCTCCAGCCCATCGACCAGAGCCGCCTCGCGCTCGTTGTCCTTGGGGACGACGATCCCCCGATAGCCCCCGGCCTTGGCCAGAATCGCCGTCGAAAGAACGCCTTTGACCGGCTTCAGCCGGCCGTCCAAGGCCAACTCGCCGAGGACGAGAAAGTCCCGGAACCCCGCCGGATCGACGACTCCCAAAAAGGCCAGGTGGCCCAGAGCGATGGGCAGGTCGAAGGCCGAGCCCTCTTTCCGCCGGTCCGCGGGCGCCAGGTTGACGATCACTTTGCGCGAGGGGAAATCGTAGCCGCAGTTCTTGAGGGCGGCCTTGACCCGCTGTTGGCTTTCGCGGATCGAAGCGTCGGGCAGGCCGACGACGATATACGCCGGCAGCCCGCCGCCGATGTCCACTTCGACCTCGACGACGTAGGCCTCGACGCCGCACAGGGCCGCGCTGAAGGATTTGATAAGCATGCCGCCACTGATAAGACGGCGGCCGGAGGGGTTTTATATCAGATCGGGCTCGTCTTTATCGGACAGGGCCCCGGCGACGCCCGGAGGAGGGCCGTCCCGGAGGCCGAAGATCTTGTCCCGGACGCGGGGGATGGTCGCCCGGGCGATCTCCTTCAGGGTCTCGAACACGCCCTGGCCGGTCGCGGCCGAGGCCTCGAGGAAGGGGGCCCCGCCGGGATTGAGGGCGGCGTTGAGGGTTTCGACGGGCGTGAGGTTGTCCAGGTCGCGCTTGTTGTATTGGAGCACGATCGGGACCTTGACCGTATCGATCCGCAGCTCCAGCAAATTGCGGCGCAGGCTCTCCAGGCTCTTGACGTTGGCCTCGAGGAGCGGGACCTGGGAATCGGCCACGAAGACCAGCCCGTCCGTGCCGGCCAGGACGTTCCGGCGCGAGGCTTCATAGAACTCCTGACCGGGCGCGGACATCAACTGGAAGTGGACCCGGAAGCAGCCGATGTAGCCGGCCTTGATCGGAAGGAGGTCGAAAAAGCACGTCCGCTCGGACTCCGTTTCCAGGCAGATGAACTGGCCGCGGGCGGCCGGGTCGAGGTTCTCGTGGATGTAGCGGAGGTTCTCCGTCTTGCCGCAGCGGCCCGGGCCGTAATAGACGATTTTGATGGTCAGCGAGTTGGACGTGTAGTTGATAAACGCCATGGCTCACATCGCGGCGAAGACGGCGTCGTATTTCTCCAGGACCCGGTCCCAGCTGTAGTTCCGGCGGACGTAGTCCCGCCCGTTCCGACCCAGGATCGCCCGCAGGCGCCGGTCCCGGACGAGGAGCTCCGCGGCCAGGCCGAACTCCGCCGCGGTGGCGTAGGTGAGCCCGCCGTTGCCGGCGAGGCAATGCTGCTTCAGCGGCTCGGTCGCGGCCTGAACGAGGATGGGCGTCCGCGCGGCCATCGATTCGAGGGCGGCCATGCACAGGCTCTCGAGGCGCGAGGGATGGACGGTCGCCGCGGCCCGGGCCATGGCCGCGTCCTTCTCCCCGGCCGACACGAAACCCCGGTAGCGGATCCGGGGATGCGCGGGCAGGGACATAAGGAGGTTACCGATGAGGACGAGGTTCAGCTCCGGCAGCCGCGGGCTGATCCGGAGGAACGCCTCGAAGAGCTCGGCGCAGCCCTTGCCGGGCTCGATCCGCCCGGCATAGAGGAGATAGGGTTCGAGATCGGCGTAGGCCGCATCGAAGGGAGTCAGCTTCGGGTTTTCGGGGATGTCGGTCCCGACCCCCACCGTCTCCTGGTACTTGCCGGCGAAGGAAAAATACCGTCCGAGCATCGCCTTCTCGGCCTCGGTATTGAACATGAACGCGGCCGGTCGGTCGAAGACCTCCTTCATGATCCCGAGGTGGAGGGCAGGCTCGTCGTGGGCGGTGGGCACGAGGATCTTCGGCTTCCGGATCGCCTGGAGTCCCCAGTAGGTGTTGTAATAGAGGTAGGTCATGAAGACGAACCGGTCGTGCTCCCCTTCGGCCGCCCCCACCGCCTCGACCAGCGCCGGCGAGAAGGGGCCCTGTTCTTCCATCCAGCGCAACTCGTCCTCGCGGGTATGAGGATGGAAGAAGATCCAGTCCGAGAATTTGTTGAACGCCACGATCTCGCGGGGCTTCTCGACGGGATAGCGCCGGATGACCACCCCGTTCAGAATGGTCTCCCCTGCGGGGTAGACGTTCGTCCAGGTCACGTAGTCCCGGGCGGTCGTGGTGTAGACAGTGCAGTCGTAGCCGCGGTCGGCGAGACGCTCGGCGAGGAGGCGGCAATGGAGCTCGGACCCGCCCATGACCTCCTGGCCGTAGCGCTGGACGACGAAGGCGACTTTCATCGGGACCTCAACTCCTCGAGGCGCGTCAGGAGGAACTCCTCGCGCGGGAAGGCCTTGAGCTTGGCGAGCTCGCGCCGTCCGGCGGCGATGAGCTTTTCGCGCAGGGGGGCGTCGTGGGCCACGATGTCGACTAGCTCGGCGACGCGGTCGGGCCGAAACTCCCGGACGAGGACCCCCGCTTCCCCGAGGGTGTAGGGGACGGCCGTGGAGGAGAGGGCGACGACCGGCAGGTCGAAGATCATGCTTTCCACGAGCGGCAGGCAGAAGCCTTCGTGTTCGCTCAGCGAGAGGAAGACGTCCGACGCCCGATAAACGGCGAACATCTCCTCGTCGGGCACGTGGCCGAGGAACGTGATCTCCTCGGGCTTCAGGTAGAATTCGTCCGCGAGCCGGCTCACGGCTTCGTAGTACGTCGGGAAGGTGTTCGTCTTGCCGACGACGATCAACCGCACCAGGGGGGAGATGTATTTCTTGAAAAAGAAGACGGTCCGGACCAGGTTGTCGATCCGCTTGTTCGGAGCGACCCGGCCGACGAAGAGGACGTTCACCCGGTCGTCCCGGAAGAGGCCGCGGACGAAGCGGGACGGCGGCCGCTCGTACTTGGCGAAATCCACGAACAGCGGAAAGACGTGCGTGTTCCGGAAGCCGAGCGCCTCGAGCTCAAGACGGTTGTATTCCGAATCGGCCAGGCTGAGGTCGACCGAGGGCTGGAGCGACCGCAGCTCCCGCCGCCCGATGCGGGAGATCCGGGCCATCTCCGGGTTGAGGCCTTCGAAGAACTCCGGCGGCGTGATGTTGTGGTAGATGAGGGCTTTCCTGGACGGCAGGGCGGCGAGCGCCGGGGTCAGCGGCGACGGCAGGGCGAAATGGAGGATCGTGATGTCGGCGGGCGAAGGAGCGGGAAACTCGCCGAAGAGCTTCGCCTGGCCTTCCAGGCCGCGGTCGCGGGTGAGGGCATAGATCTCCGAATCGAAACCCCGGCGCCGGAGGAAGTCCTTGAGCATGAACGCCTCGTCGCCGATGGCGTCGCCGCGATGGAAAGCCGGGACGAGCTGATCGATCCTCATGATCGGCCGATCCTTTCGACGTGCCCCAGCAGCACGCGGCTGACGTTCGCTCGGCTGAACTTATCCAAGGCCCGGAGCTGGCCGTCGACGATCCGGGTCCGTAGGGCGTCGTCGCCCAGGATCCGGTCGATGAGGGCCGCGGTCTTCAGGAAGTCCTTCTCCCGCAGGACGACGCCTCCGCCGTTCATCGTCTCCTCGACCGCCCCGGCGGCGTAGCCCAGGACCGGAATCCGGTTGTAAAAGGCCTCGAGGAGCGGGACGCCGAACCCCTCGTGCTCGCTCATCGACAGGTAGATGTCCGCGGCCCGGTAGAAGGCCAGGAGCTCGGGAAATTCGATGTGGTTGCTGAAGTGGACGTCGGTCAGCCGCAGCCGGACCACGAGGTCCTGGAGCGCGGCGAGATAACGCTCCTGGCCGCGGTGCTCCCCGGCCAGAATGAGCTGCGACGCGGGGTTGAAATGCGTCTTGTAGAAATAGAACGTCTTGAGGATATCCTCGAACTTCTTGTTGGGGATGACCCGGCCGACGAAGAGGAGCGTCGTCTTCCCGTTGTCGAAGAGGCGGGTCGTGACGGGATCGGCGGGGCCGTCGAACTTGGCGAAATTCATGAGGATGGGCAGAACCCCCGTCGCCCGGTAGCCCACCGCTTCGAGCTCCCGCCGGTTGAAGTCGGAGTCGCCCAGGGCCAGATCGACCTTGTCCACGAACAGGTTGATCTCGAGGCGGCCCTTGTAGCATTCGCGGGCGAGCACCCGGTGGGCGTCGACGAAATATTCGGGAGGAGTGATGTTGTGGTAGATCATCATCTTCTTGTCCGGCACGCGGAAGAACAGCTTCGAGACCGGCGAGCCGATCGAGAAATGGAAGATGACGACGTTCTCCGGGGAGCTCCAGGTCTTGTAGTCGCGGTAGTCCCGGACGTGGCGCGCGGAGCGCGGGTCGAACATCTTGATGAAGATCTCCGAGCGGAATCCGCTTTCGCGGAGCACGCTCCGGATCTCGAGCATCTCGTCCGAGATGGCGTCCCCGTAGCTGAGCGAGGTGGCGAATTGATGGACGTCCATGGGTCAGGCTCCCGTCCCGTTCAGGACCGCGAGGTATTTGCGTTCGATGATGTCCCAGGTATAGCGGGCCTGGAAGTAGGCCCGGCCGTTCCGGCCGAGCGCCTCCCGGAGGCGCGGCGCGCCGAGGAGAAGATCCAGCGCGTCCCGGAATTCGCTGTAGTTTGCGTAGGTAAGCCCGGCGTTCGACCGGCGGCACTGGCCTTTCAGGACGTCGCAGTGGGCGTTGGCCAGCACGGGCCGGCCCAGGGCCCAGGCTTCGAGGGTCACCATGGACAGACTCTCGTAGAAAGAGGGCATGACCAGGAGTTCCGCTCCTTCCAGGGCGTCGAACTTGTCCTGCTCCGGCAGGAAGCCGAGGTAGCGGACATCGGGATGGTCCGGGATCGGGAGGACGGTGGCGCCAATCAGGACGAGCTTCACCGGCGAGTTGGTGTCCCGCTTGAACTGGAGGAAATAATCGAAGAGGTGGGCGCAGCCCTTGTTGGCGTCGATCCGGCCGAGGTAGAGGATGAACGGCCCGCTCATGCCGTGCTTCGCCCGGAAACGCTCCGCCGAATGTTCGGCCGGGAGCACGGTCCCGACGCCGACGACCATCCCGGGAATGTCCCGGTTGCCGGACAGCGTCTGGATCATGTCCCGCTCCTCCTCGGAGTTGTAGATGAACGCCCTCGGCAGCCGGAACAGGTCCTTGAAGAGCTTGAGGTGGATGACGGGGTCGTGCTCGGCCGTGGGGACCAGGATGCTCTTGCGGGGAACGGTCCGGACGCCCCAGTAGGATTGGTAATAGCGATAGCTGAAGAAAAGAAAATGGTCATAGTCGGCTTCGTGCTCGCGGATGTAGGCGATGAGCTCCGGCGAGGTCGGCCCCTCGGCCTCGAGCCAGGCGATCTCGTCCTCGAGTTTGTGTTCGGTCGTGAGGATGCGGGCCTGGATACGGCTGAATTCCAGGACGTCGCGGGGCCGGGAGACGCGAAACCGCCGGACGAGAATGTCGTTGATGGTTTCGGTCCCGGGGGCGTAGTGGTCGGCCCAGGTGATGTAGTCGTGGGCGCAGGTCGTCAGCACTTCGACGGGACCGTGGGCCCGCATGTGCTCGGCCACCCAGCGGCAGTGGAGCTCGGCGCCGCCGTTGATGTCGAGGCCGTAGCGCTGGACGACGAAGGCCAGGGTCATTTCAGGACTTGCTCCTCGAGGGCCCGCTCCCGCTTCTGGGCGAATTCCAACTCTTTTTCGAGCACCCGGACCTTGCTCTTCAGCATGTCGAGCTCGATCTTCTGGGAGGTGGCGGTCAGGATGAGGTTGTGGCTCAGGTTGTGGAGGAGCTTGATGTACTCCTGGCTCTTGGTGAGGTCCCGGCGGGCCTGGTCGAGGTTGCCGCCGAGCTCCCGGACGATCCCGTCGATGCGGACGTTGGTTGCATGGAGGCTCTGCTGCGTCTCCCGGAGCTCCTGGTGGAGCGGCAGGCCGAGGAGGCGCATGAGCGGGAAGAACGGCGTCAGCAGCCGGACCATCTTGCCCTGGAGCCTCGATTTCGTGCCTGAGGGCACTGGTCCGGCCTCCGGGGCGGGCCGAGCCGGAGGCGGTTCCGGCGGAGCCGCGAGCGGGGCCGGGGGCGGCCCCCCCGGCGGGGCGGCGGCAGCCCCCTGCTCCGGGGCCGGAGCCGCCGCGGCGGCCTTCTGGATCCGGTCCATGAGGACGGACACGTCAAGGTTCTCGTAATCGACGTCGATCCCGTCCAGCATGTCTCGCGCGTCGGGTTGGGGTTTGTCCATGGGTACCTCCGGCTTCGGCCGCTCCGTCATCGTCAGGGCTTCCCGCTCTTCGGCCGGAAGAGATGGTTTTCGTAGACGCTCTGGACGTCCTGCAGGTCGGGCAGGATGCGGAGCTTCATCTCCTGGATCTCCCGGACTTCGCGTTCACTCAGCCGCCCGTCCTTCATCCGGGCGGCGATCCGGGCCTCGATCTCGCGCTCGAGGCGCCTCGCCTCGTCCTCGCCGAGGCTGGGAATCGTCAGGAATTCGGTCATGGCGCGTCTCCTTCGTCGGCTTCAAGGCAGAGAACAACTCGATACCGACGCATGTGGCCATTGTAAACGAATCGGGGCGTATCTTCAACAATTCCCGGGAGATTTGGAGCGCCGATTGAATTGCCGGACGCTCTGTGCTAAGTATGGAACGCCCGCCGCCGAGCGAACGCGAAAGAGAGGCCCGCCATGGAGAAATACCGAAGACATGCCCAACTATAAAATCGTCCTGAGCTATGACGGGACGGATTACTTCGGCTGGCAGCGCCAGCCGGACAAACCGACCATCCAGGGCATGGTCGAGGACGCACTCGAGCGGATCGTCCGGAAGAAGACGGCCCTGACGGGCGCGGGCCGCACCGACGCCGGGGTGCACGCCTTGGGACAGGCGGCCAGCTTCCGGATCGACAAGGAGATGCCCGACGCCGAACTCTTTAAGGCGTTGAACGCCCTCCTGCCGGACGACATCCGCGTCGTGAGCCTGGAGCGGGTCCCGGCGGAGTTCCATGCCCGTCGCGACGCCAAAGGCAAAATCTACCAATACCGGATCTGGACCTCGCCCGGGATCAGCCCGTTCGCGGTCCGCTACGTCCTGCACTGGCCGTATCCCTTCCACGTGAAGAGGATGCGGGACGCGGCGGCGCTGTTCGCCCGGGAAGGCGATTTCACGGGGTTCTCCTCGAACCGGGTCCTGACGCCCGTCCGGAGCGTCGTCCGGTCCGAGCTCCGGCGGAAAGGCGACGAGCTCATTTACACCATCGAGGCCCGCGGGTTCCTGCGCTACATGGTCCGGACGATCGTCGGGACCATGCTCGAGGTCGGCCGGGGGCGGGTCCCGCCGGCCGCCGTCGACGAGATTTTCCGGGCCAAGAGGCGCACGTTGGCCAGCCCCACCGCCCCGGCCAAAGGGCTGTGCCTGGTCAAGGTCATTTATTGACTATCGTGAAATCAAGCCCATCGAAATTGGGCTCCCGATATCGGACCCTTCGTTAGCCGCCTAATTTATTGCAGGCAACGCGGCGCGAGCCCCGGTCGCTCGAAGCGGCGGGG
>JADGNV010000030.1 GCA_017883285.1 Candidatus Aminicenantota bacterium | reverse complement strand
CCATGTTAGAGGAGGCTCCTGGGCAAAGTCAACATAATCCCAATCTTGTTTTGCGCGGCTCCCGCCCCAGTCGCTCTTGCGGCTCACCCCCAAACCGCGGGTCCCCGCCGCTTCGAGCGACCGGGGCTCGCGCCGCGCTAAAGATCGGTTTTCGAACCGCGCCCTCCTCGCCTCACGCAAAGAAAGAGCGCAACTGATTTCGGTCCTTCTCTCATCCGGGCGAGGGGTAGAGGGCAAGGAGGCCATCCGGAGGCGAGCGGGCATGGACCCTCGCGAAACGGGGAGGAGGCGAGCCGAGGAAATGAGCCGGTTTCCTCGCCGGGGAAACCGGCGGGCCGACGGCCCTCTACCCCGAGCCCTCCTCCGAGCTCACCGCGCCACACGCTCCGCTCTAATATCTGGGGCCTACCCCGGTACCGGATATAACAAACTCCGAGTTCGCGACCCTCCCCGCCCACCTTTACAAGCCCAGGCCGCAGGCATAAACTAAGGGAGAAGATCGAAAGAAAAGAGGACAATTGACCTTTTTTCGCCACACCTTGGTCGGGGAGGCCCCTTGGGCAACAGGGACGGCGAATTGGCATGGTTCTTGCAAAATCTTTGGGTGCAGGAGGCCAACAATGAAAAATCGGATCATCCTCGTGATAGCGGTCCTGGCGGTAGTGGCGAGCCTCGGGTTCGCGGATACGATCTCCTTCAAGGTCGGCTATTTCGTCCCCAGCTTCAAAAGCGATTTCTGGGACACCGAGCTGGCCAACATGACCTTTCTCAAATCGAATTTCCAGGGTGCGAGCTTCTCCTTCTCTTATGAGTGGTTCCTGACCCAGGAGCTGAGTCTGGTGATCGGCATCGACACGTACAGCAAGAACAAGACCGGCGCCTACCGGGACTATACCGGCATCCAGTTCGACGACGGCGATTTCGCCTTTCCGGCCCAGTACTACGACGGCGATTTTACGCCCAGCCACCGTCTGAGCGTCTCGATCACCCCCTTGCAGTTTTCGCTGAAGATCGCGCCCTTCGGCCGCCGGGGAAAGGTCATCCCCTATCTCGGGGCCGGCGTCGGGCTCTACCTCTGGAGCGTGAAGATGCAGGGGGATTTCATCGATTTCAGCGACGAATACGTCTATGCCGATCCCGACGGCTATGAGGATCTGGTGTATCCGATTTATGCCGTGGACGCGATGGAAGGCCAAAATTTCGGACGGATCGCCTTCGGCTACCAGGTCTTCGGCGGCGTCCAGATCCCGATCGCGAACCGGCTGACCCTCGACCTCGAAGCCAAGTACAGCTCCGCCAAGGGCAAAATGGGCACCGATCCGAACGAGGGCTTCCATGGCTTCCAACCGCTCGACCTCGGAGGGGTCCTGTTCTCGCTGGGGATCAACTACTGGTTCTGAGGACGGCCGCGCCGGGCTCCCTCACGGAAGCTTGACTACCGCCACTTTCGTTCTGTGGTCGAAGGGGATCGTGAAGGTTCCCCAGACCGAGCTCAACTCGATCTCCCCCACCAGGCGCACGTCCACGGGCGGCTGGGAGAGGCCGTCGTAAAGCGACCGGCCGAGTTCGAAGAAATCGAGGAGCAGGGGGACCGACAGGGCTTTCTCGCCGCGGGCGTCGACCGTGACGCCCTGCCCGATCACGCTCTTCGACACCGGAACACCGACGAGCTCGATTCGGCAAGACAGCCGGTCGATCTTGAACGGGAAGCCGTTGGGATTTCCGACCGACGCCTTGAAGATGAGGTCCGCGCCCCCGACCGTCAGGTCCCGGGCCTCGATGGGCAGCGGGTTGACCTCGATCCCCCGGAAGATGGGGAATTCGCCGGAAAAGGAAATCGGGACGCGCTTCTCCCTGCCCCGCTCGACCTGGAACGCCATCCCGCCCGTGACGGAGCACAACGCCTGGTCCCGGTCCTGGATCCCGGGGACGGCGGCAAACAGATACGCATAGGTGATCTTGATGGGCAGGGCAATCTCGATCTCCTCCCGTCCCTCGAGCCGGATCGGCGCGTCGAGCGCGATCTCGAGATTGAGAAATTCCGCGCCGTCGATGCTCGCCCGGTAGTCGTAGCGGATGAGGAGCTGGGCCACCGTCAGCGGGTTCTTCACATGCAGGACGAAGACCAGCGACAGACCCTGGGGTATGGGCTCGAGGATCCGCTTCTCCTGGACAGAGATCTCGATCTCGCGTTTCTGGGGGACCGCACCGGCCGAAGCCGGAGCGACGCAGACCCACCCGGCGATTGTGATAGCGAGCGCACGGCGGTAGTTCATTGAACGGGTCCGTTAAAGTGCTAGTTTACCCCAAGGCCGCGCGGGGGTCAATTTGAGGCCCGCAGAAGCAGCGGATCAAACGCAAAATCGGGGCGGCGGCAGGGCATCCCCCGGCCCGCCGGGGGATGCCCTGCCGCCGCCCCTCATTGGGATTGCCCGTGGAAATGACTTATAATGAGGGGACCATGAAAACGCTGCGGGCCGATTTCCGGGACAAGGCGCTCTTCGTCGGGCTCTTCGGCCCGGACGTCTACGCCGTAGGCGGCTACGTCCGCGACCGCCTCCGCGGGATCGCGTCCGAGGACGTCGACCTTCTCGTGGCGAAGCATGCCCTCGAGGACATCGTCGCCCGGCTCGAGCCGCAAGGCAAGGTCGATCTTGTCGGACGGAACTTCGGCATCGTCAAGTTCACCGTCCGGGGGAAGACCTACGACGTCGCCCTCCCCCGCATCGACCGGCCAAAGGGGGACGGGACGCGGGGCCACAAGGACATCCAGGTCCTGGCCGACCCGGACCTGCCCCTCGAGGCCGATCTCGAGCGGCGGGACTTCCGCTGCAACAGCATCGCCCTGCGCCTCGCCGACGGCCGGCTGGTGGACCCGTTCAGCGGCGCGGCCGACATCCGGGCCCGCCGCATCCGGGTCACCAACCCCCGGGCCTTCCCGGAGGACCCCCTCCGGGTCCTCCGCGCGGCGCGTTTCGCCTCGGTCATGGGCTTCGCCGTCGATCCGGACGTCTATCCCCTGGCCAAGGACGTGGACCTGGCCGGGCTCAGCGTCGAGCGGGTCAACGAGGAGCTGTTCAAGATCCTCCTCCAATCCGAGCGGCCATCCGTCGGCCTCGAGGAGATGTTCAAGCTCGGCGCCCTGCGCCGGCTCTTCCCCGAGCTCTACGCCCTGACGCTCGTCCTCCAGGATTCGGTGTTCCACCCGGAGAAGGACGATTTCGGCCACCACACGGCCTGGCGCCACACGAAGCTCGCCGTGGACCAGGGCCTCCGCCTCGCCCGCCTGCTCGCGCTCGGGCCCGGACCGACGCTCGCCCTGGGCCTGGCGGCGCTCTATCACGATATCGGAAAGGCGGAGACGACCCAGTGGGAATTCAAGCGCGGCCGGATGGTGATCACGAGCGCCGGCCACGACGGGGCGAGCGAGCGGCTGGCCCGCAAGATCTTCACCCGCTTCCGGATCTTCGCTTGGAACGGCTACCCCCTGCGGAGGACCGTCCTGACGCTGATCAAGACCCACCACCGAGCGTCCGAGCTCTGGCTCCGCCGGGAGGCCGTCACCCGCAAGGCTTTCAATCGCTTCGCGGCCGACACGGGCGGCGAGATCCAACTCGCCGTGGCCCTCGACGCGGCCGACCGGGCCGGGCGGAAGGAACGGCCCGTGCGCGGCCTGGACCGCGAGGCCAAGTGGCTCCTGGCCAAGTTCGAGGAGCTCCGCGTCAGCCGGGAGACGATCCGGCCGCTCCTCCGGGGACGGGACCTCCTCAAGCTGGGAGTTGCGCCCGGGCCCGGCATGGGTAAAATATTGGACGAGCTCACCAGGCGCCAGCTCGACAACGAATTCGAGACCCGGGCCCAGGGGCTCAAGATCGCCAAGACGCTCGTCGGGGGGACGCCATGAGCCAGATCCTGGTGGCCGGCGGGGCCGGATACATCGGTTCGCACACCGTCAAGGAACTCCGGGCGCAGGGCTACGACGTGGTCGTCTTCGACGACTTGTCGAGCGGCCGGCGGGACTTCGTCCGGGACGCGGAGCTCGTCGTCGGCGACCTCATGGACAAGGAGGCCGTCCGGGCCGCGTTCCGGGGCCGGGACGTCGCCGCGGTCCTCCACTTCGCCTCCCTGATCCAGGTCGGCGAGTCCTACCTTCATCCCCGGCGGTACTACACGCGGAACCTCGTCTCGAGCCTCAACCTCCTCGACGCCCTGCTCGAGGCGGGTGTGCGGACGATGATCTTCTCCTCGAGCGCGGCCGTTTACGGGGTCCCCCTCCGCATCCCGCTCACCGAGGACCATCCCCTGGACCCCTTCAATCCCTACGGCCAAACGAAATTCATGGTGGAGCGCATCCTCCAGGACTACGACCGGGCCTACGGCCTGAAATTCGTCTCGCTCCGGTACTTCAACGCCTCGGGGGCCGACCCCGACGGGACCCTCGGCGAATGCCACGACCCCGAAACGCACCTCATCCCCAACATCCTCCGGGCCGTCACGGGCCGGACGGAGGCCCTAGACATCTTCGGCGAGGACTTCCCAACGCCGGACGGGACTGCGGTCCGGGACTACATCCACGTCACCGACCTTGCGGCGGCCCACGTCCTTGCGCTGAAGAAGCTCGGGGAGGCCCCGCGGAGCGAGTTCATCAACCTCGGAACGAACCGGGGCTACTCCGTGCGGGAGGTCATCGCCGCGGCCGAACGGGTCACGGGACGCACCGTCCCGGTCCGGGTGAAGCCCCGCCGGGAGGGCGACGTCCCCGTCCTCCTCGCCTCCAAGGACAAGGCCGAGCGGGTCCTCGCCTGGACCCCTCGGTATTCCGACCTCGAGACGATCATCGGAACGGCCTGGGCGTGGCAACGGAAGGGATGAGCGGCCATGCAGGCGCGGAATCCCCTCTCTTTTGAGTTGACGAGTCCTTCCCGGCGTGGTATAAGTCTTTTTGCATGACCAACCGACCGAAATTCCTTCGCATCCTGTCCGTCGCCCTTGTCGCCGCCCTGGCTTGGAGCTGCTCCTCGGGGCCTAAGCCCTCCCAGACGCCGGCCAAGCCCAAGACTGAACCCCTGGCCGGAGGCCAGGTCCCACCGCCCGTTCCTCCGCCGGCGGACAAGACGATCATTCCCCCCGAGGAGAAGAAAACCGTCGACCAGGCCGGCGCCAACAAAGCCTTGGTTGACAAGGACGATGCCTCGGGTTCCCTGGAAAACGCGCTCAACCTCTATCAGGAGGCCAAGCTCGCCCGGGAGAGCGGGAACCTCGTGCCCGCCCTCCAGATGCTGGACGAGGCCTACGGCCTCATTCTCCGGGTCAAGATCCCGCCCGACTCCGCCCTCCTCCAGGACAAGGACAACCTCCGCGTCCTCATCGCCCAGCGGATACTGGAGATCAACGCCGTCCGCCGCAACCCGGTCAACGGCAACGGAAAGGCCATCCCTATGGCCGCGAACCAGTGGGTGGACAACGAGGTCAAGCTGTTCACCGGCGTGGAGCGGAAGGCCTTCGAAGAAGCCTACAGGCGTTCCGGCCTGTACGGCGACTGGATCCGAGAGCAGCTGAGGAAGGCGGGCATGCCCGAGGAGCTCTGCTGGCTGCCCGTCATCGAGAGCTGGTTCCAGCCCCGGGCGCTCTCCCGGGCCCGGGCTCTCGGCATATGGCAGTTCATCGCCTCGACCGGGTTCCGCTACGGCCTGAGCCTGGACCGGTTCGTCGACGAGCGGATGGACCCCTACAAGGCCACCCGGGCGGCCCTCAAGTACCTGGACGAGCTCCACTCCTTCTTCGGGGATTGGACCTCCGCCCTGGCCGCCTACAACTGCGGGGAGGGCGCGGTCCAAAGGGTCATCGCCAGCCAGAACATCAATTATCTCGACAACTTCTGGGACCTGTTCCAACGGCTTCCGTACGAGACGGCCCGGTTCGTCCCGCGCTTCATCGCCACCGTGTCCATCATCCGCGATCCGGCCAAATATGGGATGACGCTCCCCGAGCCCTACGCCCCGCTCAAGTTCGACGTGGCCAAGGTCAACAAGCCGACGAAGCTGTCGGTCCTGGCGAAGACAATGGGGCTCGAGGCATCGGAGCTGACCAATCTCAACCCGGAGCTGCGGCAGGACTCGACGCCGGATCGGGAATACGACCTGCGCGTCCCCGTCGGCCTAGAGGAGAAGACCCTCCAGGCCATCGCCGCCATCCCGAAATATGTCCCCCCCGAGTACCAAACCTACATCGTCCGGTCGGGCGACACGCTGGCCGCCATCGCCCGCAAGTTCGGGACGTCGGTCCAGACCCTCATCCAGACCAACGGCCTCCGAAGCAGCTATCTGATCTACCCCGGCCAGACCCTCAAGATCCCTGGCCGCGGCTGAGCAGGCCCCGGATCGCCCTCACCTGATTTAGAACGATTTCGCGGCCAGCAGCGCGCCGTCCAGGAACACGGCAGCCGTCCCCGCCGCTATTTCTTGGAGGCGGCGGCCTTCGCCTTCTCCTTGAGGTCCTTCTTCTTCTTTTCCTTCTTCTTGAACTCGGTCCCGACGAGTTCGAGCACGGCCATCTCCGCGCCGTCGCCCGCCCGCGGGCCCGTCTTCACGATCCGGGTATATCCGCCCGGCCGCTCCGAGAACCGGGGGCCGAGGGTGTCGAACAGCTTCCGGACGGTCGACTCCTTGGTCACGAAGGCCAGAGCCTGGCGCCGGGTGTGGAGCGTATTCTTCTTGGCCAGGGTGATCATCTTCTCCGCCAGGGGCCGGGCCTCCTTGGCCTTGGCGACGGTCGTGGTCACGCGCTCCTTGTCCAGGAAGGACGTCACCAGGTTGCGGAGGAGGGCCTTCCGATGGGCCGTCGTCCGGCCGAGCTTCTTTCCTTTAGACAGATGCCTCATGCGTCAAGCTCCTTGGCGGGGATCTCGGGCTTCGCCTCGCCCTTGATCCTCTCGAGCAGCTTGGAATTCAAATCCAGGCTGAGGCCCAGGCCCAGGTTTGAGAGCGTTTCCTTGATCTCGCTCAGCGACTTGCGGCCGAAGTTCTTGGTCTTGAGCAGCTCCTCCTCCGACTTCTGGACGAGCTCGTAGATCTTCTCGATCCCGGCCGAGCGGAGACAGTTGTTGGACCGGACGGAGAGCTCCAGGTGCTCGATGGGCTTGGACAGGATGTCGATCTGGCCCATGTAGGGGATCTCGCGCTTGGCCACGACCTGCTCCTTCTCGAGCGGCTCGTCGACGATGTTCATGAAGATGATCATGTGGTCGCGGAGGATCTTGGCCGCCTGGGAGATGGCCTCGATCGGGGCGATGGCCCCCGTCGTCCAGACCTCGAGGGTCAGCCCCTCATAGTCGATCCGCTTGCCCACGCGGGCCGGCTCGACCCGGTAGTTGACCTTCTTGATGGGCGAGTGCGAGGAGTCGAGGGGGATGAAGTCGAGGCCGAGCTTCTCGTCGAAGTTCGCCTCGGCCGTGATGTAGCCGCGGTTGTCCAGGACGATCATCTCGATGTCGAGCTTCCCGTCCCGGTCGAGGGCGGCGAGGACGATGTCCTTGTCGAGGATCTCGACGTCGCCGTCGTGGACGATGTCCGAGGCCTTGGCCACGGCCGGGCCTTCCTTCTTCAGGGTCATCGTCTTCGGCCCAGGGCCGTGAAGCTTCAGGGGGATGCTCTTCAGGTTCAAGAGGATGTTGGTCACGTCCTCGACGACCCCGGGGAGGGTTGAGAACTCGTGGAGCACGCCCTGGATCCGGACGGCGGAGATCGCCGCGCCCTTGATCGACGACAGCAGGACGCGCCGGAGGGCGTTCCCGACGGTGACGCCGAACCCCCGCTCGAACGGCTGGGCGGTGAAGCGGCCGTAGGTGCCGGTCAGGGTCTCATAATCGCATTCGAGGAACTTGGGCCTCTGAAAACCTATCTCGGTCATTGGTCCTCCTTTTGAGGATAGCGTATTTATCGGTGCGACCTCTCGCCGGGGCCCCGCCGGGACCGGGCGGGAGGGGATCGCCTTTTACTTCGAGTACAACTCGACGATCATGTGCTCCTCGACGGGGAGCTGGACGTCGGCCCGGGTGGGCAGGGCCACGATCCGGATCTTGGCCGCGGCGCTGTCGACCTCGAGCCATCCGGGCAGGGCCTTGGTTTTGTGGAGTTCGAGGAGGGCCTTCACCTCGTCGTCCTTGGCCGAGCGCTCCCGGAAGGCGACGATGTCCCCCGCCTTTATCAAGTAGGACGGGATCGAGACCCGCGTCTCGTTGATGACGAAATGGCCGTGGTTGACGAGCTGACGGGCGTGGGCCCGGGAATGGGCGAAGCCCGCCAGGAACACGACGTTGTCGAGCCGCCGTTCGAGCATCGAGAGCAGCGTCTCGCCGGTGATGCCCTTCTGGCGCTCCGCCCGCTCGAAGAAGAGGTGGAACTGCTTCTCGGACATCCCGTAGTAGCGTTTCATCTTCTGCTTTTCCCGGAGCTGGATCCCGTAGCCGAGGATCCGTCGCCGACTCCGGCCGTGCTGGCCGGGCGCGTAGGACCGGCGCTCGATCGGGCACTTGTCGGTCAGGCACTTGTGGCCCTTGAGGAAGAGCTTGGTTTTCTCCACCCGGCAGAGCCGGCAAATGGGTTCTCTGTATCTAGACATCGCGAATGCTCCTTAGACGCGGCGGCGCCGGCAGACGCGGCAGCCGTTATGCGGGATCGGGGTCACGTCCTTGATCGAGCGGATCTCGATCCCGGCGGACTGGAGGGCCCGGATGGCCGACTCCCGCCCCGCGCCGGGGCCCTTGATCCGCACGTCGACGTACCGGACGCCGAAGTCCCGGGCCCGGTTGGACGCTTCCTTGGCGGCCAGCTGGGCAGCGAAGGGGGTCCCCTTGCGGGCGCCCTTGAACCCGGCCGTGCCGGCGCTCGTCCAGCAGACCGTCGCGCCCTGGTGGTCGGTGATGGTGATGATCGTGTTGTTGAACGTCGACTGGATGTGGGCCACCCCGTAGCCGATTTCCTTCCGGACTTTTTTCTTGGATTTGACCTTGGTCTTGGGTTTCGTCGTCGCCATATCCTGCTCCCTTCGTCGGCGAATTAGCCTTTATTGATCTTCTTGATCGTGTGCCCGCGCGGCCCCTTGCGGGTCCGGGCGTTCGTCTTCGTTCGTTGGCCGCGGACCGGCAGTTTCCGCTTGTGCCGCATGCCCCGGTAGCTGCCGATGTCGATCAGCCGCTTGATGGCCATGCTGACGTCCTTGCGCAGATCGCCCTCGATCCTCTCGCGCTTCTCGATGATCTGGCGGATCTTGTTGATCTCATCCTCGGAGAGGGCCTTGACCTTCTTGTCCTTGTCGATCTTGGCCTCGGCCAGGATCTGGACGGACTTGGACCGCCCGATGCCGAAGATGTAGGTCAGCCCGATCTCGATCCGTTTCTCCGGGGGAAGTGTGATGCCTGCGATGCGTGCCATGTTGACCTCGTTTACCCTTGTCTTTGTTTATGCTTGGGATTGGAGCAAATCACGCGGACAATCCCCTTGCGCCGGATGATCTTGCAATTGCGGCAGATTTTCTTGACGGAGGCTCTGACTTTCATGTGCGCAATCCTTTATTTGAATCGATACGTGATCCGCCCCTTGGTCAAATCGTACGGCGAGATCTCGACGAGGACCTTGTCGCCGGGGAGGATCCGGATAAAATGCTTCCTCATCTTGCCCGAGATGTGGGCCAGGATCCGGTGCTTGTTCGCAAGCTCCACCCGGAACATGGCGTTGGGCAGCGTCTCCAGGACAGTGCCCTCGGCCTCGAAGACATCCTCTTTAGGCATGCGGCTGCTCCTTCCAGAACGCGTCGGTCGTCCCGCTCCCGTCCTCCGCGCTCAGGATCTCCGTCCCGCGCGCGGTGAGGGCCACGGTTTCCTCGTAGTGGGCGGCCAGGCTCCGGTCCCGGGTGACCGCCGTCCAGCCGTCGGCCAGGATCTCGACCTCCCAGTCGCCGGCGGCGATCATCGGCTCGATGGCCAGGACGAGCCCGCGGCGGATCTTCGGTCCGCGGCCGGGGAACCCGAAGTTCGGGACCTGGGGCTCCTCGTGGAGGGCCTGGCCGATGCCGTGTCCGACGAACGACCGGATCACGGAGAATCCCTGGGCCTCGACCGAGGATTGGACGGCCGCCGAGATGTCGGAGACGCGGTTCCCCTCGACCATCCGCTCGACCCCGCGGCGGAAAGAGGCCTCCGCCGTCCGGATGAGGTTCCGGGCGACCGGCCCGACCTCGCCGACCGCATAGGTCCGCGCGGCATCGCCGTAGAACCCATCGTAGAGGACGCCGAAGTCGATGCTGACGACGTCGCCTTCGCGCAGGACGCGGGGCGAGGGGAGGCCGTGGATGATCTCCTCGTTGACCGAGACGCACAGGGTCGCCGGATAGCCCCGGTAGCCCTTAAAGGCGGGCTTCGCCCCGAGCTCGCGCGTCCGGCGCTCGGCATAGGCGTCGAGGTCGGCCGTGCGCGCCCCGGCCTTGACGAGCGGCCGCAGCTCGCGCAGGACGAGACCCACGATGCCGCCGCTCGCGCGCAGGCGTCGGAGCTCGTCCTCGGTCTTGTAGACGATCATGCCGGGCTCCGCCGGTCTTTCCTGCCGTCCTCGGCGGTCTCCGCCGTGGTCCCCGCCGGGGTCCCGTCCAGGATCCGGGCGATCGCGGCCGCGATCTCTTCGGTCGGTCCCTGGCCGTCGACGGCGCGGAATTCGTTCTTCCGCCGGTAATAGTCCTTCAGGGGCGCGGTCTGCTCGAGGTAGACCGCGATCCGCTTCCGGATGACCTCGGCCGTGTCGTCCGGCCGCTGGACAAGGCCCCTGCCGCAGGCGTCGCACACGCCCGGCCGGGCGGGCGACTGGACGCTCACGTTGTAGACGGCCTGGCAGGCCGGGCAGACCCGCCGGCCGCAGAGCCGTTCGATCAGGATCTCGGAATCGACCTCGATCCCGATCACGATCTCGGGCCGGCCGCCGTCCATCGCGGCCAGCGCCTCGGCCTGGGCGATCGTCCGGGGGAACCCGTCCAGGATATAACCGACGCGGCAGTCCGCTTCGGCGATGCGCTCCCGGACGAGCCCCTCGACGACCTCGTCGCTCACGAGCAGCCCCTGGACCATAAAGGCCTCGGCCCGGAGGCCGAGGGGGGTCTTCCGCCGGACGGCCAGGCGCAGGAGGTCGCCCGTGGAAATCCTGGGGAAGCCGGTCCGCTTCTCCAGGAGATCGCCCTGGGTCCCCTTGCCGCTGCCGGGCGCGCCGAGCAGGATGATCCTCATCCGCGCCTCCCCCGGACCCGGCCGTGCCGCATGAACCCGTCGTAGTGGCGCATGACGAGCTGGGCTTCGATCTGCTGGAGGGTGTCCATGGCCACGCCAACCACGATCAGGATCGAGGTCCCGCCGAAGTAGAAGTCGATGTTCAGGCCCTGGGTCACCCACTTGGGCAGGTTGGTGTCGAGGAAATTGCCGATGAACGGCAGGGACTGGACCCTGAAGCCGGTCGTCAGGAATTCCGGCAGGACGGCGATCATGGCCAGGTAGACCGCGCCGACGAGGGTGATCCGGGACAGGATCGTGTCGATGCAGTCCGACGTGTTCTTGCCCGGACGGATGCCGGGGATGAACCCGCCGTACTTCCGAAGGTTGTCGGCGACATCGGTCGGGTTGAAGATGATCGACACGTAGAAGTAGGTGAAGAAGATGATCGCCCCGATGTAGAGGAGGTTGTAGAGGGGCATGCCCATCTGGAACTGCTTGGCGATCGCCTGGAGGAAGGGGACCTTGATCATCTGGGCGATCGTGGCCGGGATGGTGATGATCGAGGCGGCGAAGATGATCGGAATGACGCCGCCCGTGTTGACCCGCAGGGGCAGGTGGGTGCTCTGGCCGCCGTAGACCTTGCGGCCCACGACGCGCTTGGCGTAGGACACGGGGATGCGGCGCTGGCCGCGCTCGATGAAGACGATGAAAGCGATGACGGTCACCATCATCAGGCCCATGACGATGAGCTTGATCGGATCCCAGCTGCCCGACTTGAGGCCGCTCACGACCGTCATCAGGCCGGCCGGGAAGCGGGCCACGATCCCGGCGAAGATGATCAGCGAGATTCCGTTGCCGATCCCCCGCTCCGAGATCTGCTCGCCCAGCCACATGACGAAGACCGTCCCCGTCGTCAGGGTCAGAACGATCAGGAGCTGGAACGGCAGGCCGGGCGAGGGCACGATCCGCGCCCCGCCGGGGCTGCGGAGACCCTGCAGGAACAGGGCGATGCCCCAGGCTTGGATGAAGCAGATGACGAGCGTGCCGTAGCGGGTGTACTGGGTGATCTTCTTCCGCCCGAGCTCCCCTTCCTTGGCCAGCCGCTCGAGGTATGGCCAGACGACCTGGAGGAGCTGGAGAATGATCGAGGCGCTGATATAGGGCATGATGCCCAGGGCGAAGATCGTCATCCGGGACATGTAGGTGCCGGAGAACAGGTCGATGAAGCCCAGGATCGTCCCCTTCTGGGCCTGCCAGAACTCCTGGAGGGCGGAGGCCGAGATCCCGGGGTTCGGAATCTGGCCGCCGGCCCGGTAGATGGCCAGCAACACCAGGGTGAAGATGACCCGTCTTCGCAGCTCGGGGATGCTGAAGATGTTGCGGATGCTGTCGAGCATGGTTAGCGTCCGATGAGGACGGCTTGGCCGCCGGCTTTCTCGATCTTGGCCTGGGCCGCTTCGGAAAATTTATGGGCGTGGACGGACTTGGCCGACGTGATCTCGCCCCGCCCCAGGACCTTGATCCGGGCCCCGGCGTTCGGAATGAGCCGGGCGTCGGCCAGGTCCTGGGGGGTGACCTCGGCCTTGGCGATCTTGTCGAGCCGGTCGAGGTTCACTTCGGCGTATTCCGTGCGGAAGATATTGGTGAAGCCGCGCTTGGGCAGGCGGCGGTGGAGCGGCATCTGGCCGCCCTCGTAGCCGATCGTCCGGGTGAACCCGGCGCCGGCCAGCTGCCCTTTGTTGCCTTTGCCCGACGTCTTCTGGCGCCCGCTGCCGGGGCCGCGCCCGACGCGGAGCCGATCCTTCCGGGATCCTTTCGCGGGATGCAGATTGCTGAGACTCATGATTGCTCCAAGACCTCGACGCGGACGAGGTGGGGGATCTTGCGGACCATGCCCCGGATCTCCGGGCTGTCCGGCCGGACGACTGTGGCGTTCGGCTTCCGGAGACCGAGGCCGCGGGCGATGGCCCGCTGCGGTTCGGGATAGCCGATCAGGCTCCGGACCAGGGTGATCTTCAATGCGCGCCGTTGCGCCGTCACTGCCATATCGCCTCCTTCGCCTTGCCCCGATTCTTGGACACCTGGGAGGGGTCCTTCAGCCGCTTGAGGGCGTCGAGGGTCGCGTGGGCCACGCTGATCGGGTTGTTGCTCCGGAGCGACTTCGTCAGGATGTCCTTGACGCCGGCCAGCTGGAGGATGACCCGGACCGCGCCGCCGGCGATGACGCCCGTCCCCTTCGAGGCCGGCCGGAGCACGACGACGCCGGCGTCGGCCTCACCCCGGACGAAATGGGGGATGGTCGTCTCGGCCAGGTGGACCCGGATGAGGTTCTTCTTGGCGTTCTGGACCGCCTTGGCGATGGCCGCGGGCACTTCCCGGGCCTTACCCTTGCCGATCCCGACCAGCCCGTGCTCGTTGCCCACGGCCACGAGCGCGGCGAAGCTCAGGTTCTTGCCGCCCTTGACGACCTTCGTCACACGGCGGATGTTGATGACCTGGTCCTTGAGGTCGGCGAGATCCTCGAACGCGTCCGGAGGCGGCTCCGCCCCGACGATTTTGGTTTGTTCCTCTTGCACGTGTCCTCCTTGACGGCCGGCCTCAGAAGACCAGCCCGCCCTTTCTCATGGCCTCGGCCAGCGCCTTGATCCGCCCGTGGTAGGGGTACACGCCCCGGTCGAAGACGATCTTCTCGATGTTCTTCTCCTTGAGGCGCTGGGCCAGGATCTCGCCGAGCTTCTCGCAGCTCTGGAGGTTCTTGGTGTTCTTGTGGATCTCCCGGAACCCCTTCTCCAGCGTGCAGGCCGAAGCGAGGATCTGGCCCCCGTCGTCGTTGACGGCCTGGGTGTAGACATAGTGGTTCGACTTAAACACGTACACGCGCGGCCGCTCGGCCGTGCCCCGGACCGTCTTCCGGATCCGCCGCCGGATCCGGAGCTTGGCTTCCGCTCGAGCTTGGACTTTGTCTTTAAGCACCGCTGACCCCCGCTTTCCGTTCCTTCTTGATGAGTTTCTCGCCGACGTACCGCACGCCCTTGAGCTTGTACGGATCGGGCTTGCGGAAGCGGTGGATGTCGTCCGCCACCTTGCCCACCCGCTGCTTGTCGATGCCCCGGACCGTGAGGAGCGTCGGCTTCTCGACGATGATCTCGACGTCGGCCGGGACCGGGTAGACGACCGGCTTGGAGTATCCCAGCGAGAGTTCGAGGTTGCCCTTCTCGAGCTTGGCCTTGTACCCGACGCCGACGATCTCGAGCTGCTTCTGGTAGCCCAGCGACACGCCGTGGATGCAGTTGGCGGCCAGGGCGCGGCACAACCCGTGGAGGGCCTTCTGGCCCTTCGAGTCGTCCTTGCGGGCGAAGACCAGGGTGGCTCCCTCGGCCCGGGCGGTGATGCCCTCGTTGAGGGGCGAGGCGAGTCTTCCCTTCTTCCCCTCGAACTCGATCCTGTCGGCCAGGATGTTGACCTTCACCCCGGCCGGGACCGCGATCGGTTTCTTTCCTACTCTTGACATGGTGTGACCCTTTCCTCCGGCCCGCTCACCAGACGAAGCACAGGACCTCGCCGCCGACGCCCCACTCGCCGCACTTGCGGCCGGTGGCCATGCCGCGGGAGGTCGAGATGATCGCCACGCCCAGGCCGTCGAGGACCTTCGGCACGGCGTCCCGGGTGCAGTAGATCCGGCAGCCGGGCTTGCTCACCCGCCGGATCCCGGTGATGACGCTCTGGTTCGCGTCCGTGTATTTCAAGGTGACGTTCAAGATCCCCTGTTTGTCATCCTCGATGATCTTGTAGTTCTTGATGAACCCCTCGTCCTTGAGGATCTTGGCGATCTCGATTTTCAGCTTCGAGGACGGCAGGCTGACGTCCTTGCGCTTGATCAGGGATGCGTTCCGCATCCGGGCCAGCATATCCGCGATGGGATCCGTTAAGCTCATGGGTCTGTCCTTTCCGCCGCTTACCAGGACGCCTTCACGACGCCTGGGATCTCGCCCCGGTGCGCCAGGTCCCGGAAGCAGAGGCGGCACATATCGAACTTCCGGTAATAGGCCCGGGACCGCCCGCAAATCCGGCAGCGCTTGCGGGTGCGAATCGCGTATTTGGGTTTTTTGAGGTATTTGGCAAAAGCCGATGTCGTCGACATGGTGACCTTCCTTTATTGAGATTCCCGGAAAGGCATCCCCAGCTTCTTGAGGAGGGCGTATGCTTCCTTGTCGTCGCGGGCCGAGGTGACGATGGTGATGTTCATCCCCCGGGGCTTGTCCACCTTGGTGTAGTCGACCTCCGGGAAGACGAGCTGGTCGCGGAGCCCGAGGGTGTAGTTGCCCCGGCCGTCGAAGGCCTTGGGCGACACGCCCCGGAAGTCGCGGACGCGCGGCAGGACGATGTTGACCAGCCGGTCGTAGAACTCGTACATCCGCTTGTCGCGGAGGGTGACGAAGCAGGCGATGGCCTGGCCCTTGCGCAACTTGAAGGCCGAAATGGACTTCTTGGCCCGGCTGATGACCGGCTGCTGGCCGGTGATCTGGGAGAGCTCGGCCTTGGCCGCGTCAAGGAGCTTCGCGTTCTGGATGGCCTCGCCCACCCCGACGTTGATGACGATCTTGGCCAGGCGGGGCACGGCGTTGACGTTCGTGATCCCGAATTCCTTCTGGATCTCGGGGATGATCTCGGTCTTGTAGCGTTCGAAGAGACGGCTCATGGGAGGTTCCTCACTTCTGCTTCTCGAAGCTGTTGTCGCACTTCTGGCAGATCCGGGCCTTGGTCCCGTCCTCGAGGATCTTGTTCCGGACCCGGACGCCGGCCTCGCACTCGGGGCAGTAGAGCATCAGCCGGGACAGGGGGAGGGCCGCCTCCTTGTCCATGATCCCGCCCTGCTTGTTCTTGCTCCGGTCGGGCCGGATGAATTCCTTGACGAAGTTGATCCGTTCGACGATGGCCTTCCGCTTCTCCGGGAGGACGACGAGGACCTTGCCCGTCTTGCCCTTGTCCTTGCCCTGCTTGACGATGACGATGTCGTTCTTGCGGATCGAGCGGGCGCCCATCAGAGCACCTCCGGGGCGAGCGAGACGATCTTCATGAACTTCTTCTCGCGGAGCTCGCGGCCGACGGGCCCGAAGACGCGCGTCCCGACCGGCTCGCCGGCCTTGTCGATGATGACCGCGGCGTTGTCGTCGAAACGGATGTAGGAGCCGTCCTTGCGGCGGACCTCCTTCCGCGTCCGGACGACGACCGCCCGGATGACCTTGCCCTTCGGGACCTTGCTCTCGGGGTCGGCTTCCCGGACGTTGGCCGAGATGACGTCCCCGATCGAGCATACGAGCCCGACGTTCCCCCCGAGGGGGGTGATGGCCCGGATCCGGCGGGCGCCGGAGTTGTCCGCGACCTTGAGGAGGGTGTATTGCTGGATCATGACTTCGCCTCTCCGGGGTCAGTCTCGCCCGCCGGCCCGGCGGCCAGCCCGACGATCGTCACGACCCGCCACCGCTTGCGCTTGCTGATGGGCCGGGTCTCGATGATCTCGACCACGTCGCCGACCTTGCACTTCTCGTATTCGTCGTGGGCGAGGAACGTCTCCTGTTTCCGAATGGTCTTCTTGTACAGCGGGTGCCGGACCAGACGCTCGACCTCGACGGCGACCGTCTTCTTCATCTTGGTCCCGACGACCGTGCCGACTTTCGTCGTTTTGCGGATAGGTGTGGATGCGTCCATGGGGTGTCGTCCTTCAGGCCTTGGCCGGGGCCTTGGCCTTCATTTCGGTCAGGATCGTCTCGATCCGGGCGATGTCCTTCCGGATCGTCTGGATCTTGGCCGAGTTCTCGAGCTGGCCCAGCTCGTTCTGGAAGCGCAGCTTGAAGAGCTGGTCCTTGAGCTCGGCTTCCTTGCGGACGAGCTCGTCGATTTCCATTTCGCGGAGTTCCTGGGGTTTCATCGGAGTTCCCTGCTTTCTCTGGATATGAACCGCGTCTTCATCGGCAGTTTGTGGGAGGCGAGCCGCATGGCCTCCTTGGCCACGTCGGCCGTCACGCCTTCGAGCTCGTAGAGGACGCGGCCGGGCCGGACGACGTCGACCCAGAATTCCGGGTCGCCTTTCCCCTTGCCCATGCGGACCTCGGTCGGCTTCTTGGTGACGGGCTTCCAAGGGAACGCCCGCAGCCAGAGCTTGCCGCGCCGCTTGATGAACCGGGTGATCGTGATCCGCCCCGCCTCGAGCTGGCGGGCCGTCAGCCAGCAGGGCTCGAGGGCCTGCAGGCCGAACTCGCCGAACGACAGCGTGTTCCCCCGCTGGGCCTTGCCCCGCATCCGGCCGCGGTGGCTTTTGCGGAACTTGACTTTTTTGGGCATCAACATGGTTAGATCTCCTCAACCTCCGCCGTCTGGGACGTCATCTTGGGCTTTTCCACGTCGCCCCGGTAGATCCAGACCTTGATGCCGATCTGGCCGTAGGTCGTGAAGGCTTCGGTGAATCCGTAATCGATGTCGGCCCGGAGGGTCTGGAGGGGCAGCCGGCCCCGGAGGTACCACTCCGAGCGGGCGATTTCGACGCCCCCCAGCCGGCCCGAGCACATGACTTTGATGCCCTTGGCCCCCATCTTCATGGCCAGTTCCACGGCCTTGCGCATGGCCCGGCGGTAGGCGATGCGCTTCTCGAGCTGGACGCCGATGCCTTCCCCGACGAGCAGGGCGCTGAGCTCGGGTTTGCCCACCTCGCGGATGTCCACGTAGACCTCGCGCTTGGCGATCTTCTGCAGGAGGACCTTGAGGCTCTCGATCTCCTTCCCCCCGCGGCCGATGATGATCCCCGGCCGGGCCGTGTGGATGATCGCCCGGATCTTCGGGCCGACGCGTTCGATGGCCACTTCGGAGATGCCGGCGTGATAGTACTTGTCCTTGATGGCCTTCTTCATCTTCAGGTCTTCATGGATCAGGCGGGCGTACTCGGGGCCCTTGGAGAACCAGCGCGAGTTCCACTGCTTGTTGAACCCTAGTCTGAAACCGTGCGGATGTGTCTTCTGTCCCACCGTTATCTCCCTTTCTTCTCGTCGAGGTAAATGTGGACGTGGCTCGTCCGTTTCAGCACCCGGAACGCCCGGCCCATCGGGGCCGGCCGGATCCGTTTCCAGGACGGGCCCTCGTCGACGTGGATTTTGGCCACGACGAGCGTGTCGACGTCGACGTTCGGGAGTTTCTGTTGGGCGTTGGCGATCGCCGACCGGAGCGTTTTCTCGACGATCAGGCTGGCTTTCTTCTTGGCGTTGAAATGGAGGATCGTCAGGGCCTCGCCCACGAACCGGTCCCGGATCAGGTCCGCGACGAGGCGGCCTTTCTGGGCGGACACCCGGACGTGGCGGGTGGACGCGTGCGCGACGTACGTTGGCGTGTCCATGTTATTTCGCCACCTTCATCGCTTTCGCCGCCTTGGACGTGTGCCCCCTGAAGGTGCGGGTCGGCGAGAATTCGCCCAGGCGATGGCCGACCATGTTTTCGGTGACGAACACGGGGATGAATTTCCGCCCATTGTGGACGGCGATGGTCAAGCCCACCATCTCGGGAAGGATCGTCGACCGTCGGGACCAGGTCTTGATGACTTTCCGTTTTTCGCCCTGGGACTCCAGCGCCTTGATCTTATCCAGCAGGTGGGTATCGACGAACGGACCTTTGCTCAGGGACCTGCCCATGGTTACTTACTCCTTCTTTTGACGATGAAAACGAGGGTGCGCTTGTTCGACCGGGTCTTGTAGCCCTTGGTCGGGATGCCCTCGGGGCTCACCGGATGGCGCCCGCCCTTGGACTTGCCCTCGCCGCCGCCGTGCGGGTGGTCGACCGGGTTCATGGCCGTGCCGCGGACGTGCGGCTTCCAGCCGGACCAGCGCATCCGGCCGGCCTTGCCGATGCTGATGTTCTGGTGGTCGAGGTTGCCGACCTGGCCGATCGTCGCCCGGCAGTCCATGTGGACCTTGCGGATCTCGGACGAGGGCAGGCGGAGCTGGGCGTAGGCGCCTTCCTTGGCCAGGATCTGGGCGCCGGCGCCGGCCGTCCGGACGATCTGGCCGCCCTTGTTCTTCTGGAGCTCGACGTTGTGGATGACCGTGCCGGGGGGGATGTTCCGGAGGAGGGTGGCGTTGCCCGGGACGATGTCGACGACCTTGTCGGAGGAGACGATCGTCTGGCCGACCTTCACCTCGAGGGGCGTCAGGATGTAGCGGCGTTCGCCGTCCGCGTATTTGACCAGGGAGATGAAGGCCGAGCGGTTCGGATCGTACTCGAGCGTCTCGATGACGCCCGGGATGTCCAGTTTATCGCGCCGGAAGTCGATCAGGCGGTACATCTTCTTGAAACCGCCGCCCCGGTTGCGGATGGAGAGGTGGCCCTTGTTGTTGCGCCCCCCGAACTTGGGGAGGCGGGTCACGAGCGCCTTGTGGGGCCGGTCCGTGGTCAGCTCCTCGTAGGTCAGGCCGGTGCGGTGGCGCAGGCCCGCGGTGCGGGGTCGGTAGGTTTTGATGCCCATGTTAAACCGCCTCGAAATATTCGATCATTTTCTCGCCGTCCTTGAGCCGGACGACGGCCTTTTTCCAGGTCTTGGTCATCCCGGAGCTGCGGCCCACGCGGCGCTCCTTGCCCTGCTTGATCTGCGTCCGGACCTCCTCGACCTTGACCTTGAAGAGGTGCTCGACGGCTTTTTTGATCTCGGTCTTGTTGGCGTGGAGGGCCACTTCGAAACAGACTTCCTTGTTCTTGTCCCTAAGGAACGTGCTCTTCTCGGTGATCACGGGCCGGAGGATGATCCGATAGGGGTCCTTGGTCACTTCAATTTCTCCATCCAGGCGGCGAAGGCCTGAGCGCTGACGACGAGCCACTTGTGGTTGAGGACGTCGTGGGTGTTCACCCGCTGCCAGTCGACCGCCTTGACCTTGGGAATGTTGCGGACGGCGGTGAACAGGGCGGCGTTGTCCCGCCCGTCGACGACGAGGGCGGAGTCAACCTTCAGGGCCTTGAGGATCGCAACCGCTTCCTTGGTCTTGGCCGCCGGGAGGCGCAGGTCCTCGAGGATGAGGATCTGGCCGTCCGCCTTCTTGGCCGCCAGGGCGGACTTGAGGGCGTTGCGGCGGACCGCGTTCGGCAGATCGTAGGAGTAGTCTTTCGGCCGGGGACCGAAGGTCGTGCCGCCGTGCCGCCACAGGGGGGACCTGGCGGCGCCGGCCCGGGCCCGGCCCGTGCCTTTCTGCCGCCAGGGCTTCCGGTTGCTGCCGCTCACCTCGGCCCGGGTCTTCGTCGTGGCCGTGCCGCGGCGCTGGTTGGCCTCGAAGTTGATGGCCGCCTCGTAGAGGAGGTGCGGCTTGACGGGATAAGAGAACACCGCGTCGGGGAGCTCGATCTCCGACGTGACGTTCCCGCGTTTGTCCAAAACTTGCGCTTTGTGCATGATCGTCCCTTCTCTCAGGCCTTCTCGATCAGGACGTAGCCCCCGTTGGGCCCGGGGACGGCCCCGACCACGACGAGGAGGTTGTTGTCCTTGTCCGCCTGGAACACGGTCAGGTTCCGGACGGTCACCCGGTCGCCGCCCATCCGGCCGCCCATCCGCAGGCCGCGGACGACGCGGGAGGGATAGGACGAGGCGCCGATCGAGCCCGGGGCCCGGTGGAACATCGAGCCGTGGGATTCAGCGCCGCCCCGGAAATGGTGGCGCTTGACGACGCCCTGGAAGCCCTTGCCCTTGCTCGTCCCGATGACGTGGACCTTCTCGCCGACGGTGAAGATGTCGACGAAGAACTGGTCGCCTTCCTTGACCTCGCCCGCGCCGCTCGTCCGGAACTCGCGAAGGACCCGGGTCACGGGCGAGCCCGACTTCTGGAAATGGCCGGTCTGGGGCTTGCGGGCCTTGCGCACGGGCTTCGTTTCCACGAACCCGACCTGGAGGGCCTCGTAGCCGTCCTTGTCCTTGCTTTTCTTCTGGATCACGGTGCATGGCCCGGCCTGGAGGACGGTCAGCGGGACGGCGTTCCCGGCCGTGTCGAAGCCCTGGGTCATGCCGATCTTCTTGCCGATCAAACCCGGAAGCATGGCTTACTCTCCCGCTCCGAAGGCCTGGATCTCGACATCGATGCCCGCGGGCAGGTCGAGCTTCTGGAGCTCTTCGATGGTCTCGTTGTTGTATTCGCTGATGTCGATCAGCCGCTTGTGGACGCGCATCTCGAAGTGCTCGCGCGCCTTCTTGTCCACGTGGGGCGAGGTCAGCACGCAAAAGCGGTGGATCCGCGTCGGCAGGGGGATCGGCCCCGCGATGCTGGCCCCGGTCCGCTTGGCCTTCACGACGATGTCCTTCACGGACTGGTCGAGCAGCCGGTGGTCGAACGATTTCAAACGGATTCTGATTTTTTCCATGGGTTGGTCCTCGGTCCTTTCTGGTCAGATGATGTCTCGGCGTCCGGCGCCGGAGCGGGCCGCGCGGGCAGCGCTGTCCTTCCTCCAGCCTCCGGCCTGCGGCCGCGCGGCGGTGTCCCGCCGTGGCAATCTCGCCGACATTCCGCGAGTTCCCCAAGCCCCTCGGGCTCGCTGCCGCATGCGCTCTCCTCTCTCGGTCCCGCGCGTTTCCGCGCTTATTCCAAAATTTCGGTGACGGTGCCGGCGCCGACCGTGCGCCCGCCCTCCCGGATCGCGAACCGCAGCCCTTTCTCCATCGCCACGTCCGTGATCAGCGAGATCTCCAGGTTCACGTTG
>JADGNV010000029.1 GCA_017883285.1 Candidatus Aminicenantota bacterium | reverse complement strand
GGGCCGCTCCTGCTCGTGCCACTCGCGGGCGACCTTGACGCTCGGGACGAGCCCTTCCTTCTCAAGCTTATGGAAAATGAAGGGCTTGAAGAGCTCCAAGGCCATTTTCTTCGGCAAGCCGCACTGGTTGAGCTTGAGCTCGGGGCCGACGACGATGACCGACCGGCCCGAGTAATCGACGCGCTTGCCGAGGAGGTTTTGGCGGAAGCGGCCCTGCTTGCCCCGGAGCGACTCGCTCAGCGACTTGAGCGGGCGGCGGTTCGCGCCGAGGTGGACCCGGCCGCGCTTGCCGTTGTCGAACAAGGCGTCCACGGCCTCCTGGAGCATCCGCTTCTCGTTGCGGATGATGAGCTCGGGCGCCCGGAGCTCGATGAGCTTCTTCAGCCGGTTGTTGCGGTTGATGACCCGGCGGTAGAGGTCGTTGAGGTCGGACGTCGCGAACCGGCCGCCGTCGAGTCGGACCAGGGGCCGCAGGTCGGGCGGGATGACCGGCACCACGTCCAGGATCATCCATTCCGGCCGGTTGCCGGACTTCTTGAGGGCCTTGAAGACCCGGAGGCGCTTGGCGTAGCGGAGCCGCCGCTGCTGGGACGTCTCCTTCTTCATGGCCTTCCGGAGGCGGTCGGCGTCCTTCTTAATGTCGATCCGCGCGAGGAGGACCTTGATCGCCTCGGCCCCGATCGACGCCTCGAACTTGTCCGCGTATTTCTCGCGGGCTTCCTTGTATTCCTCCTCGTTGAGGAGCTGCTTTTCCTTGAGGGGCGTGTCGTGGGCGTTGAGGACGAGGTAGGACTCGAAGTACAGGACCTTCTCCAGGTCCTTGATCGAGAGGTCGAGGATCAGCCCGATCCGGCTCGGGGGGCTCTTGAAGAACCAGATGTGGGCCACCGGGGAGGCGAGATGGATGTGGCCCATCCGCTCCCGGCGGACCTTGGACTTCGTGACTTCGACCCCGCAGCGCTCGCAGATGATGCCGCGGTACTTCATCCGCTTGTATTTGCCGCAGAGGCACTCGTAGTCGTTGATGGGCCCGAAGATCTTGGCGCAGAAAAGGCCGTCCTTCTCGGGCTTGAACGTCCGGTAGTTGATCGTCTCGGGCTTCGTCACCTCGCCCCAGGACCAACTCTTGATCTTGTCGGGCGAGGCGATGCTGATCCGGACCCGGTCGAATTCCATCTTCGGCTTGCCGCCGACCAGGGGCTGTCTGAGTTCCATCACAGTTCTCCTTTGACCGGTTTGGGCGCGGCGATGCCCCAGGGCAGGACCTCGTCCTTGTCGGCCTTCTCGAGCTCGACGTTCAGGCAGAGACTCTGCAGCTCCCGGATGAGGACGTTCACCGATTCCGGCAGGCCCGGCGTGAACTCCAGGTCGCCCTTGACGATGGCCTCGTAGATCTTGGCCCGGCCTTCGACGTCGTCGGACTTGACCGTCAGGAGCTCCTGGAGGGTGTAGGCTGCGCCGTAGGCCTCGAGGGCCCAGACCTCCATCTCCCCGAACCGCTGGCCGCCGAACTGGGCCTTCCCGCCGAGGGGTTGCTGGGTGATCAGGGAGTACGGGCCCGTGGACCGGGCGTGGATCTTGTCGTCGACCAGGTGGTAGAGCTTCATCATGTAGATGTTGCCGACCGTGACCTCCTGGTCGAGGAACTCGCCGGTGATGCCGTCGAAGAGGGGCGTCTTGCCGCTCTCGGGGAGGCCGGCCCGCTTGAGCAGGTCCTTGACCTCACGCTCCGAGCACCCATCGAAGACCGGGGTCGAGATCCACAGGTCGAGGGTGTGGGCCGCCCAGCCGGCGTGGGTCTCCAGGATCTGGCCGACGTTCATGCGGGAGGGGACGCCCAGGGGGTTGAGCACGATCTCGACCGGGGTCCCGTCGGGGAGCCGGGGCATGTCCTCCTCGGCCACGATCCGGGCGACGATGCCCTTGTTGCCGTGGCGGCCGGAGACCTTGTCGCCGACGGACAGCTTGCGCTTCATGGCGATGAAGACCTTGATGGCCTGGATGACGCCCGGGGCGAGCTCGTCGCCCTTCTTCAGGCCTTCCACCTTGTCCTTGAAGATGGCCCGGAGCGCCTCGATCTGGCGCTTGGCCTTTTTCTCGATGTCCTTGATCCGCTCGTCGCGTTCGGGCTCGGCCTCGACCTTCAGCTTGCCGAGGTCGTCGGGGTCGAGCTCGTCCAGGCCCTTGTCCGTCAGCTTCTGGCCCTTGGTCAGGGACAGGTCGGAGATTTTCTGGTCCTTCTCGGAGACGGCGCCCTTGAGGAGGGTCCTGATCTTGCGCGCCCGCTCGCCCTCGAGGATCGAGATCTCGTCGTCGAGGTTACGCTTCAGGCGGCCGATCTCGTCCTTCTCGATGAGCTTGGCCCGGACGCCCTTCTCGGTGCCGCGGCGGGAGAAGATGCGGACGTCGATGATCGTGCCTTCGACGCCGGGCGAGCAGTAGAGCGAAGCGTCCTTGACGTCCAGGGCCTTCTCGCCGAAGATCGCCTTCAGGAGCTTCTCCTCCGGGGAGAGCTGGGTCTCGCCCTTGGGCGCGACCTTGCCGACCAGGACGTCGCCCGACTTGACCTGGGCGCCGATCCGGACGACCCCGTTCTCGTCCAAGTTCCGCAGGACGGCCTCGGGGACGTTGGGGATGTCCCGGGTGATCTCCTCGGGCCCGAGCTTCGTGTCGCGGGCCTCGATCGTCTCCTCGACGATGTGGAGCGAGGTGAAGATGTCCTTCTTGATCAGCTTCTCGCTGACGATGATCGCGTCCTCGAAGTTGTAGCCGCGCCAGGGCATGAAGGCGCAGAGCACGTTCCGGCCGAGCGAGAGCTCCCCGCGGTCCGAGCAGGAGCTGTCGGCCAGGACCTGGCCGGCCTTGACGTGGTTGCCCCGGCGGACGATGGGCCGCTGGGTGAGACAGGTGTTCTGGTTCGTCCGGAGGAACTTGGTCAGGAGGTAGAGATCGGTCCCAACCTCGTAATCCTTGGCGTTGTCCCGCTCGTCGGTCCGGATGAGGATGCGCTCGGCGTCGACGAACTCGACCGTGCCCGACCGCTTGGCCACGACGACGTCGCCCGACCCCACGGCCACGAGGTGCTCGATGCCCGTCCCGATCCGCGGGGCCTCGGGGCTGAGGAGCGGCACGGCCTGGCGCTGCATGTTGGAGCCCATCAGGGCGCGGTTGGCGTCGTCGTGCTCGAGGAAGGGCACCAAGGCGGCGGAGAGGGAGACGAGCTGCTTCGGCGAGACGTCGATGTAATGGACCTGCTCCTTGGGCAGGATCTTGAAGTTCCCGCTCTGGCGGACGCTGACCAGGTTGTCGAGGAAGTGCCCTTCGTCGTCCGTCCGGGCGTTGGCCTGGGCGATGACGAACTTCTCCTCCTCCCAGGCGGTCAGGTAAAAGCAGTAGGGCTCGGCCAGCGGCTGGTGGCGGGCCTTCTTGCGCTTCAGGGACTCGACCTCCTTGAGGTACGCGTCCTTCTCGACGATGTCGCCCACCCGGTATTCGGCGTCGCCGGGGTGGAGGATCTTGACGTAGTCGATGATCCGGCTGTTCTCGACCTTGCGGTAGGGGGTTTCGATGAAGCCGAAGGAGTTCACTCGGGCGTAGCTGCTGAGCGACGAGATCAGGCCGATGTTCGGACCTTCCGGCGTCTCGACCGGGCAGAGCCGGCCGTAATGGGAGGCCTGGATGTCGCGGACTTCGAACCCGGCCCGCTCGCGGCTCAGGCCGCCGGGGCCGAGGGCGCTCAAGCGCCGCTTGTGGGTGACTTCGGCCAGGCCGTTGATCTGGTCCATGAACTGGGAGAGCTGGGAGCTGCCGAAGAACTCCTTGAGGGCGGCGATGACCGGCTTGGAGTTGATCAGGTCCTGGGGCATGGCCGAGGCCAGGTCGGCCGTGATCGTCATCTTCTCCTTGATCGTCCGCTCCATGCGGGTGAGGCCGATGCGGAAGGCGTTCTCGACGAGCTCGCCGACCGACCGCACCCGGCGGTTGCCGAGATGGTCGATGTCGTCCACGGTCCCATCCCCGCGGCGGAGCCGGAAGAGGTACTGCAGGACCTGGACGTAGTCGTGCGGGGCGAGGGTCTTGTCCTCGAGCGAGGTGTTCAGCCCGAGCTTGATGTTCATCTTCAACCGGCCGATGCGGCTGAAGTTGTACTTCTGGGGGTTGAAGAACAGGTTGCGGAAGAGGTTGTGGGCGCTATCCATCGTGTGGGGCTCGCCGGGGCGGAGCTTGCGGTAGATCTCCGCCAGGGCCTGGTTGGTGTCCTTGCGGAGGTCCTTCTTCAGGGTGTTGACCACGATCATCCCGGCGTCGTCCTCGGTCGGGAAGAAGACCTCGAACGGCTCGGCCTTGCCGATGAGGAGGTCGAGGGCCGTGTCTCCGATCTCCTCGAGGGGCTTGACCTTGCCCTTGAGGCCGGCCACCGCGTAGGCGCTCTGGAGGTCCTTGCGGTCGACGGCCACCCGGGCCAGCCCGAGCTCCTTGATCTTCGCCAGGACCTCGGGCGTGATCTTCTTCTTGGCATGGAAAAAGACGGTCTTGCCCTTGGGGTCCTCGATGTCCTCGGCCAGCGTCCGGCCGAGGAGGGCGTCGGTCACGTCCCAGGTCAGCTTGCCGTTCTCCGGCGTGACCTTGACCACCTTTTGGAAGAGCGGGAGGATATCCTCGTCGGAGCCGTAGCCCAGGGCCCGGAGGAAGACCGTGGCCAGGAACTTCTTCTTCCGGTCGAGGCGGACGTAGAGATTGTTCTTGGCGTCGTACTCGAACTCCACCCAGGCACCCCGGTAGGGGATGATCTTGGCGATGTAGTAGCCCTTGGCCTCGGCCTGCCGGAAAAACACGCCGGGCGAGCGCTGGAGCTGGCTGACGACGACCCGCTCGATCCCGTTGAAGATGAACGTCCCCTTGTCGGTCATGAGGGGGATGTCGCCGAAATAGACCTCTTGCTCCTTGATGTGCTTCAACCGCTTGGCTTTCGTGATAGCGTCCTTTTCCCACGAGATGAGCCGGACCTTGAGGCGGAGCGGGACGGAGTAGGTGTAGCCCTTCTGGAGGCATTCGTTCGGGCTGAACTTCATCTTGAGCCCGACCCGGTCGCCGCAGTGGTCGCACTGGGGCACCTCGATCTTCCGGGCGGCGTTGCAGTAGGGGCAGACTTCCTTCTCCGTAAGCTCGGCGTCGGCCGGGAGCAGGGTCCCGCAACCGTTGCACTTCGCCCGGGAGTTCTCCACGCCCTTCAGCCGTCCGCACTTGCATTCCCAGTTGCCGATGGCGTAGCTGATGAAGTCGAGCTGGGTGGTCTCCTTGAAGTCGGAGATGGGAAAGACATCCTTGAAGGCGGCCTGGAGTCCGGTGTCCTGGCGCTCCTCGGGCAGGAGCTCCATCTGGAGGAACTCCGCGTAGGAGCCCCGCTGGATGGCCAGCATGTCGGGCATGGGAAACACGGTTTTGATCTTCGAGTAATCCAACCGTTCCAGATAGATATTTTCGGATTCTTTGATCATGGACGCTCTCTATGGGGCGGGCCGGACGAGTCCGGGACTCGACGGACCACCCCCCGCTGGATTCGCGACGCGGGTCGCCGGGACACGGTCCCCCTCAATGGACATCGCTCCGGGGCAAGGGCCGAAGGCGGGCGGGAGCCTCACTGCAGCTCGACGGTGGCTCCGACCTCTTCGAATTTCTTCTTCAGCGCTTCGGCGTCCGCCTTGGATAGGCCTTCCTTGACCGGCTTGGGCGCGCCGTCCACCAGGTCCTTGGCTTCCTTCAGCCCGAGGTTGGTGATTTCGCGGACGGTCTTGATGACGTTGATCTTCCTGTCACCGGCGGCCTTCAGGACGAGCGTGAACTCCGTCTTGACCTCTTCGGCCTTGGCTTCGGCGGCGGCGGGCGCGGCGGCGGCCATGGGCATCGCCGCGGCGGCGCTGATGCCGTACCGGGTCTCAAATTCCTTGATGTAGTCCGCGAGATCGAGGACCGTCAGGCTGTCCAGGTGGGCAAAAAATTCTTCCTTGGTGAGTTTTGACACGTTTGGGATCTCCTTTCCGTTTTTCGTATCGATCATTCCGATTGCGGTTTTTTATCCTTGAGTTGACTCAGCAGGCTGCCCCAACTCGCCAGGGGGGCCCGGAGCGTCCTTAACAGCGTGCTCAGGGGCGAGGCCATCAGGGCTCCGATCTTGCCCAGCAGCGCCTCGCGCGACCCGAGCTTCGTGATTTCGTCGAACCGCTCGGGGGCGAACGCCCGGCCCTGGACGACACCGCCCTTCATGACCAGGACCTTGTTCTGGACGGCAAAGTCCTTGAGGGTCTTGGCCACGAGGATCGGGTCGCCCGCGGTGTAAGCGACGGCCGTGGGCTTGCGGAAGGCCGCCTTGAGGTCCCCCGGCAGCTCCGTCTGGAGCGCCCGGAGGGCGAGGCGGTTCTTGACGACCTTGAGGGCCGCGCCGTTCTTGCGGAGCGTGCGCCGGAGGGCCGTGGCCTGGGCGACGCTCATCTTATTGTAGTCGAAGAGGTAGAAGGTCCCGTTCGGGGCGAAAATGTCGGCGAGGTCCTTGATCCGGACTTCTTTCTGGTCGCGTTTCATGTCGGGGACTCCTATTTCTCGAGAATGTCTTCGGTGAGCTTGAAGGACGGGCCCATGGTCGAGCTCAGGAACATCGTCCGGACGAACTTGCCCTTGGCCGAGGCCGGCTTGGCGTGGACGACGGCCCCGATGAAGGTCATGATGTTCTCGACGAGCTTGGCCTCGGGGAACGAGACCTTGCCGATGGTGGAGTGGATGATGCTCGTCTTGTCGAGGCGGAACTCCACCTTGCCGGCCTTCGTCTCCTCGACGGCCTTCTTGATGTCGAAGGTCACCGTGCCCGACTTGGGGTTGGGCATGAGGCCCTTCGTCCCCAGGATCCGGCCGAGCTTGCCGACGCCGCGCATGATGTCGGGGGTAGCGATGACGATGTCGAAATCGATCCAACCGCCGGCGATCTTCTCGATCAGTTCCTCGCCGCCGGCGTAGTCGGCCCCGGCCGCCTCGGCCTCCTTGACCTTCTCGCCGCTGGCCAGGACGCAGATCTTCTTGGTCTTGCCCGTGCCGTGGGGCAGGACGACCGTCCCGCGGACCATCTGGTCGGACTGCTTGGGGTTGACACCCAGCCGGAGGGAGAGGTCCACCGACTCGTCGAACTTCGCGTAATGGCCCTGCTTGAGGCGCGCGACGGCCTCCTCGAGCGTGAACTCGGGCTTGTCCTTGAGTTCCCGCGCCTTCTGGTACTGCTTTCCTCGTTTAACCACGGATGATCTCCAATCCCATGTTCTTGGCGGTGCCCTCGATGATCTTGGCCGCCGCCTCGACGTCGTTGGCGTTCAGGTCCGGCAGCTTGAGCCGGGCGATGTCCTCGATCTGCTTCCAGGTCACCTTCCCGACCTTGTCCTTGTTCGGGGCCCCGGAGCCCTTGGCGATGCCCGCCGCCTTCTTCAGGAGGTAGGACGCGGGGGGCGTCTTGAGGACGAAATTGAACTTCTTGTCCTTGAAGATGGTGATGACCACCGGGATGACCATGCCTTCTTCCATCTTGCCCGTCTTATCGTTGAATTCCCGGACGAAGGCCATGATGTTGACGCCGTGCTGGCCCAGGGCCGGGCCCACGGGAGGAGCGGGGCTGGCCTGGCCGGCCACGATCTGCAACTTGACCCTTGCCACAACCTCTTTCGACATGAATGCCTCCTAGATTTTTTCGACCTGCAAAAACTCGAGCTCCACGGGCGTCGACCGGCCGAAGATCGTCACCAGGACCTTGAGCGTGCTCCGCTCGTGGTTGACGTCCTCGACGATGCCATTGAAGTTGAAAAACGGCCCGTCGATGATCCGGACCGCCTCGCCCTTCTCGACGGAGTGCTTCGGCTTCGGTTTTTCGGAGGTCGTCTCCATGTGCTCGACGATCTGGCTGACCTCGTCCTTGCTGAGGGGCAAAGGCTTCTTTCCGGACCCGACGAAGCCCGTGACCTTGGGCGTGTCGCGGATGATGAGCCAGTTCTCGTCGGTCATCTCCATCTCGATCAGGATATAGCCAGGATAGGACCGCTTGGTCGAGACCACCTTCTTGCCCGCCTTGATCTCGATCACATCCTCCGTGGGAATGATGATCTGCCCGATCTGGTCCTGGATGCTCAGCTCCAGGGCCCGCTGGTGGATGGACTCCGTGACGAATTTTTCGAACCCGGAATAGGTGTGGACGACGTACCAGTTCTTGGCCATGGGCGTCCTTATCCCAGCAGCGATTTGATCTGGGTGATGGCCCAGGAAAAGATGACATCCATGAAGAACAGGAAGAAGCCGAAGAAGATCGTGGCCACGATGACCACGAGGGTCGTGCTGGTGACCTCCTTGCGCGAGGGCCAAGTGACCTTCTTGAGCTCGGCGCGCGAGTCCTTTATGAACGTCCAGAACCGTTTATACCATCTCTCTTTGTCGCTCATGATGTGCCTATCCTTCCGAAGTCCCCGCCTTCGCGCCGCCGGGCGCGGGTCCGTGCGTCGACCGAGGGCGTTGGCAGGTGAGGCAGGACTCGAACCCGCAACCTGCGGTTTTGGAGACCGCTGCTCTAACCAATTGAGCTACTCACCTGTGGGTGTCTCTCGGACCGATCCTTATTTGACTTCCTTGTGCATCGTGTGCTTGCGGCAGAACGGGCAGTACTTCTTGATCTCCAGCCGCTCGGTCTGCTTCTTCTTATTCCGCGTGTTCGAGTAGTTGCGGCGCTTGCACGCCGAACAGCTCAGGCTGATGATGTCTCTCATGTCCGTCTCTCATGCGGCCCGCGCCGGGCGCGGATGCCGCGCTTATTCCAAAATTTCGGTGACGGTGCCGGCGCCGACCGTGCGCCCGCCCTCCCGGATCGCGAACCGCAGCCCTTTCTCCATCGCCACGTCCGTGATCAGCGAGATCTCCAGGTTCACGTTG
>JADGNV010000028.1 GCA_017883285.1 Candidatus Aminicenantota bacterium | reverse complement strand
CGTCGAGGTTGTCTTTCCAGGTGAAATCCAGGGCCTTCTCGATTCCAAAGGTCTCTGATTTTTCAAGGTCCAGTCCGCGGACGACACGTCCGGCGCCCGGCTCGCGGAAGACGAGGTTCAGGGAGCCGGTGAACATGTGCAGATATTTGGAATGGGGGACGTAGGCGATGAATCCGTAGACGAAGAGGACATGCAGCCACCACCCGATCTTGACGTGGAGCGCGACGGCGGCGGCCGACAGGCCGGACGCGGCGACGCCGCGCGCCAAGGCCGAGCCCAGAAACGACAGGCGGGCGGTATCGGGGTGGTGGGCGATGGCAAAGACTTCGAAATACAGGTAGCTGAGCGTCACCAGGGTGAGGGCGATGTAGATGATCGCCGAATCGCCGGGCGTCGTGGCGTAGGACTTCGGTTTGAGGATGAACCGTCGCGCCGCGAAATAGGCGACCCCCCCCAGGACGAGGACGGCGAAGACGTCGACGAGCAGGGAGAAGGCCTCGCCGAAGGACGATCGGCCGAAGAGGGTGAAATTCGGGAGGAAACCCTCCAGCGTGTGGTTGACGGTCAGGGTATCGAACGTCAGAGCGCCGTAGAAGATGAAGACGTGCATCAGGCCGGTGAACGGTCGCTCGTTCTTCAGCGTGCAGCGCTGGAACAGGATCTTGCCGAGCGCATGGAAGACCCGGCCGGCCATCCCGTCGAACCGGTTCTCCGGGCGGCCGGCCCGGACGATCCGGTAGCGGGCGACGAGCGGCGCGAAGAAGAGCGCCGCGGTCGCGAGGATGACCAGGACGAAAACGATCTTTTCAGGAGTTAAGAGCATCGCGAACTCCTCGAAACGACATTAAAACTCGAAATTCAGGCCGACCCGGAAGACCCGGGGCGACTGGATATCGGTGGCGTAGCGGAGCGGGAACGTGGGGCCGGTCCATTCGTTCTCGGACGTGGCCAGGTTCCGGTTGAGGACGTTGAATCCGTCGAGGAAGAGGCGGAGCGTCCCCTGTTTCCAGGTGAAGTCCTTCTCGATCCGCAGGTCGACGGTCATGTTGTATTCGTATCGGGCCACCCCCCGGGGATGGGCCTGGATGTAGAACAGTCCTTGATTCAGCCCGGGGACGACGATCTTCCGGGCGAAGGGCTGGCCGTCGTAGTATTTGACGACCGCGCCGACCCGCGTCCCGAACAGCGCCTTGAAACTGACTCCGATCCGGCCCGTGTAGGCGCGGTCGAAGCGGGGACGGCCCTTGGCGTTGATCGCCGCGTTGGGATCTTCGTAAAGGGGGCCGAGGACCCCCTCGTCATTTTCATATTCGGTGTTGCCGGGATTGGTCGTGGCCACGGCATGGGTCGCGGTCAGGGCCAGATAGAACAGGAAATCCGGCCCGGCCCGCTTAAGGAGCGTCAGGTCGAGCCCCACGTAGCGGGATACCCGGCCGCCCGGATTCGAGAGGAGGAAGAAATCGCGGCCCAGGGTCTCGGGATTCTGGTCGTAGACGGTAAACGTCAGATCATCGTACGAACCCGGGATGCGGTCGTCGCCGTCGTCCTGGATCGTCACGGGGGTGTAATCCAAAGTCGTGACTCCCGTATTCATCGTGGCGACGAGGTTCCGGGTCTCGCGCTGGAAACCGGCGAGGGTGAAGACCCATCCGTGCCCGAGGTCGTTGATCCAGGCGGCGACGAGCTCGTCGGTGTAGGGCCGCTTGACGGCGGGGTCGAGGCCGCCGTAGAGCGGACCTTCGCGGCGGAGGAGCGGCCCTTCCTCGCCGGGCTGATAGACGAGATCATGGTTGAGGTCGGTCCAGGCATGAACGCGCCGGCCGGGCGCGTCCGGATTGCCGTAGGCCAGATAGTTCAGCGGCAGGGTGAAATAATAGCGGGCGGCCGACAGGCGCAACCGCGAGCGCCCGCCCGCGCTCAAGGGAACGTCCAAGCCGAAATGGGGGGCGAGGTTCGCCCAGCGGACGGACGCCGCGGAATTGCTCGCTCGGCTTAGGCCGAGGTTGGCCCCGAAAAACACGGCCAAACGGCCGAAGCGGAGCGTCTCGCGCGCATAGAGGTTCAGCGTAGCCCCGGTCTCGCGCTCCTCGCGGGGCGCGTCGACGAAGGCCACCTGGGCCGGCGCTCCGTTGAACGTATATAAATAAAGGTTGTCCCGGACATCCAGGCGCGAGGCGGCGCTTTCGGCGGAGGCCCGGATTCCGTACTCCAGAAGATGGTCGGCCCCGAGGACGTTGTCGAAGACGGATTCGCCCTCGAAGTATCCCGAGACCCGCGTCCGCGAGTCGCTGCCTGCCTGGGGAGCGGCGGCTGCCGTCTGGAAGAGATCGAACGTCCGGGGTCCGACCGATCCCCCCTGGAATTCGCCGGAGGACCGGAGACCGGCGTAGCCGAGCCCTGCCCTGAACCGGTGCGCCTCCTGGGGAGGGGTCTCCCAAATAACCTGGAGAATGTTGGAGGCGTCGCTCTGTCGGATTGTCGAGGCAAACGGGACGGAGCGGCCGGCGCCGAGCGTCGGGTCCGAGATCTTCTGTCCGATCCAGATAAACCGGAACACGGACCCCGGCCGCTCGTAGCGGACATGGACGAAGCCCGAATACAGGAGCGAGGTGTCGTCGCGCTCGAAATCGGCGGTATTCCGGTTCACGGATTGCGTCGTGGCCGAAGCGAAGAACTGGAGGGCGGGTCCGGAGATCGGGCCGGAGAAATGGAGGTTGAATTCGGTCAGGTTGTTGATCGTGTGGCTCTCGAACAGGCCCCCCTGCCGGATGTCCGGAGTGATGTTGGACGCCGACATGGATTTGTCGATGAAGTATCCCGAGAATCCGCCGCGGAAGTCCGGGGTCCCGTCCCGGGGAATAAGAGTCAAAATGCCGCCCGGGTGGAAGGCCGCGGCCGGGTGGTCGGCGTTGCTCATCTGGGTCGCGGCGAGGCTGAAGAAGTCCGGAACGAACAGCGGCCGTCCCGTCGTGTAAGGATCGGAGACGTCCATGCCGTTGAACATATAGACGTTCTGGGTCCAGGACGTCGCGCCGCGCGCGCTGAACAGAGCGGGCCGCGTTTCCCAAAGGCCGCCGACGTCGATCCGGTTGGTCGTGGCCGCGAAGTCCTGGTTTTCGATGAGCGACCAGACCGAATGGGCGGAGGGCAGGTTCTCGATCTGGGGTGCGGAGATCGTCGTCCGGGTGGCGAGCGGCGATTCGTCCAGGACGAGCGGGTCCTCGCCCGGGAGAGGCGGCTTTCCGGACGCCTGGAGGACGAACCGCACATAGAGACGCGCGGCGGGCTCGAGCGTCAGGATTTCGATCCGCTGGGGGACGCGGGCGGGCGCTTCCACGCGGACCGCATAGACCCCGGCCGCGAGTCCGGCCAGGGCGAAGGCGCCGTCCTCGTCGGTCCGGACCGAAAGCGACGCCCGGCCTTCGACCGTGACAACGGCGCCGGGCAGGGGAAGGCGCTGGGCATCGAAGACGCGGCCGTGGAGGATCGCGGTCTCGTCTGCCCGGACGGGCGTCCAGGCTGCGGCGAGAAGGACCAGCGCCAAGACCGGGACGAGCCATGGCCGATTATTTTGGGACGGCAAAACGCTTTTCACCCTTCCTCGGATTTGAAAGTCGTAGTATTTTCTAATCATTCCCCGGGCAAGTCAAGCCGGGGAGGGGAGGTTCTGCGCCGGCCGCGCTGTTTATGATAGAATCGGATCTCGCTCAAACTCCGATCGGAGGCTGAAGACATGGTCATCAAGAAAGACGTTGCCGTCCTCGGCGGCGGTCCGGGCGGCTACACGGCCGCCATCCGCTGCGCGCAGCTCAAGAAGTCGGTCGTGCTTTTCGAAGAGGACGCGGTCGGCGGCACGTGCATGAACTACGGCTGCATTCCCACGAAACATCTGCTCCACCAGACCCGCGTGGTCCGGGAGGTCCGGACGAGCAAGACGCTCACCGGGCCGCTCGACCAAATCGGTTGCGATTGGGCGAAGGTCCAGGAAGATAAGCGCAAGGTCGTGGACCGGCTCGTCCGCGGCGTGGAATTCCTTCTCCAGCGCAACGGCGTCGAGCTCGTGAAATCGCGGGCGGCGATCCGAGACGAGAGAACCGTCGTCGCCCGCGGCAAGGACGGGGAGGCGGTCTACGAAGTGGGCGCGGTCATCCTGGCGACGGGCAGCCGGCCGGCCGAGCTCCCGTTCCTCCGGCCCGACGGGCGGACCGTGGTCACGAGCCGCGAGGTGCTCGAATGGGAATCCTTGCCGGCGTCCCTGATCGTCATCGGGGCGGGGGCGATCGGCATCGAGATGGCCACGATCTGTTGTCGGATGGGGACGGACGTGACCGTCCTCGAGATCCTGCCGACCGTCCTGCCCGGCTGCGACCGGGAGATGGGCGCCCGGCTGGAGCGCGTCCTCAAGATGCAGGGCTTGAAGGTCCACACCTGGATGCGGATCGAGAGCTGTGCGATCGAGGAGGGACGCGCGGTTTGCCAAGGAACCAACCTGAAAACGCAGGCTCCGTTCGAGTTCGGCGCCGAGCGCGTGCTCCTGGCGACGGGCCGCCGGCCCAACTCCGAGTCGATCCATGCCGGACCGGCCTTCGTCCCGATCTCCAAGCAGGGTTTCGTCGAGGTCGACGAGTTCCTCGAGACGCGCGTCCCCGGCATCTACGCCATCGGCGACCTCATCGGCGGAAAGCTCCTGGCCCACAAGGCCTCGCACGAGGGGTTGGCCGCGGCCGCGGCCATCGCCGGCCGCCGGGCGCCGGTCGACCTCCGCGCCCTGCCCATGGCCGTCTTCACCGAGCCCGAATTCGCCTCGGTGGGGTGGACGGAGGAGGAGGCGCGGGCGCGCACCGAAGGGGTCCGGACGGGGACGTTCTCGTTCCAGGCGAACGGCCGGGCGCTCACTATGGACAATCCCGAGGGCTTGGTCAAGATCGTGGCCGACGCCGAGGACCGGATTCTGGGCGCCCACATCCTGGGCCCGTCGGCGAGCGAGCTCCTCGCCGAGCTGACGCTGGCCATGCACAAGGGCCTGACCGTCGCCGACGTGGGGGAGGCGGTCCACATCCATCCGACGCTTTCGGAAGCCGTCTTGGAAGCCGCCCTCAAAGTCCGGGGCGAGGCCATCCACGCCCTCAACGGGTGAGCCAAGCCCGCAGCAACGGAGTCCGGGCCTGGCTCATCCGTTGAGGGCCGAAATCGGGTGAAAAAGAGGATTGCAAAAAACCGCGCATTCATATAATATTTCCGTCCGCAGAAAAGGATCGTCATGGAGCTGATATTCGTTTTTCTGATCTTCGGTCTTCTGGGCGTCGTCCTCGTCTTCATGAACGCGCTCCTCGGACCGAAGAAAACCAACCCCGCCAAGGAAACGCCGTTCGAGTGCGGCAGCCCCTATCTCCAGGACGGGATCAAGCCCTTCCCGATCAAGTTCGCCCTCGTGGCGTTCATCTTCCTCCTGTTCGACGTCGAGGTCGTGTTCTTCTTTCCCTGGGCGCTCATCTTCCGGGAGATGAAGGGCCCGGCCGCCGTCATCATGGCCTCCTACGGCGGCGTCCTGGTCTCGGGGTTCATCTACGCCTGGAAAAAAGGCGCCTTCATCTGGGATTGAGCCCATGCCGGGAAATTTCATAGCCACGCGGTTCAATTATATGCTGGGCTGGGCCCGAAAATTCTCGCTGTTCCATTACCCCTTCGTCACCGCCTGCTGCGGCATGGAATACATGTCCGCGGCCTGCGCCCATTTCGACATTGACCGCTTCGGGGCCGGTTGGACGCGCTTCACGCCACGGCAGGCCGACCTCATCCTGGTCGTCGGCACGGTCACCCAGAAGCTGGCCCCGGTCCTCAAGACGGTCTATGACCAGATGACCGAGCCCAAGTGGGTGATCGCCATCGGCGCCTGCGCCGTGAGCGGCGGCATCTACGACAACTACGCGGTCCTCCAGGGGATCGACCAGATCATCCCGGTGGACATCTTCGTCCCCGGCTGCCCCCCGCGGCCGGAGATGATCCTGGACGGCCTCCTAAAGCTCCAGCAGAAAATCCAGAAGCAAGAGCACGATTGGCGATGGAAGAAAAAAACGTCCTGACCGGGCTTCGGGAGGCGCTCGCCGACCGGGCCCTCGACGCCTCCTCGCCCTTCGGCGACGATACGATCGTCATCCGGCCGTCCGCGCTCCGCGAGGTCATGGACGTCCTCCGGGCCGCCCCCTACGATTTCACGATGCTCCTCGACCTGACGGTCGTCGATTATCCCGACCGGGCCGAGCGCTTCGAAATCGTCTATCATCTGCTGTCGATTTCCCGCAACCGCCGGATCCGGATCAAGCTCTCCGTCGGCGAGGTGAACCCGGAGGTCGCGTCCCTGACCCCGATCTGGAAGAACGCGGACTGGCTCGAGCGCGAGGCCTTCGACATGTTCGGGGTCACGTTCGAAGGCCACCCGTACCTCCGCCGCCTGTTCATGTACGACGGCTTCGAAGGCCATCCGCTCCGCAAAGACTACGCCCTGCGGCACCGCCAGCCGCGCCTGCCCCTGAGGAAACCCTAGCATGCCGACCCGTTTCGAGAGCGCAGCCCGGCCGGACAGCCTCCTGCTCAACATGGGGCCGTCCCACCCGGCCATGCACGGCACGATCCGGATCATGCTCGAGCTCGACGGCGAGCGGATCGTCAATTCCGAGGTCGAGCTCGGCTACCTCCACCGCGGCTTCGAGAAGACCTGCGAGAACCGGAGCTACTTCAACCTGTTGATCTACACCGACCGGCTGAATTACGTCTCGCCCTTGATCAACAACCTCGGCTACGCGATGACCATGGAGAAAATGCTCGGCCTGGCCGTGCCGGAGCGGGCCCAATACATCCGGGTCATCCTGAGCGAAGTCTCGCGGGTTTCCGACCATCTGACCTGCCTCGCGGCGATGTCCATGGAGTGCGGCGCGTTCACCGCCTTCCTTTATACGATGAAAGCGCGGGAATACCTCTGGGACGTCATCGAGCAGACGACCGGCGCCCGGATGACGACGTCCTACATCCGCATCGGCGGGGTGCGGGCCGACCTCCACCCGGATTACGAGACTCACGTCAAGACCGCGCTCGTCGAAACGCGGAAGGTCCTCAAGGACGTCCACGGCCTCCTCGACAAGAACAAGATCTTCCTCAACCGGACGCGCGACGTGGCCGTCATGTCCCGCGACGACGCGATCGCCTACGGCTGGACGGGACCCTGCCTCCGGTCGACCGGCGTCCTCTACGACGTCCGCAAGGCCCAGCCGTATCTCGTCTATGACCGCTGCCGATTCGATGTTCCGCTCGGCGAGCGGGGCGACAATTTCGACCGCTACATGGTCCGGATGCTGGAGGTGGAGCAGAGCCTCCGGATCGTCGAGCAGTGCGTCGCCCTGATCCCTAAGCCCGGCGCGGCGCTCATGGCCGAGGGCATGCCTCCGGCCGAGGCCATCCGCGAAGCCCGGTCCCGGAAGTCCGGCCGCGGCATCAAGCTCTCGCCGAACCTCGAGGGCTCGGAACGGGCCGTCCTCAAGGAGATCCTGGCCGACGACCCGCGCGCGGTCATCCCCGCCAAGGAAGAGACCTACACCTCGATCGAGGGACTGATCACGCATTTCAAATTCTTCATGAAGGGCCAAGGCATCCGGCCGCCCAAGGGCGAGGTCTATTTCGCCGTCGAGGGCGGCAACGGAGAGCTGGGCTACTATATCGTCTCGGACGGCACGGACCGTCCGTATCGCCTCCACCTCCGCGGCCCATGCTTTCACGTCGTAGCCGCGCTCGAGAAGCTCATCCAGGGACGCCTGATCGCGGACGTCATTCCGACGTTCGGCTCGATGAACATGATCGGCGGGGAGCTCGACCGATGAGTCCCGTACTCTCCGCCGCCCTGGCGAAAAAGATCGACGATCTCGCGGCCCGCTATCCGGCCAAGCAGGCCGCGCTCCTTCCCGTCCTGCACCTCGTCCAGAACGAGAAGGGGTTCCTCTCGGCCGAGGACGAACAGGCCGTGGCCGAGCGCCTCGGCATCCTGCCCGTCAAAGTGCGCGAAGTCGTCACGTTCTATACGATGTTCCGCCGGTCGCCCGTCGGAAAATATCACATCCAGGTCTGCACCAACCTGAGCTGCTCCCTCGCCGGGGGAGACGGCTTGGTCGAACACCTCGAGGCCCGTCTCGGGATCTCATTGGGCGGGACCACCGCCGACGGCAAGTTCACGCTGACCGGCGTCGAGTGCCTCGGGGCCTGCGAACAGGCGCCCTGCCTGATGATCAACTTCGACTATTACGGGAACCTGGATGCGGCCGGGATCGACCGGATCCTCGAGGGGCTGGCATGACCAAGGCGCCCAAGATCCTGACCGAGCTCCTCTGGCTGGAGCATCTCCATCGGATCGAAGCCTACCTCGACCGCGGCGGATATCAGGCCCTGAAAAAGGCCCTGACCGAAATGAAGCCCGAGCAGGTCCAGGAGGAGGTCAAGAAGGCCAACCTCCGGGGCCGGGGAGGGGCCGGGTTTCCCGCCGGCGTCAAATGGGGCTTCATCCCCAAGGGCACGGACAAGCCCAAGTATCTCTGCGTCAACGCCGACGAAGGCGAGCCCGGCACGTTCAAGGACAGGTACATCCTGAACCACAATCCCCATCTCCTCATCGAGGGCATCGTCCTCGCGGCCTATGCCGTGGGCATCCATTCCGCCTATGTCTACATCCGGGGCGAATACGAGATGATCGCCCGGCGCCTCGAACAGGCCGTCGCCGAGGCGTATGCCAAGGGCTATCTCGGTCGGAACATCCTCGGCGCTGGGTTCGACCTCGACCTCGTCGTCCACCGGGGCGCGGGCGCCTATATCTGCGGCGAGGAGACCGCGCTCCTCGAGTCCCTGGAAGGCAAGCGGGGCAACCCGCGGCTCAAGCCGCCCTTCCCGGCGCTCGTCGGCCTGTTCCAGTGCCCGACCGTCATCAACAACGTCGAGACGCTGTCCAACGTGCCGTTCATCGTCCAGAAGGGCGCGGCCTGGTTCCTGGAGCAGGGCCTGCCGAAGGACGGCGGGACCCGCCTGTTCGGCGTCAGCGGGGCGGTCGCCAAGCCGGGCCTCTACGAGCTCCCCGCGGGCACGAGCCTCCGCGAAATCATTACCACCCACGCCGGCGGGATGAAAGACGGGAAAAAGCTCAAGGCGGTGATCCCGGGCGGCATGTCGTCGCCCATCCTGCGGGCCGACGAGATCGACGTCCGGATGGACGTGGATTCGATCGCCGCGGCGGGGTCGATGCTCGGCTCCGGGGCGATCATCGTCATCGACGAGGGGACGCCGATCCTCCATGTCCTCCGGAAGGTCGCCAAGTTCTACGCCCATGAATCCTGCGGCCAGTGCACGCCGTGCCGCCTCGGCACTTCCTGGATCCACAAGATCGTCGAGCGGATGGCCGCCGGCGGGGGGACCAGGGGCGACGTGGACACGCTCATCCGGCTGGCGGGCAACATCAAGGGACGGACCCTCTGCCCGCTCGGCGACGCGGCGGCCATGCCCGTAACGGCTATCGCCCAGAAATTTCGGACTGAGCTCGAAGCGACGCTTGAAAGGAGTCCTGTCCGGCCATGATCAGTCTGCTGATCGACGGACGGCCGGTCGAGGTCGCCGAGGGCACGACCGTCCTCAAGGCCGCGGAGCGGGCCGGTATCGCCATCTCCCATTTTTGCTTCCATCCGGCGTTCGTCCCGGAGGGGAGCTGCCGCCTCTGCCTGGTCCAGATCGAGGGCAGCCCCAAGCTCGAATTAGGCTGCTCCACGATCGTCCGCGAGGGGATGAAGGTCTCGACCCAATCGCCCATCGTCCGGGAAGCGCGGCGGGGTGTGCTCGAATTCCTGCTGGCCGAGCACCCGCTCGACTGCCCGATCTGCGACAAGGCGGGCGAGTGCAAGCTCCAGGATTATGCCTCCGACTACGGCCTGACGGAGAGCGTCTTCCGGGAAGCCAAGGAAAAGCGGGAGAAGCGGCTCCCCATCGGCGAAAAGCTCCTCCTCGACCGGGAGCGCTGCATCCAGTGCACGCGCTGCGTCCGGTTTCTGTCCGAAATCACCAAGACCCACGAGCTCGGGCTCTTCGAGCGGGGCATCCACTCCGAAATCGGGATCTACGACGGAAAGCCGGTCCGGAACGGCTATTCCGGCAACCTGGTTGACCTCTGCCCCGTGGGCGCGATCACGGACACGACCTTCCGGTTCAAGACGCGCCCCTGGTTCCTGGCGCGGGGCGAGTCGGTCTGCCCGCACTGCAGCCGGGGCTGCAATATCTACATCGACTATCATCCGGGCTTCCCCCGGGTGCCGGGTTCGGCCAAGGTCCATCGCATCCGGCCCCGGGTGAACGAGGCCGTCAACGGGCCGTGGATCTGCGACTACGGCCGATACGGGTTCGTCGAAGCCCAGAACACGGGCCGGAGCGACCGGCCGTTCTGGAACAAAGGCGGGGCGAAGACCGAGCTGAGCTGGGACAAGGTCCGGATCGTCCTCGGCGAGAAGCTCAAGGCGCTCCGCGAGAGCGGCCGGACGGGCCGGGCGGCGGTCGCCGCCTCCGGATGGCTGACGAACGAAGAGCTGTATCTGATCCAAAAGATCTTCCGCGACGACTTGAACGTGAGCCGCCTGTTCGTCGTCGATCCGAAGCCAGGCGAAGGCGACGCGATGCTCCTCCGTCCGGACCGCGCTCCGAACCGGCGGGGCGCGACCGAGCTGGGATTCGATCTCGCGCTGCCGTCGCTCGAGGCCTTGGGCCGGGAGACCGAGGTCCTGATTATCTTCGGCCCTCACCTCGCTGCCCATTTCGGCGGAGATGAGCTCCGGGCCGCGTTCGACAAGATCGCGCTCAAGGTCCTCGTGACGTCGCACCTCGCCGGCCTGGAGTCCCTCGCCGACTGTGTCCTGGCGTCGGCAACGCCGGCCGAGAAGGAGGGTTCGTTCACGAACGCCGACGGCCGGATCCAGCGGTTCGCCGCCGCGGCGCGCCCCTGTCCCGACGTCCGGCCGGAGCTTTGGATTCTCCAGGACTTGGCCCGGGAGATCGGCCTCCGGTCTGATCTCTATTGCCGGGCCGCGTCCGCCCGGACCGTCTTCGAAGCGCTTGCAAAGGAGATCCCGTTCTTCGGGGCCACGGCATGACCGACATTTGGATCGTCCTCATCAAGATCGTGCTGGCGCTCGTCTGGTTCCTCGTCCTGGCCCTGTACCTCACCTGGGCCGAGCGCAAGGAGAGCGCGGTCATCCAGGACAGGGTCGGCGCCAACCGGGCTTCGTTCTTCGGCTTCCAGATCCTCGGCCTGTTCCAGCCGTTCGCCGACGCGATCAAGATGATCTTCAAGGAGGACTTCGTTCCGCCGTTCTCCCGGAAGGCCCTCCATACCATCGCCCCGTTCCTGTCGTTCTTCTTCGTGGCGGTCACGGTGGCGGCGGTGCCCTTCGGCGACGACATCCGCATCGGGGGCAAGACCATCAGCCTCCAGGTCTTCGACGGCAACATCGGACTGCTCTTCATCCTGGCCATGCTCTCGCTCGGAATCTACGGCATCCTCGTCAGCGGCTGGGCCTCGAACAGCCGCTACGCCCTCCTCGGCGGGGTCCGCGGCGCGGCGCAGCTCATCTCCTATGAAGTCTCGCTCGGGCTGTCGCTCATCGGTCTGATCATGGTCTTCCCCTCGCTCCGGATGTCCGAGATCGTCCGGGCCCAGGGGGCGCTTCTCTTCGGCTTTTTGCCCAAGTGGGGGGTCGTCATTCAGCCGCTCGGCTGTCTGATTTTCTTTCTCGCGGCCCTGGCCGAGACGAAGCGGGTCCCCTTCGACATGCCGGAAGGGGAGTCCGAGATCATCGGCTTCTTCGCCGAGTACGGCGGCCTGAAGTGGGGCATGTTCATGTTTACGGATTTCATGGAGATCCTGATCGTGGCGGCCCTCATGACGACGCTGTTCTTCGGGGGCTGGCAGGTCCCCTGGCTCGGAGTGGGCGGGTTCTCGTTTCCCTGGGGCGGGACGTGGCATGTGGCGCCCTGGCTCGTGACCGTCTTCCAGGTCGCGGCCTTCAATCTCAAGGTTTTCTTCTTTTGCTGGCTGCAGATCCTCATCCGGTGGACGTATCCCCGGTTACGCTACGACCAGCTTATGGATCTGGGCTGGAAGATGTTCGTCCCCCTGAGCCTCCTCAACATCGTCGGGACGGCGGTCGTGCTGAGTTTGTGACATGATCAAAGCGCTGGGCTATTTCTGGGAGCTGATTCGGGGGGCCTTGATCACCACCCGTCATTTCGTGGTGAACATGGTCTTCCATATCCTGCGGCTGTTCCACATCCGGACCCGCCGGGCCGGAGCGGTCACCTGGCAGTATCCCGAACAGAAAAAGCCTTTGGCCGTCCGGCACCGCAGCCTCCATCGGCTGACGACCCGCGAAGGGGGCAAGCCGCGTTGCGTGGCCTGCATGCTCTGCGCCACGGTCTGTCCGTCGGAGTGCATCGCCATCGAGGCGGCGGAGGATCCGGATCCCGAAATCCAGAAATATCCGTCCTCGTTCGTCATCGACCTGAACCGCTGCTGCTTCTGCGGCTTCTGCGTCGAGGCGTGCCCCGAGGACGCCATCCGGATGGACACCGGCATCATCGACATCGCCCAAACCTCCCACGACGACCTGATCTTCGGCCTCGACAAACTCCTGAAATGACCCGCTGGCCGCTCAATTCACCTTAAGGAGGCAGATTGGGCCTGTTAAGGAAGGTAGGCTCGGGATTATCCGGCGCCGCGAGTTGACTTTCGGGCTCGTTCGAATATATAACAATTCTTCCTATTCCATCATATTCAGGAGGAATCATAATCATGAAAAAGGTCACCGTCGAGGAACTGCTCAAGAAAGCCCTCGAACCGTCGGAAAATGCTCCCCGCCTTCATAAGTTCTACAAAGGCAAAGTGGGCGTTTCGGTCAAGTGCCGGGTCCGCGATTTCAACGACTTTGCCGTCTGGTATACGCCCGGCGTCGCCGCGGTCTGCAAGGAGATCGCCCAGGACAAGGACAAGGTCTACGATTATACCAACAAATGGAACAATGTGGCCGTCATCAGCGACGGCACCCGGGTGCTCGGCCTGGGCGACATCGGCCCGGAGGCCGGGCTGCCGGTCATGGAAGGCAAAGGCCTCCTGTACAAGTACCTGGGCGGCGTGGACGCGTTCCCGCTCTGCCTCGACGAAAAGGACCCCGACAAGATCATCGACATCTGCAAGGCCCTTCAGCCGACGTTCGGCGGCTTCAACCTGGAGGACATCGCCCAGCCGAAGTGCTTCAAGATCCTCGAAATCCTGCGCGAACAGTGCACCATCCCGGTCTGGCACGACGACCAGCAGGGCACGGCCTGCGTGACCGTGGCCGGACTGATCAACGCCCTCAAGATCGTCAAAAAGGACATCCGCGAAGCCAAGTGCACGGTCGTCGGCTCGGGCGCAGCGGGCATCAACATCGCCCGGTTGATGATGAAGGCCGGCGTCAGCCCCGAACACATGCTCTCGGTCGATTCCAAGGGAATCCTTTCCCGTGACCGCGCGGACCGGGACAATCTCCAGGCCAAATTCAAGGAAAAATGGGACATCTGCCTGCGCACGAACCCGAAGTGCAAACAGGGCCGGATCCCCGACGCCCTCAAGGGCGCCGACGTCCTGATCTGTTGCTCCACCCCCGGACCGGGTACGATCAAGCCCGAGTGGGTGCAGACCATGGCCAAGAATTCCATCGTCTTCGCCGAGGCGAACCCGGTGCCCGAGATCTGGCCCTGGGAGGCCATAGAAGCCGGCGCGCGGATCGTGGCCACGGGCCGGTCGGATTTCCCGAACCAGGTCAACAATTCTCTCGGGTTCCCCGGCATTTTCCGCGGCGCGCTCGACGTCCGGGCCAAGACCATCACCGATGAGATGTGCATCGCCGCCGCTTTCGAGTTGGCCAAGGTCGCCGAGGACAAGGGCCTGCGCGAGGACTACATCATCCCCAACATGGACGAATGGGAACTCTTCCCGCGCGAGGCCGTGGCCGTCGGATCGAAGGCCATCGAGCAGGGCGTCGCCCGATTCAACATCCCGGCCGATGAGCGGTACAAGATGGCGGCCGACATTATTAAAGCCTCCCGGGACGAGGTCCAATGGATGATGAAGGAAGGATTCATCGGCGACCCAGACAAGTAAGAGGTGCGAAGAAATTTTCATTTTCCCATGGACTTTCCGCCCGGAATTTGGTACATTGAAGGTTAGTCCGGAGGAGCATTTTTCTTCACCCCAAAAGGATGGCGAAATTTTCTCTGGATGAGTGTAAAAATTTTTCTTACACAAGCCATGTTCATGAAAAGGAGGAACAGATCATGAAAGGCATCAAGAAACATGTCGTTCTGGTGTTGGCGATCGCCGTGGCGCTCATCGCTTGCAAGCAGCCCACCGAGCAGATCAACAACGCCAAAGCCGCCATCGAAGGCGTGATGAAAGCCGGCGCGGACAAGTATGCCGTGGACGAGTACAAGAAGCTCGACGCCGACCTCAAGGTTGCCATGGACGAAGTGGCCACCCAGGACAAGAAGTTCTTCAAGAAGTTCGGCCCCGCCAAGGAAATGCTGGCCAAGGTCCAGACCGACGCCGACGCTCTGAAGGCCGCTCTCCCCGCGAAGGTCGAAGCCGCCAAGAACCTGGCCGTTTCGCTCCAGGGTGAAGCCCGCAAAGGGCTGGACGCCGCCAAGGCCCTCCTCGACAAGGCCCCCAAGGGCAAGGGCACCGCGAAGGATCTCGAAGCTCTGAAGGGTGATCTGGCCGGCGCCGAAACCGCGTTCGCCGACATCCAGAAGGCCATCGACGTCCAGGACTACATCGCCGCCCAGGACAAAGCCAAGTCCGTATCGGCCGCCGCGGCCAAGGTCGCCGAGCAGGTCCAGGCCGCGATCGACAAAGTCAAGGGCGTCAAGAAGTAAGGGAATTCCCCTTCCCGGCCCGATTAGCGGTTCCCGTTGAAAGCGCCTGTCACTGCAACGGGAATCCTCCTGTTCGGGTTGCTCTGCGGCACATTCGCGTGTAGTACGCCACCGGTACCCCCGGAGGTTCAACAGGCCCAGCGCCTGGAGGAAGACCTCCGGAGGACCGGTGTTTCTTCTTACGCTCCCCAGGATTACGACCGGTTCCAGGGCCGTCTGAAGGACGGCCGCGACAAGATCGCCGCCGAAAAGGCCAAGTTCGGCTGGTTCCGGGAATATGCCTCAATCCGCGACGATTTCCGGGTCCTTTTGAACGAGGGCGGCGCT
>JADGNV010000027.1 GCA_017883285.1 Candidatus Aminicenantota bacterium | reverse complement strand
TTGGTCACAGCCGCGGCCAGGCGGGCCAAGGAAACCCGGACGCCCATGCCGCCCTGAATGAGAGGGAACGGCACATGGATGTCCCCGATGTCTAACGGCGGGATCTTCATACCTAATAAGTACGCCCCTCGGGACCGGATTTCAAGTGCCCCGATCTGGCCATCCCGGCTACAGATCGCCGAGGGATCCGAGGATCTTCCGGAACTTGTCCGTTTTCTCTTGCACGTTCAGGTCATCCACGAGCGGCAGGAGGACGGCGTGCAGGTCCTTGTCGAGGGCGTTGTCGAGCCATTCGACCGCGGTGGCGACCGAATTCCGGGTGCCGGTGGTGATGTTCTGATAGGCCCTGCGGATGTCCGCCTGGGGATAATAGAGGCCCAGCAGCTTGAAGATGTTGCCGAACGTGACCTCGAGGTTCTTGACCAATTCGGGCTTGCTCCTCACCTCGTCCGGGCCCGGAACGCTCTCTTGCAGGTCGATGAAGTCGCGGCAGAATTTCCCGATGAGAGCATAGGTTTTCCTCCGGGCCGCGGCTTCCGACAGCGGGATGGTCCCGTGCTCGGTGCGAAGACGGTCCAGGACGTCGATGATCCCCTTGTCGAGCTCGCCGGTGCCGTACTCCAGCTCTTCCGTCAGCGACCGGACGGCCCGCCGCGTGCCGATCCGTCCCAGAACCTCGGCCGCCGCCACGCGCTCGTTGAATCCGGCGGAGCGGTCGAGCAGTCGCCTTTCGAGCGAGCCCACGGCTTTGTCGCCGTACGCTCGCAACGCCTCGACGGCGTCCTCGAAGTTGGCGGGGACGCTCAGCTTCCGGATGATGGCCGGGATGTCATCCTCTTTCCTGAGCCGGGCCGCGCTCTTCAGGGCGAAGCCGGAGACTCCCGGGCTGGCGTCGTCGACGAGCCGGGTGAGGCACCCCGCCAGGAGGGAATCGGGGCCCATCAGGCCGATGGCCTTGGCCAATTCCATCTTCTCAACTTCCGCCCCCGGCCCTTGTTCCAGGATCTTATCCGCATAGGATCTCATCACGCGTTGGTAGGCGTCCGAGGAAAGAATGATGGGGATCTCGGTTTTGATGATCTCGACCGGGAGCTCGTCGAGGGCCTCCGGGAACAGGGCGGCCGCCCCCTCTTCGAGCCGGTCGCTCAGGGCCTTGGCCCGGACCTCCCCGGCCTTGGCAGCGATGACTTTTTTGAGATCGGGGCTGAGCTTGTCCTGCGCCAAAAGGTCGAAGAGATGGAGGGCGTAGAGGGCCGAGCTGTAGCTCTGGCTGTCGACCGTGTCGAAGACCAGCTTGGCGTACTCGACGTCGACTTTTTCCGACAATCCGAGTTCGGCGGGGTCCCACAGCGGCTGGATGTTCTCTCTGAGTGCGACGAGATACTCCTTCCCGACCTTGAACCCGATCAGGATCCAGGGGATGAGCAAGGCGATGACAACCCAGCTGAGGTACCGGGCCAGCTGTGGGTCGAACCGTGGCGTGAGCCCCTCGACCTTTTTGTTCATGAGGAACGCGAACGCGAGGAGGACGATCGCCCCCGCCACCTTGGCGAACTGGCTGACGAACATCTCGATGAAAGCCTTGGCCTGGTGCCGGAGACGGGCGGGGATGGGGATGTACATGATCTCTCGGAAGGGATGGTTCACGGAGAAGGCCAGCCCTTCATCCAGGCCCCTGATGAAAACTCCGGACATGAGGCCGAAAGGCGTCAGGAGCAGGGCGACCGAGCCGGCCAGGAGAGCGGCGGGTGTCAGGAGCAGAGTATGCGGCGCGGTCAGCTTTCTCAGCAAAAAGCCGGCCATCAGGAAGTTCAGGAAGAACGCGAAGACGGTCAGGGCGGCCTCGAAAAAGCCGAAGAAGGCCTGCAAGGTCTCCTGGCTGCCGTAGTGACCAAAAGCGGCCGAGAGGAACTGGAATTCGATACACGTCGAGACGACGATCCCGATGGCCACGATCCCCGCGATGAGCACGAGAAACCTGTCTTTTCGGACCGCCCGGAGACTCTTCAGGACACCGGCCTCCGGCCTTTCCGGATGCTCTTTCGCGGATTCGCCGGCCTCCGGAGCGCCGGATTCGTGGAGTCTGAAAATGGCGTTCACGACCCCCACGCAACCGAACAGCATGATGCAAGCCAGAGGCAGCAGGAAGGCCCCCATGGGTCCCTCGGACAGGAACATGACCAGCAGACCGCCCAGGACGCTGCCCAACAAGCCGCCGCTGTTGAGGAAGACGATCAAACGCTTGGCCTGCCTGGGATTGTAGACCTCGTTGACCGTCATCCAGAATCCGGTGATGAGGACGATGATCAGGACACTCGCCCAGACCCAATAGAAGTAGATCAGGAACACGCTGCGGCGGCCGTAATCGGTTTGCATGACCCATTGGAGCAGGAGCCCCGACACGGCGAAGAAGACGAGGCTGGGAATGATCAAGATCCGGATGGACTTCCGGACCTTGATCCGGGACTGAAGGAGGACGATCAGGCCCGTCGCCACGACCGCAAGGAGGTAGACGACAGGGAGCCATCCGACGCCTTCTTTGAACAGAAAGTTGCTCGTGCGGAGGGCGTTGATGATGGTGTACGGGGCGGCGATGAGGAAGAAGTAGGAGAAGATCAGAACGGCGAGCTTTTTCTCACCGGGCTTGATCTTGACTAGCCGGCCTATGACCTTGGCCGGCCCGCTCGTCCCCATGCCGAGTTCCCCCTTCGGGCACGCTTGGGGGTACACTAGCAAGAAAGAAAAAAGGAGTCAAATGGGCGGCTGGCCGGCTGCGGGGCCCGTCCCCAGCTTGACATCACGATAGGCCGAACCGATAATCGGGCCGGCCGTCGCAGTGCGCGAGCTGAGCTTGAGAGAGGGGGAATGCATGAGAACCCTGAGATGGCTGGTTTTGGCCTTATCGATGATATCCCAGTTTTCATTTGTTTGGTCCCTCCTGCCGCTGTTCGAGGACCGCTTCCTCGTCTCCGAACCCGACCTGGTCGGAACATGGAAGGAGGATGGCGGCGAGGACACATGGACCTTCGAGGTGGCGGAGGGCAAGACCTATCGGCTCGTCCAGAGGCAGGCGGAGTACGAGCTGAACCTCGGCCAGAAAACCGAGAAACGCCCGGGCGACACGGCGTATTTTCAGGCTAGACTCGGCCGGCTTGGCGAAATCCTTTTCCTTGATTTTTATCCTGCTGATAACGACTCTTCCATGCCGCACAACGACTGGCTCACCGCCCACCTGATCCCGGCCCATACGGTGGCGCGCGCCTGGCTGGCGAAAGACTCGCTCAAGCTGGTCTTCCTCGACGAGGGCTGGATCTCCAAGGCGATCGAAAATGGGCAGATCACACTGGCCCATGTCAAGACCGAAAGCGGGTACGTCCTCACCGCGCCGACCGCGGAGCTGCAGGCGCTTATCCTGAAACATGCCGACGATCCGAAGGCCTTTCCGGCAGACGCCCGTGCGGACGAGGGCGCTTTGGAATTGGTGCGGGCGAAATAGGACCGCCATGAAACGATACGCCCTGCTCGCTCTCCTCTTCTCGAGTCATTTTTTGTTCCAGGCCTGTTCCGGCAGGGGAGTCCAGGCTTCTGGCCCGGGCCATCTCAACGTCCGCGATTTCGGCGCGGTCGGCGATGGGAAGACCGATGATACGGCCTCGTTCCAGAGGGCTCTGGATGAGGCCGCCGGGCGCGGCGGGGGAGTCGTCGATGCCCCCCGCGGCAACTACTTCTTTGCGGGCCATCTGAAGGTGCCGGGCGCCGTGAGTCTGGTCGGCCAGTGGGAATCGGTGCCGGCCCATAACGGCCTGCGCGACCCGGGCCTGCCCAAGCCGACCGACGATGGAACCACCTTCCTCGTGACGGAAGGTGCGGGCCGCGAGGACGGTCCCGC
>JADGNV010000227.1 GCA_017883285.1 Candidatus Aminicenantota bacterium | reverse complement strand
TACGAGGAGATGATCAACAGCAACTCGGACTACGTCCTCCTCGATCTCGCCTCGTATGCGAAGGTGGACATCAAGAAGCGCTTTCCGAACATCTACAAGACGTGCCGCCGGTACGGCATCGACATCACCAAGGAGCCCATCCCGGTCGTCCCTGCGGCCCACTATTGCTGCGGCGGCGTCCTGGTGGACGGCTGGGGAAAGACCTCGCTCCAGGGCCTGTCGGCGGTCGGCGAGGTCTCCTGCACGGGGCTCCACGGCGCAAACCGGCTGGCTTCGACCTCGCTCCTCGAGGGCTTGGTGTGGGGAACGCGGGCCGGGCGGGAAATCGGGGAGCATTTCGACAGGCACGCTCTTTACAGGCCGGCCGAGATCCACGAATGGTATTATCCCGAGCGCGAGGAGGCCATCGACCCGGCCCTCATCAACCAGGACTGGCTGACCATTCGGACCACGATGTGGAACTACGCGGGCATCGTCCGGACGGCGAAGCGGCTCGAGCGGGCCAAGTCGGACCTGGAATACCTGAGGCACCGGATCGAAAGGTTCTACCGCGAAGCGGCCATGGACGTGAAGATCGTCAGCCTCAAGCACGGCATCCAGGTCGCGTTGCTGATCACGCACGCCGCCCTGGCCAATCCCGTGAGCCTCGGGGCGCACTACCGGGTGGATTGAAGGGGAGGCGGGCCGGCTGCCCCGCCGGCGCGGCGCCGCGCTCCGCGGCTCAGAGCCGGATTCGGATCCCCGCCGATATCGCGGCCCCGCCCAAGTCGAAAGTCGCCTTGCGGACGTCGCCGATCGTCTCTCCGGTCCACGCCGTCGGCGCCGCGAGTGACACGGCCAGCTGGGGAAACGCCTTGGCCGAAACCGTCAGTGTATAGGCCCAAAGGTAGGCCGGACTGGTCTCCTCCGGCACGGGCCCCAGGAAATAAGATCCCGAGATGGTCCTATCGCCGCGGAGATCGGTCAGGGTCGAGAGCCGGCCTTCAGCCTGGACGAACAGCCCCACGTGGCGGGCGATCTCGAATTCCAAGGAGACGCCGGCCTGCCCGCCGAACGCCGACTTGCGGGCCGTGAACGAATCGGTCTGCCGGTAGTCGAAGAAATCGGAAACCGTCCGATATTCCTGATGGATCGTGGCCCAGGTGTATGCGATCCCGGCATAGGCGTCGAACGAAAACGACCGGCCTATCCGCCATTCGCGGTGGAGATTGAGGGCGAGCGGAACGGCCGTGATGCGCGGCGCGATCGTATCGGATTCCGAAAAGAGAGGCGAGGCGAATTCGAGGGCACTCTCCCGACTCGCGCGCTGCAAGTCGACGCCGAGCCCGAGTCCGAATCCTCCTCCGAGATCCACGATGATCTCCGCGCCTATCTGAGTTCCGAAGTGAAGGGGGCGATAATCGCCCGTATAGAAAGCCGCAGCCACGGCGAGATCGCGCACGCCCTGGAGCCCGGCGTTGAATTCTGAGGCTGCAACGTAAAAGCCGCCACCCTTGAGCTTGAGGGATACGGCGGCCAAGGCGGGGGAGACGCTCGCCGCCGCCAGCGCGGCGGCCAGGATCAGGAATCCGGGTTTCTTCATGTGGCCACCTCTCCGCCCATTATGGGCGAGGCGGGTCCCTAAGCGCAAGCGGTGAGGGGTCAGGTCTTAACATTTAACAAATTTGTATAGGCCTGACCCCAAAGTGCCAGGTCTTTACAAAAACGTCAAATGTTAAGACCTGACCCCTTTTTGTTGACTTTTATAGATAGCGGGATAAAATAAGATGTTTTCTAATCCCTTGTTTTATAAGGAATTGCGGAGAATCGCATGGCCGAACCGATCGACGTCAAGAGCACGCTCAACCTGCCCCAGACCGCCTTCGCCATGAAGGCGAAGCTGGCCCAGAAAGAGCCCGAGCTTCTGAAGAAATGGAAGGACACCGGCATGTACTGGAAAATTCTCCGGAAGCACGCCGGGGACCCCACTTTTGTCCTGCACGACGGCCCGCCCTACGCCAACGGGAACATCCACCTGGGCACGGCGATGAACAAGATTCTCAAGGATTTCATCGTGAAGTCCCAGACGATGCAGGGCCGCCTGGCGCCTTATCTTCCCGGGTGGGACTGCCACGGCCTGCCGATCGAGATTCACGTCGACAAGCTCCTCGGCGATAAAAAGAAGGACATGTCGATCATCGAGATCCGGGAGGAATGCCGGAAATACGCCCTGAAATACATCGACGTCCAGCGGACCGAATTCATGCGGCTCGGCGTCCTTGGCGAGTGGGACGAGCCCTATCTGACCATGAATCCGGCCTACGAAGCCGAGGTCCTGCGCCATCTCGCCGCGTTTTTCGCCTCCGGAAACGTCTTCAAGGGGAAGCGGCCCGTCCATTGGTGCTCCACCTGCCGGACGGCGTTGGCCGAGGCGGAGATCATTTACAAGGACAAGACCTCGCCCTCGATCTATGTGAAATTTCCCATGGTCTCCGACCTGGGGGAGACCTATCCCGCATTGAAGGGCCGCCGCGTCTCGGTCATCATCTGGACGACGACCCCTTGGACGCTTCCCGCCAACCTGGGCATCGCCTTCCACCCCGAATACGAATACGCCGCCTTCGAGGCGGGCCCGGAGGTCTATCTCGTCGCCAAGCGGCTCGTCCCCGTCATCGCCGGAATGCTGGGCGTGGCGGATCCGAAGGTCCTTGTGACCATCCCGGGGAAGGACCTCGACCGCCTCAAAGCCCGCCATCCCTGGATCGACCGGGAATCGCTGTTCGTCCTGGCCGACTACGTGACGCTCGACGATGGGACGGGCTGCGTCCACACCGCGCCCGGCCACGGCCAGGAGGACTTCCTGCCCGGTCTGGCCTATGGGCTCGATATCTATACACCGGTGGACGACGAGGGCCGCTTCACGCCCGACGTGGCGAAATACGCCGGGATGAACGTCTTCAAAGCCAACCGGGTCATCAACGACGACATGCGGCGGGACGGCACGCTTCTCAAGGAAGGGGAGATCACCCATTCCTATCCCCACTGCTGGCGGTGCAAGAACCCGGTCCTCTTCCGGGCGACGCCCCAGTGGTTCATCTCCATGGACAAAAGCGGCCTCCGTCAGCGGACGCTCGACGAGATCCGGCGCGTCCGCTGGGTCCCGGCCTGGGGTCAGGAGCGGATCGCGGGCATGATGGAGAACCGGCCCGACTGGTGCATTTCCCGCCAGCGCACCTGGGGGGTCCCCATCCCCGCGTTCGTCTGTCAGGCCTGCGGCGAGATCCTGGCCGACGAAACGACCACGCACCACGTGGCGGACATCTTCGCCCGGGAGGGCTCGAACTCCTGGTTCGTCCGAAGCGCGGCCGAGCTCCTGCCCTCCGGAACGCGCTGCTCCCATTGCGGCGGGACCGTCTTCGAGAAAGAGCACAACATCCTCGACGTCTGGTTCGAGTCCGGCGCCAGCCACAACGTCCTGGGCCATCGTCCCGACCTGCCCTGGCCGGCCGACGTCTATATCGAAGGGCACGACCAGCACCGCGGTTGGTTCAACAGCTCGATCGTGATCGGCGTGGCGGCCAAGCAGGCGTCGCCCTATCGGACGTGCATCACCCACGGCTTCGTCCTCGACGAAAAGGGCCGGGCGATGTCGAAGTCGGCCGGCAACGTCGTCGAGCCCAAGGAGATTATCGCCCAGAACGGGGCCGAGATCCTGCGGCTGTGGATCGCGATGTTGAACTACAAGGAGGACGCGCCGTTCGGGAACGAGATCCTCCAGCGGCTGGTCGAGGCCTACCGCAAGATCCGGAACACGTGGCGGTTCCTCCTCGGCAACCTCTCCGACTTCGACCCCGATGCCCACGGCGTCGCCTTGGTAAGCATGGACCCTCTCGACTGCTGGGCCCTGGCGGCGCACGCCGAGGTCGGGGCGAAGGTCCTCCAAGGCTATGAGGACTATGAGTTTCACCCGGTCATCCATGCGGTTTACAATTTCTTCACGGTCGAGCTGAGCTCGTTCTACCTCGACATCCTCAAGGACCGGATGTACTGTTCGGGCAAAGATTCCCGGCTGCGGCGGTCCGGCCAGACCGCGATGTTCCGGATTCTCAAGGATACGCTCCGGCTCATGGCCCCCATCCTGCCGTTCACGACCGAAGAGGCCTGGGAGGTCATGCCCTCGTTCCAGGGCAAGTCTGAGTCCGTCCACCTCGAGAACTTCCCCGCGTTCGACGAAATCGGACTCGGGGAGACCGAACGGAGGGAATGGGCCGCCCTGATCGCCCTGAGGGAGCGGGTCCTCAAAGAGCTCGAAGCGGCGCGCGAACAGAAGATGATCGGAAACTCCCTCGAAGCGCAGATCACCCTGTCCGTCCCGGCCGCCGAAATGCCTCTGATCCGCAAATACCAGGGCGGCCTGGCCGCGCTGTTCATTGTCTCGGACATCGTCCTGAGCGGGTCCGACGGGGCCGAGATCGGGATCGCGGTGGGCAAGGCCCCGGGCGGGAAATGCCAGAGGTGCTGGAACTACTCGGCCCACGTCGGGACGAGCGCGGACTATCCGGGGTTCTGCGCCCGGTGCGAAGCCGTGGTCCGGGACATCCCCCGATGAAGAAGCATGCGCCCTTCCTGGGGCTCATCGCCGGCCTGATCGCCCTCGATCAGATTTCGAAGGCCGTCGTCGTCCGGACGGTCCCGTTTTACGGCCATGCGAGCGTCATCCCCGGTTTTTTCGCCATTTCCCATATCCACAACAAGGGCGCCATCTTCGGCACGTTCTCCCAATCGGGGAGCCCGCTCGTCACGATCGGACTCATAGCGGCCCAGCTGTTCGCCTCGGCCATGGTCATCATCTATTTCCTCAAGACACCGGCGTCCCAGAAGGGGATGAAGCTTGCGCTGTCGCTCATCATGGCTGGCGCCGTGGGGAACTTCATAGACCGGATCGCCCGGGGCTACGTGATCGATTTCCTGGAATTCCACGTCGGGCGCGCCTATTTCCCGACCTTCAACGCGGCCGATTCCTGCATCACGATCGGCGCGGCCCTTCTCGTCCTAGTCTTTTTTCTAAGGAGGCCTTGATGCATCCCATCCTGTTCAAGCTCGGACCGCTGACCTTGCATTCCTACGGCTTTTTCATGGCCGTTGGCGTGGGGTTCGCCCTCTGGTTCCTTTATCGGCAGGCCAAGGCCCAGACCCTGGATTCGGCCCGTCTCCTCGACGCCGCGTTCTACATCATGATTGTCTCCCTGCTCGGGGCGAAGATCGTCCTCCTTGTCGGCAATTTCTCCTACTATCTCTCGAATCCCAAGGAGTTGCTCTGGGTCGCTCGGTCGGGCGGGGTCTTTCAGGGCGGTCTGGCCTTCGGCCTAGTCTTCGCCCTCTGGTATTTCCGGCGGAAGAAGTTGCCGACCTGGAAGATCGCGGACATCGCCGCCCCCGCCCTGGCCCTAGGCCACGGCTTCGGCCGGATCGGCTGCTTCATGGCCGGCTGCTGCTACGGGAAGGAATGCGCGGCGCCCTGGGGCGTCACCTTCCACGACGAATATGCCCACAACCTGACCAATCTTCCCCTGAACCAGGCCCTCCATCCCGTCCAGCTCTACGAATCCGCCTTGAATTTCCTGAACTTCATCGTCCTATTCGTCCTTCTCCGGAAAAAGAAGTTCGACGGCGCCGTCTTCCCTTTCTACATCATCAACTACTCGGTCATCCGCTATTTCACCGAGTTCTTCCGGGGCGACCATGCGGATAAGGTCTTCCTCTTTCAGGGCCCGTCGCCGCTTCTGACGGTGTCCTACCCGCAGTTCTTCTGCATCATCGGGCTGGTCGCGGGCATCGTGCTTTACACGGTCTTCAAGAAGAAACACGAGAAAGGTGCCTAAGAGCGAATTCCTGGTTTCGGAGGAATCCGGCGCGGGGGAACGCCTGGACGTCTTCCTGGCCCGCCGGATGCCGGAGCATGCGCGGGCGGAATTCCAGCGCCTGGTCGACAAAGGCCGGGTGAAGGTCGACGGCGCCCTCAAGAAATCGTCCCACAAGCTCAGGACGGGGGAGCGGGTCGAAGTCGAGCTCGAGGCGGCCGCCGAACTTCCCGGACTGCGGCCGGAACAGATCCCCCTGAACATTCTCTTTGCCGATCCCGACATAGTCGTCCTCGACAAGCCGTCCGGACTCGTCGTCCACCCCGGCGCGGGGGTGAGATCCGGCACCCTGGTCAATGCCCTGATCCATCATTTTCCCGACATCCGCCGCCTTTCCGAGGATGAGCGTCCCGGGATCGTCCACCGCCTGGACAAGGAAACGTCCGGCGTCATGGTCGTCGCGCGGAGCCGGCGGGCGGCGGAAGAGCTGAAGCGCCAGTTCAAGGACAGGGAAGTGAGAAAGGTCTACCTCGCCCTGGTCTGGGGCCGGATGCCGTCGCCCACCGGCCGCTTCGACTGGTCCATCGGGCGGCACCCCAAGCACGGCCAACAGATGTCGATCCGGACGAAGACTCCGCGGAGCGCGCTCACCGAGTACCAGGTCCGACAGGAATACCGCGATCTCAGCCTGCTCGAGGTCAGGCCCCATACGGGCCGGACCCACCAGATCCGCGTCCATCTCTCGGCGGCGGGGCACCCCCTCGCGGGGGACGGGCGCTACGGATCGGTCCGCAATCCGAAGCGCCGATTTCCCCGCCTGTTCCTCCACGCTCACCGTCTTTCGTTCCGCCATCCCGCCACGGGGGCTCCGCTGGAATTCGTGTCCCCCCTCCCGCCCGACCTCGCCGCCGTTCTGGCGTCGCTCGAAACGCCGGAATAGGAATGGCTTACAGCTCCCCTTTTTCCCTTGAGAATTCTGCGGCCTTTATTGTATGATATTCTTTAATTTTCGTTTTAATCGACCGAATTCAAGAGATTCCGAGAACGAAAGGACGTTGGAGGCTCTATCATGAAGGACTATACGGCCGATAAGATCCGGAACATCGCCCTCATCGGACACGGCGGATCGGGGAAGACCTCGCTTGCGGCGGCCATCCTCTTCGACGGCGGGGCGACCAGCCGTCTGACCAAGGTGGACAAAGGCAACACGGTCACCGACTTCGAGCCCGAGGAGATCGAACGCAAGATCTCGATCAGCTCGGCGGTCTGCTTCGTCGAATGGAAAGACCACAAGATCAACATCGTCGACACGCCCGGCTACAGCAACTTCCTCTGGGACACGAAGGCCAGCCTCCGGGCCGTGGACGGCGCCGCCGTTCTCGTGGACAGCGTGGCCGGCGTCGAAGTCGGAACCGAGAAGGTCTGGGAGATGCTCGAGGAATTCGGCCTGCCCCGGGTCTTCGTGGTCAACAAGATGGACCGCGAGAACGCCAACTTCGGCCGGGCCGTCGAGTCGATCCAGCAGTTCTTCGGCCGCCAGGCCGTCCCCGTCCAGATGCCGGTCGGCGAGGAGCGCAACTTCCGGGGCGTCATCGATCTCATCGGCCAGAAAGCCTACATCTTTGAAAAAGACGAGAGCGGCAAGGCCAAGGAAGAGCCTCTTCCCGCCGATCTCAAGGGGGAGGCTGAGAAGCGCTTCAAAGAGCTCGTCGAAATGATCGCCGAGAACGACGAGAAGCTCATGGAGAAGTACCTGGACAAGGGCGAGCTCTCGGGCGACGATGTCCGGGACGGCCTCAAAGCCCAGATCCGGGCCCACCAGATCTTTCCCGTGTTCGCCGTCTCGGCGGGCCAGAACATCGGCGTCGCGACCTTCCTCGACGGGATCCTGGGGCTGATGTCCTCGCCGGCCGAGCGGCCGGACATCCCGGTCACGATCAACGACAAAGACGAGAGCCTCAAGCCGGACGCCGACGGTCCCTTCGCCGCGCTGGTCTTCAAAACGGTCTCCGACCCGTATACCGGGCGGATCACGATGATGCGCGTGTTCTCGGGCAAGGCGAACCCCGACGCGGTCGTGGCCAATCCCGCCAAGGAAACCGACGAAAAGCTGGGCGGCCTGTTCTTCCTCCAGGGGAAGGAACAGACGCCGGCCGGCCAGGCCAAGGCGGGCGACCTCGTCGCCACCGCCAAGCTCAAGGTCACGGCCACGGGCGACACGCTGAGCGCCAAGGGCGCCAACCTCACGATCCCGCGGATCAAGTTCCCCGCGCCGTCGATCTCCTTCGCCATCGAGCCCAAGACGCGGGCCGACGAGGACCGGATCTCCCAGGCCTCCCACCGCCTGACCGAAGAGGATCCGACTCTGAGCTTCGCGCGCGACGCCGATACCAGCCAGCTCCTGATCTCGGGCAACGGCGAGCTCCACCTCCGGATCGTCACCGAGAAACTGAAGAAGCGCTACAACGCCGACGTCGAGCTCAAGCCCCCCAAGATATCCTACAAGGAAACGATCAAGGGCCGGGCCGACGTCCAGGGCCGGCACAAGAAGCAGACGGGGGGCCGCGGCCAGTTCGGCGACATCTGGATCAAGATGGAGCCCCTGCCCCGGGGCAAGGACTTCGAGTTCGAGGACAAGATCTTCGGCGGATCGATCCCCCGGAACTTCATCCCCTCGGTCCAGAAGGGGATAGAGGAGTCCCGCAAGAAGGGCGTGCTGGCCGGCTACCCGGTCGTCGATTTCAAGGTCATCCTCTACGACGGGTCCTACCACGAGGTCGATTCGTCCGACATCGCCTTCAAGATCGCGGCCCACAAGGCATTCAAGCTGGCCATGCAGGACGCCAAGCCCACGATCCTCGAGCCGGTGATGAACGTCGAGGTCTATACGCCAGAGGCCTACCTGGGCGACATCATGGCCAACCTGAACGGCCGGCGGGGCAAGGTCCAAGGGATGGAGCAGAAAGGGATTATGCGCACCCTCAAGGCCGTCGTCCCCATGTCCGAAATGCTCGACTTCGAGCCGACCCTGACCTCGATCACGGGCGACCGCGGATCGTTCAAGATGGAATTTTCGCACTATGACGAAGTGCCGTCCCACCTGCAGCAGAAGATCATCGCCGAGGCGGTCAAGGAAGGCCGGGTGAGGCCCGAAGAAGAGTGAACCCGCGCGGGCTCAAGAGGAAAGGACGCCGGAAGGTCGCGTCCCTTGGCTTATAGGCAAGACTGCCAGTCCAACTCTCCGTAATATTTCTCGATCTCCTTCATCAGGGCCTTGACGCCGCCCTTCATGATGAACAGGTCCTGCATGACGCCGTCCTGGTCGCGCACGTAGTCCGGCAGAATGGAGACGTCGTGGAAACCCATCTTGCGGGCCAGGTTCTGGGCGCCGACCTGGGGTTTCATCGTCCAGATGACGACGGTGTCGACCTTCTGGCGAAGGGACAGACAGTACAGTTCCTTCATGAGGAGCATGCCCGCCCCGCGCCGCTGGAAGGGCCCGCTGACCAGGACCCGGATTTCGCCCTGGTTCCGGCGCCATTCCTCGAAGGGGAGCTCCAACGACCCTTCGGCGACGAGCGTATCGCCCTGAAAGGCGCCGATCCGGAAGTGGTACCCGAAATCCATCAAGTTCAGCCGCTGCTCGACCGTCTTCCGGTTCGTGACGTCGATCCGCAGGTAGCGGCGGTCCTCCGCGTTCAGTCCGCAGAAAAAATTCATGAGAGCGTCGATGTCTTTTTTCGAGATGTCCCTGATCGTGAGCTCGGTTGCGTCCGGGAGCTTGATGGATTTTGCCATGGGCCCTCCACTCTCTTCCCTAATTTCACTATAGGAGTGCCGGGCGGGATTGTCAAGCGGCGCCGGGAATTTTTCAGGCCGCCGGAGAGGTCCGCTCTTTCACGAACACGAGCAATCCCGCAGCCGCCGCCGTCAAGACCACGGAGAGGGCGAAGGGGACGCCGCGGGGACACTCTTTTCTTTGCCTGCCCTCCGAGTTGACGGGGCTCCGGCCGAACGATATGATAGCCGGGAAAAATCGACGGCGTTGGGAGGCCATATGAAAGAATCTTCGAAATTCCGTTTCGGAATCGTTCTATCCCTCGCGGTCCTGCTCGGGACGGCCGCACTCGCCGCGGCCCAGGACGCCGCGGGCGACAAGTCCCTGACCCTCAAGATCGGAGACCCCCGCTTCAAGGACAAGACGCTCGATGTCGCCGCGAACGAGCTGTACTCGGTCGAATCCGGCAAGCCCCTGCCCTTCGCCAAGATGATCCAGGAGATGAAGTCCAGCCGGATCGTGTACGTGGGCGAAACCCACAATTCGCTCCCCATCCACGACCTGCAGGCCCGGATCGTCGAGGCGCTCTATGAACAGGATCGGAACCTCTGCATCGGGCTCGAGATGTTTCCGGTGACCGCTCAGGACATCCTGACCAAATGGAGCCTGGGCTTTATGGCCGAGGAGGAGTTCGTTCGCGAAGCCCAGTGGTACGTCAACTGGAACTTCAATTTCGCGTTCTACCGGCGCGTCTTCCTCTTCGCCAAGGAGAACAAGATCCCGATCGTGGCCCTCAACGCCCCGCGGGAGATCATCACCAAGATCCGGATGCAGGGCTGGGACGCCCTCCGGGACGATGAAAAGGCCCTCGTGCCCAAGCCCGACCTCACCCATCCCGAGCACCGCCAGCTCATCCGGGCGATCTTCGAGGGGATGGACATTCCGCACCAGATGCGCGGCGCGGGGCTGGACATGATGTTCGAAGGCCTGTACCGGTCGCAATCGGCCTGGGACCATGTCATGGCGGCCAACGCCGTGAAGGGCGTGAACCGCGAGCAGAAGAAGATGGTCGTCCTGGTTGGGTCCGGCCACCTGATCTACAACCTGGGGATTAATCTGCGGGCGTTCCAGGAGAGCAAGATGCCCTTCAAGACCGTGATCAGCGTCTTCGTCCCGCAAGGGAAGCCCTCGTTCCCGGTGGCCCGGAGCCTCGGGGATTACCTGTTCGGGGTCCCCGAGGAGGACCGGCCCGCGTACCCTTCGATCGGCCTGTCGTTCAAGAAGTTCAAGGGGCTCGAGAACATCGTCGTCGACACCAAGCCGATCGACGGCGTCGCCCGGAACCAGGATTTCGAGAAAGGCGACATCGTCCTCGGCGTGGACGGCCGGGAGTTCGAGGATACGAACGAGCTCCGGACCTACCTGGCCAAGTTCAAATGGGACGACGAGGTGAAGTTCCGGCTCCTGCGGAACGCGGCCGAGAAAGAGGTCGCCCTGAAATTCAAGGAGATGCCGGCCCCGCCCGCCGAGGCGAAGAAATGACCGCGCGGGGTCCGCAGCGCCGCGGAGGCCTCCGTTCGATCAGAGCTTGGTTTCTTCGATGGTCTTCTGGACCACGCCCACGGTTTTCTGGAGCATCGAGCTCTCCTCGGCGGTGAGCTTGATCTCGTAGATCTTCTCGAGGCCCTTGGCGCCGATCCGGCAGGGCACGCCGATGAAGAGGCCCTTGACGCCGTATTCGCCTTCGCACAGGGCGGCGCAGGCGATGATCCGGTGCTTGTCCTTGAGGAAGGACTCCGCCATCGTGATGGCGCTCCAGGCCGGGCTGAAGAAGGCGGAGCCCTTGCCGAAGAGCTTGACGATTTCGGTCCCGGCTTCGCGGGTCCGGGTGACGAACTTGTCGATCTGCTCCTTCGAGGCGATCTCGGTAAGGGGTACGCCGCCGACCGTGGTCAGCCGGGGCAGGGGAACCATGTCGGGGCCGTGGCCGCCCAGGACCGTCCCGGCGACGTCGGTCACCGACACGCCGAGCTCCAGGGCGATGAACGCCTTCCAGCGGGCCGTATCCAGCGCGCCGGCCATGCCGACGACCTGGTGCTTGGGGAAGCCGGTCAGCTTGTAGAAGGCATAGACCATGGCGTCGAGGGGGTTGGTGACGATGATGCAGAAGGCCTTGGGGGCGTACTGTTTGACGCCCTGGGCGACCGCGGTGATGATCTGGAGGTTGACGGCCAACAGATCTTCCCGGGTCATGCCGGCCTGGCGGGGCTTGCCGGCGGTGACGATCACCACGTCGGCGCCCTCGATGTCCTTGTAGGATGAGGTGCCGGCGAGGTTCGCGTCGTAGTTCCCATGGGGGGCCATCTCCATCAGGTCCAGGGCCTTGCCCTTGGCCGGATTTTCAAGCTCGGGGATGTCGAGGATGACGATATCGCCGAGCTCCTTCTGGGCGGCGAGCATGGCGAGGATCTGGCCGATCTGGCCGCCGCCGATGAGGGCGATTTTCTTTCTCATGCGGGTCCTCCTATCTTTTTGATAATAAAAATATTAAGCAGATTTTCGGGCGGCGTCCGGGATCAGCCCTTGACGTAACCTTCCCAAGCGGTCTTGAGCTTCGAGTTCTTGATCCAGTCCATGACGTAGTCAGTATAGGCCGTGCCGGTGGCGCCGTTCGCCCGCCCGGTGATGGTCATCTTCTTTTCGTACTGGCCGCAGATGTCGAGGGCCATCTCCAGCTTCTTGCCGGTCTCCGGATAACCGATATGCGAGATCAGCATGGCCGCGGCCCGGATCATGCTGCAGGGGTCGGCGTACGGGGCCCGCCCCTCGGTGACCATCCGGGGCGCGGAGCCGTGGATGGCCTCGAACATGGCGTATTGTTTGCCGATGTTCGCGCTGCCCGCCGTGCCGACGCCGCCCTGGAACTCGGCCGCCTCGTCGGTCAGGATGTCGCCGTAGAGGTTCGGCAGGACCATCACCTGGAAATCGCGGCGCCGCTTCTCGTCGACGAGCTTAGCGGTCATGATGTCGATGTACCAGTCGTCCGCTTCGATGCCCGGGTATTCCTTGGCAATCCGATAGAAGTTATCGAGGAAGCGTCCGTCGGTCGTCTTGACCACGTTGGCCTTGGTGATGCAAGTGACCTTCTTGCGGTTGTTCTTCTTGGCGTGCTCGAAGGCCAGCCGGCAGATGCGGTCGGAGCCTGGACCGGTGATGAGTTTGAAGTCGATGGAAATGTCGGCGTCGACGTCGATCCCATAGGGGCCGAGGGCGTAGAGGTCCTCCGTATTCTCGCGGAAGAAGATCCAGTCGATGCCCTGCTTCGGGATCCGGACCGGACGGACGTTGGCGAACAGGTCGAGCTCCTTCCGAACGGCCACGTTGCAGCTCTCGATGTTGGGCCAGGGGTCTCCCTTCCGGGGCGTCGTGGTGGGGCCTTTCAGGGTGACGTGGTATTTCTTGATTTCGGCCAGGACGTCGTCGGGGATGGCCTTCATATGGGCCGCCCTGTTCTCGATGGTCAGTCCCTCGATATCCCGGATTTCGACCTTGCCGGCGTGGACTTCGTCGTGCAGGAGGAATTCGAGGACGCGCTTCGCTTCGGGGGCGATGAAGGGGCCGATCCCGTCGCCGGCCAGGATGCCGATCTTGATCGGCTTCAGCTTGCCGTAGTCGATCCAATCCGGCATGGCTTTGATCTTCTCCATGCTTTTCATCTGGACTTCGAGCAGCTTTCCGAAATGCTGCGTGGCTTTGAGGATGGCGGTTTGATCCATGGAATGCATTCTCCCCTTATGATTTTAAAGATTGGCGAACCAAACGCGTCCTTGAGTCTATCTTTTTTCTAGGGAAAAATCAATCGGTCCCGGCCTCTTTGCGGACGCGGGCCGGGCGGCCAAAAATCATTTTGACGAGCGGCGCTATGCCCCGGGTCTTGACCCGGGGAGCCGCTCGGAGAGGGTTCCAAGGGGGAGTCGCCCCCTTGGTCGCAGGGCGGGGTTTCATGCCCCGCCCGAGAAGGGGAGGCAGGGCGGCCGGGTCTTCCCGGCGCCCGTTGGAAGGGGTCTTCCCCTCCAAATTGACAAGGTCGGCCGAAACGTCTTATAACCTAGCTGAGTCTCTCGCGGCCGCCGTGGAGTTTGGGGAGAGTGAACGTCATGATGGACACGTATTTCAAGGATGTCGGAGAACGGAAGGCGCTGGGCATTCCGCCCCTGCCTTTGAATCCCGAGGAGACGGCCGAAGTCTGCCGCCTCCTCGAAATCCCGCCCGCGGGACGGCTCGACGAGCTGCGCGCCCTTCTCCGCGACCGGGTCGCGCCGGGCGTCGATCCGTCGGCCAAGGTCAAAGCGGACTGGCTGGCCCGGGTCGCCCGGGGGGCCGTATCGTCTCCGGCGATTTCGCGGACCGAAGCGGTCGGCCTGCTGGGGACCATGCTCGGCGGCTACAACGTCGGGCCGTTGATCGAATTCCTCGGCGATCCCGCCCTGGCCGTGGGCGCGGTCGAGGCTCTGAAGCATACCGTTCTGGTCTATGGCGCATTCGATGACGTCGTCCGCCTGGCCGGCTCGAATCTCCCGGCGAAATCGGTGTTGGCCTCCTGGGCGGCCGGCGCGTGGTTCCTGTCCCGTCCCGCGCTCCCCAAGTTCCTGTCCTTCCGCGTCTTCAAGGTGGACGGCGAAATCAACACCGACGACTTTTCGCCGGCGAAACATGCCTCCACCCGGCCGGACATTCCGCTCCACGCCCTATCGATGGGGGAGACCCGGTTCAAGGGCGGCCTCGAAACGATCGCCCGCTTCCGGGCCGAAGGGGCCCGCGTGGCGTTCGCGGGCGATGTCGTCGGGACGGGATCGTCCCGGAAATCGGCCTGCAATTCCCTGTTGTGGCACATCGGCGAGGACATCCCCTTCGTCCCCAACAAACGGCGGGGCGGGGTCGTCCTCGGAGGGAAAATCGCCCCGATCTTCTTCAACACGACCGAGGACTCGGGCGGCCTGCCCATCGCCGAAGTCGACGTGACCGTCCTGAAGACGGGCCAGGCGATCGTCCTGGACTTCGAAGCGCACGAGATCCGCGGTGAAGGGGGAGAGGTGCTGTCCCGGTTCGCCCTGAAGCCCGCTTCCCTCAAGGACGAGTTCCGGGCGGGAGGACGGCTGAACTACATCATCGGCCGGGCGCTGACCGGCCGGGCGCGGGCCGCCCTGGCGCTCCCGGAAGCCGATTTCTTCGCCGGGACGTCCCGTCCGAGTCCGAAGCCGGGCCAGGGCTACACACTGGCCCAGAAGATCGTGGGCCGGGCCTGCGGGACCGTTGGGGTCCTGCCGGGGACGGCTTGCGAGCCGAAGATGACCACGGTGGGCTCCCAGGATACGACCGGCCCGATGACGGCCGACGAGCTCAAGGAGCTCGCCTGCCTCGAATTCCAGTGCGACCTGTTCATGCAGTCATTCTGCCATACGGCCGCCTACCCGAAGACGGCGGACGTCAAGATGCACAAGTCGCTGCCGAAATTCGTCATCGAGCGGAAGGGCATCGCGCTCAAGCCCGGCGACGGGATCATCCATTCCTGGCTGAACCGCCTGACTCTGCCCGATACCATGGGGACGGGCGGCGATTCGCATACCCGCTTTCCGATCGGCCTGAGCCTGCCCGCCGGGTCCGGCCTCGTGGCGTTCGCCGGCGCCCTGGGTTTCATGCCGCTCGACATGTACGAATCGGTCCTCGTCCGCTTCCGTGGGACGCTCAACCCCGGCATCACTCTGCGCGACGCGGTCAACGCGATCCCGTATTTCGCGATCAAGAGCGGGGTGCTCACCGTGGCGAAGAAAGGGAAGAAGAACGTCTTCAACGATCGAATCCTCGAGATGGAAGGGCTGCCCGGACTGACCGTGGACCAAGCCTACGAGCTGACGGACGCTTCGGCGGAGCGGTCGGCGGCCGGGAGCGTCATCGCCCTCCGGCCGGACAAGGTCGCCGCGTTTCTGCGGAGCAACATCGCCCTGATGAAAACGATGATCGACCAGGGCACCCAGGACGCCGCGACGCTGAGAAAGCGGATCGCGGACGCCGAGAAATGGCTTGCCTCTCCGACGCTTCTCGCTCGCGACGAAAATGCCGAATACGCGGCCGTCCTCGAGATCGATCTGACCGAGATCCGGGAGCCTCTCCTGGCCTGTCCCAACGATCCCGATGACGTGAAGCCCCTGTCCGAAGTGGCCGGGGACAGGATCGACGAGGCTTTTATCGGCTCGTGCATGGTCAATATCGGCCAGCTCCGCGCCGCCGGACGGATTTTCGACAGGGCGGGGTATCCGAAGACGCGCATCTGGATCACCCCGCCGACGAAGATGGACGAGATCCAACTCAAGAAAGAAGGGTATTACGCGATTTTCTCTCAGGTCGGCGCCCGGCTGGAAATCCCGGGCTGCTCGCTCTGCATGGGCAATCAGGCCCGCGTTCAGCCGGGGGCGACGATCATTTCCACCTCCACTCGAAATTTCGACGACCGGATGGGCGACGGGGCCCGCGTCTACCTCGGCTCGGCCGAGCTCGCCGCCGTGGCCGCCCTCAAAGGGAGACTGCCTTCGCCCGAGGAATACTTCGCGGTCATACGGGAGAAGATCCAGCCTTATGCGGGGGAGATCTATCGCTACCTGCAATTCGACGAAATGAAGGATTTTTTGCAGTATACAATATAATAATGAAGAGGAGAACAGACGCATGATTTCCTTGCAAGGGCGGACGACTCTCATCACCGGCGGTTCCCGCGGCATCGGCCGCGCCGCCGCCATTCTGTTTGCCGAGGCCGGCAGCGATGTCGCCTTCAACTACGCTTGTCGGGAAAAGGAGGCGCTCGAGGTCAAGGCCGAAGTCGAAAAGCGGGGCCGGCGGTGCCTGGCTTTTAAGGCGGATCTGGCCCATGCCGCCGAAGTAAGGGGGATGGCCGAGGAAATCGTCCGCGCCTGGGGAAAGATCGACGTCCTCGTGAACAATGCGGGCGTCTGGACTTATCTCGAGATGGGGGTCATGGATCCCGAAGTCCTCAAAGAGACCATGGAGGTCAATCTCGCCAGTGTCTTCCACATCGTCGACGCGGTCATTCCCCATATGAAGAAACAAGGACGAGGCTGGATCGTGAACGTCGGTTCGACCGCCGGCGTGAGGGGCGAGGCGCTCCACTCCCATTATGCCGCCTCGAAAGGGGCTCTCCACGCCATGACCAAGTCCTGGGCCGTGGAATTCGCTCCCTGGAACATCCGGGTCAACTGCGTCGCCCCCGGCTGGGTCGACACGGACATGTGCACCGGGGTGTTCAGCGATCCCGCCTTCCGGGAGAGCGTCCGCCAGTCCATCCCCCTGAAGCGCATCCCGCCGGCCGAAGACATCGCCGGGCCCATCCTCTTCCTGGCGTCGGAGCTGGCCCGCCACATTACCGGGGCGATCATCAACGTCAACGGCGGATCCGTGCTCTGCGGGTGAGGTCGGAGGATATCGAGACCCGGGCGGACGGCCGAGGCCTGGCAAAAAACACAAAAAACGCTTGAAATCCAAAAAGCCGATATGTTAATCAAGGGGCGCACGTGTAATTAATGGGTAAGAAACATCTGTCACTGATCGTCATCCCCCATACCAAAACCTCCTCTCGGACTCTGTCTTTCACCAAAAGGACGATCAAGACGGCGATATGGACCGGAATCGTAGTCGGCACGCTTTTCCTGGGGGTCACCGTGGACTACGTCCGCATCCAGCTTACACATCAAAGCTACAGCGCCCTGAAGGCCGAGAACCTGAAGCAAAAGACTGAGCTCGAGAAGTATCAGAGCCAATTCACCGCGCTGCAGAACAACGTCGGCAAGTTCGAGGAGTATGTCGGCAAGATCAACCTGATGGCCGGCATTGCTTCCCGGGACAAGCTCTCGAGCCCCGGGGCGGTCGGAGACCCCCGAGGGGAACAGACGATCCCCGATTCGCCGGGCCAGCTGTCCCTCGGCAATCTCCAGGGCATGAAGCTGAAAACCGAGGACATCCAGAAGAACTTCGACGCCCTCGTCAAGGTCTTTGAGACCGAGACTTCCCTCCTGGCTTCGACCCCGAGCATCTGGCCGACGAACGGCTGGCCGTCCTCGAGCGTCGGCTGGAGACTGGATCCGTTTACGGGCAAGCAGACCTTTCATAGCGGGCTGGACATCGCGGCCGCCTACGGCAATCCGGTCATCGCCCCTGCGGACGGCTATGTGACCCAGACCACGGACGACAAATACTATGGGAATTCGATCCAGATCAACCACGGCGGCGGTATCACGACCCTATACGGCCATCTGAGCAAGATCGAAGTGAATCCCGGCCAGAAGGTTAAAAGGGGCGACGAAATCGGGAAAGTCGGCAATACGGGGCGGTCCCTCGGCAGCCATCTCCATTACGAAATCCGGGTGAACGACAAGATCGTCAACCCCCTGTCCTATATTCTGGAATAATCCGCGACGTCTGCGACGACCAGGTCGTCTTTGACGACCGAGTCGACCGGGTCGGCCGGGGCCCCGGGCCGCCCCGTCTGTTATCCCAACAAATCTCCCGCTCGGACACGTCCGTTCAGCGTGAAGGCGTAGGCGTCCATCGCCCCCCGGCTTTCGGGCCGCAGCCGTTCGATCCGGTAGAGGGTCCCGCCGCCGCAGCAGATCTCCAATCCTTCCTTCGCGATCCGATGCACGGTTCCGGGGTTTCCGCAAGCGTTGGCGCCGGACAGGGGGGCTCCCTTGAGGACGATCAGTCTTTGCCCTTTGAACGACGTGAATGCCGAGGGGCGGGGGGAGAAGGCCCGGACGCGCCGATCGACCTCGCCGGCTTCCCGGCTCCAATCCAGCCGCCTGTCCTCTTTCCGCATTTTGGGAGCCAGGGTGGCCCCCGTAGGGTCCTGCGGCTGGAGCGGGATCTCGTCGATCCGATCGAGGGTATCGAGCAGGAGCGCGGTCCCGATGTCGGCCAGGCGGGCTTCGAGCTCTCCGGCGGTCTCCCGCAGCAAGATCGCAGTTTCCGACCGGGTCAGGATGTCGCCTTCGTCCATTTTTTCGTTTAGACGGAAAATCGTCACGCCCGTCCGGGTCTCGCCGTTGAGCAGGACGCCCTGGACGGGCGCCGCGCCGCGGTATCGGGGCAGCAGGGAAAAGTGGACGTTGACGGTCTTATGCGGGGGGATGTCGATGATTTCGCGGGGGAGGATCTGCCCGTAGGCCACGACGACGAAGATGTCCGCCCAGGCGGCCCGGAGCCTCTCAGGCGCGCCGGGGGCTGTTCGGATCCTTCCCGGCTGATAGACGGGGAGGCTGCGGGAGAGGGCGAATTCCTTGACCGGGGGGGCGGCGAGCTTTTTTCCCCGTCCGGAGGGCTTGTCGGGCTGGGTGACGACGAGCTCGATCGTATGGCCGGCCGTGAGGAGGCCCTGCAGGACGGGGAGGGCGGCTTCGGGGCTTCCGAAGAAGACGATGCGCATCAGGACTCGTCCGCCTCGTCTTTCTTCTTGAATTTCTGCCGAATGAGCTTCCGTTTGAGGGGCGAGAGGATATCGACGAACAGTTTTCCATCCAGGTGGTCGATCTCGTGGCAGAAGACCCGGGCCAGCATGTCCTGGGCTTCGAGGACGCGGTCCCGGCCTTCGAGGTCTTGGCCTTTGACCACGACCTTTTGCGGCCGGGCCACTTTCTCGTAGATTTCGGGAACGGACAGGCAGCCTTCCTCGCGGACGACTTTGCCTTCCCGCGACAGGATATCGGGATTGACCAGGACAATGATCTCGTCCTTGTTCTCGCCGACCGAGAGGTCGACGGTGATCAAGCGCCGGCTGACGTTCACCTGAGGGGCGGACAGGCCGATCCCGGGCGCGGCGTGCATGGTCTCAACCATGTCCCGGGCCAGGCGCCGGATCTCGTCGTCGATCTTTTCGATGCGGACGGATTTCTTGGCCAGCGTCGGGTGGCCGATTTTGATGATCTCCAAGCGGGCCATGGTGTTTTTCCGATAAACATTGTAATGGATTCGCGCGCGGACTTCAACGGCGGCACCCCATCCGGCGTGGGGATCGGCCCCGTCAGAATCAGATCACGGCCGACGGCGGCGGCGGCTCGTCCGCCCGCCCTGCGTTCTTGAGCGGGATGGCGATCAGGTAGAAGGCCATAAGCGCCAGCACGGCCAGGCCGATCAGATAGCTGGGGTTCGCGAAGATCTGGGGAATGTCGAACCCGATGACCTTCTGGAGGAACAGGAATTTCCAGAGGGCGCGGAGCAGCCCCGTCAACCCCTCGCCGGCGATCAGGCCGGCGGCCAGCAGGATCCCGATGTTGCTCACCCGGGCTTTCTGGCCGTCGTTGTATTTCCGCTTCGCCGCGAATTTGTCGACGAGGCCCTTGATCATGCCGCCGCAGAAAATGGCGAACGTCGTCTCGAGCGGCAGGTACATGCCGACGGCCACGAGCATGGGCGATTTTACCTGGACGAGGATGAAGGCGAAACCCATCAACATTCCGGCGATGACGAGCGGCCAGGCCATCTCCCCGCCGACGATCCCCTTCGCCAGGGCGGCCATCAGCCCGGCCTGGGGCGCGGGCAGCTCCTTGCTGCCGAAGGTGAACGCGCCGTGGAGGACCATGAGCGGAAAATAGAGGACGAGCGACGAGAGGAGGATCCCGAAGATGTTCCCGACCTGCATCTTCCAGGGCGTGCCGCCCAGGATGTGGCCGACCTTGAGGTCCTGGAGCATTTCGCCGGCCACGGCCGACGAGACGCACACGACCGCGGCCACGCCGAGGACGGACGCGACGCCGCTGATGCCCGAGGCGCCGATGACGACCATGAGCAGGGCGGCGATGATGAGGGTCGATAGCGTCAGCCCGGAAACCGGGTTGTTCGAGGCCCCGATGGTGCCCACGAGGTTGCCCGAGACCGCGGCGAAGAAGAAGCCGGCCACGCCCATCACCACGGCCGCGACGAGGGCCGGGAGGAAGGCGCCGGCGAAGACCTTATAGACGAAGATCATCAGCACGAAGGCCAAAGCCAGGCCGCCGAGGACGACCTTGACGTTCAGGTCCTTCTCGAGCCGGGAGACGATTTCCCTCTGCCCGGCGGCTTTCTTGACATCGCCGAGGGACCGCTTGATGCCGTTGGACAGGTTCTTCCGCATCCGGTAAAGGGTAAACCCGGCGCCGACGAGCATGCCCCCGACGGCGATCGGCCGGATGATGAACTTCCAGACGTTCGTCACCATGTCCGGCCAGTTCGCATCGGCCAGGGCCACGCCCGGTCCGTAGAATGTGGAGATGAGCTGCGGTCCGAGGAAGAACATGAGCAGGGGGGCGAACAGGCCCCAGGCCAGGATGCCGCCGGCGAAGTTGAGGGAGGCCAGGCGGGGGCCGATGATGTAGCCCACGCCGATGAACGCCGGATAGATGCCCGGGCCGGAGACCGCAACCGTCCCGCCGGTGGCCAGCTTCGGCGCGTCTTCGGCGGCGCCCAATCGGACGAAACTCGCCCCGAGGCGGCCGACCTTCATGATCAGCTCCTTGCCCTGGGCGAACAGCTGAATCACGCCGAGCGCATAGAGCAGGGAGCCGATGCCCATGGCCTGGAAGAGGAACCGCGCGCTCCCGCTGCCTTTCTGGCCGGCCTTGTGGATCTCGGCCGCGGCCAGGGATTCGGGGAAGACGAGGTCTGGATCGGTAACCATGACCCGCCGGAGGAACGTGACGAACATGATCCCGAGGAAGCCGCCGACGAACATCAGGGCCGAGGACTTGATGTAGGCGTCGAAGGTGTTGAACTTCAGCCAGGCCCCGGAAATGAGGAAGGCCGGGATGGTGAAGATGGCGCCCGCGGCCACGGACTCGCCGATCGAGCCCACCGTCCGGGCGATGTTCTCTTCGAGGATCGAGCCCTTCATCAGCTTCAGGACGGCCATGCCGATGACGGCCGCCGGGTAGGTGGCCGCGATCGTCATCCCGGCCCGCAGGCCGAGGTAGGCGTTGGCCGCGCCGAGGATGACGGTCAACACGAGGCCGATTAGAACGGCTTTGAACGTGAATTCGCGGAGGTTCGATTTCTCGGGGACATACGGTTGAAAGCTCATCCCACTCTCCTCTATCGGAATCGATGCCCATTTTATATGCGAAAGGCCGCCCCGCGTCAAGGCCCCGGACGGCCACATTTTCGTTGCGCCCGGGCGTAAATTATGATAAATAAAATGTTGAAAAGAAAAGGACTGCCATGAGCTTATTCAGTTGGGTGAAGGGCCGGCTCTTCTGCGACCTGGCCATCGATTTGGGGACGGCGAATACGCTCGTCTACCTCAAGGGCAAGGGCATCATCATCCAGGAGCCGTCGATCGTCGTGGTCAACCGCCAGACGGGCAAGGTCCTGGCGGTCGGCGGCCGGGCGAAGGAGATGCTGGGCAAGACGCCGACGAACGCCCTGGCCATCAAGCCGATGCGCGACGGGGTCATCGCCGATTTCGAGATCGCCGAGAAGATGCTCGACTTCTTCATCAAGAAGGCGACCAACAACCGCGGATTCCTGCTCCGCCCGCGGATCGTCATCGGCATTCCGACCGGGATCACCCAGGTCGAGCGGCGCGCGGTGAAGGACGTGGCCATGCGGGCCAAGGCGACCGAAGTTTTTCTCATCGAGCAGCCGATGTCGGCCGCGGTCGGGGCGGGCCTGCCGATCTCCGAGCCGACCGGCAACATGGTCGTGGACATCGGCGGCGGCACCACCGACATCGCCATCATCTCGCTCGACGGCATCGTCTTCAACCATTCGATCCGCATCGCCGGCAACGAGATGGACGAAGCGATCATCCAGTACCTCAAGAAGAAATACAACCTTTTGATCGGGGAGCGGAGCGGGGAGATGGTCAAGATGCAGATCGGCTCGGCCTATCCGCTTGACGAGCCCTTGACCATGGAGATCAAGGGCCGCGACCTCCGGGAAGGCATCCCGAAGACGATCGTCATCGACGACCAGGAGATCCGGGAAGCCCTGGAGGACGTGGTGGCGGCGATCGTCAACGCCGTCCGCGTCGCCCTGGAGAAGACGCCGCCCGAGCTGTCGGCCGACATCATCGACCGGGGCATCATCCTGACCGGCGGCGGCGCCCTCCTCAAGAACCTCGACAAGCGCATCCGCGAGGAAACGCAGCTCCCGGTTTTCATCTCGGAGGACCCGCTGACCACCGTCGTCCTGGGGGCCGGCAAGATGCTGGACGACCTCGACCTCCTGAAGAAAATCGCCGTCACGTAGGGCGCGGCGCGCATTGAGGACATGTCCCGCTTTCTGAAGGACAACCGAAAAATCCTCATATTGGCGGGGCTCCTTGTCGGCCAGCTGGCCATCGTGTCCCTTCAGGTGCCGCTCGGGGACCAGCCGAGCTTTTTCGAGCGGGGCGTGTTCTTCCTGTTCGCCCCGCTGGAGCGCGTTGTCCACGGCGTGTTCGACGGCGCGGGGCGGATCTGGTCCCGTTACATCTATCTCCGCCACGTCGAGATCCAAAACCAGGAGATGCGCGACGAGCTCTTCCACCTCCGCCAGGAGAACATCCTCCTGCGGAACGAGCTCGTCCGGCTCAAGGACATCCGGGACATCGAGGGCGTCCTGGGCGGGAAGACCGGGCCGTTCCTGGTCGCCTCCGTCATCGGCCTCGACGCGGCCAATGCGTACAAATCCATCGTCATCGACAAGGGCTCGCGGGACGGGCTCAAGGCGAACATGGCCGTCATCGACCGGAACGGAAACCTCGTCGGCCGGGTGGTGAATCCCGTCTCCCTCCGCGAGTCCATGGTCCAGCTTGTCACAGACGACAACAGCGCGGTGAACGTCCGGTCCGCGAAGAGCGGGGTCCTGGGGCAGCTGGCCGGCGACGTGAAAAACGGCCGGTGCGTCCTCAAGTACGTCCTGGCGTCCGATGAGAGCCTGGCGGAAGGCGAGGAGTTGATCACGACCGGGTACGACAAGATCTATCCGCCGGGGATCAAGGCCGGTCGGGTGGTTTCGATCGTTGCGGACAGCTCGCTGTTCCAAAAAATCGAGGTCCGGCCCTATCTGAACTTCCGCGACCTGAGCCGTGTGGCCGTCCTGACCCGGCTCCCGGGCGAACGGCCATGACGTCCGCTTCTCTCCGCGACGTCATCCACGGGGGGGCGAGCCTCATCGCCGCCTTCCTTCTCCAGGCCGCGCTCCAGCGCGTCGCGGCGCCGGTCCTCCTGGCCGTGAACGTCTTCGCCGTGACCGTCATCGTCTTCGCGGTGCTCAAAGGGGAGCTGGCCGGGGCGGTCATGGGCCTGGCCTGCGGGCTCGTCGTCGACTCGTTCTCCCTCGGCATCTTCGGCCTGGCCGGGATCGCCAACACCGTCACGGGCTACGCGGCGGGCTACGTCTCCCGGAAAATCAACGTCCTCTTGCCCAGCCGGATGGTCGTCTTCATCGGCCTGATGGGACTCCTCGATTTCTCGCTCTGGGTCCTCCTGACGTCGGTGTTCTTCGGCCAGGCGGTCCCTTGGGACCGCGGCTTCGTCTTTGTCCAGCCGCTGCTGACCGCCGTCCTCGGGACGCTGACCTATACCCTCATCCGCAAGCTCAAGGCCCGCCGCGATGGTTAGCCCGATCTACGAGGACATGACGCCCAACCTCAAACGGGCCCGGCTCGTCTTCATCGTCGTCGCGATCCTGTTCGGGGTGGTGCTCTTCTTCTATTGGAAGATCCAGATCCTGAATTACGGCAAGTTCTGGACGGCGTCCGAGTCCAACCGGACCCGTGAGATCGTGATCCCCGCCCCGCGCGCCATCCTGACCGACCGCGGAGGATCGGTCATCCTGGCCAATAACGTCGTGGCGTTCAAGGTCTCGCTCATCCGGGAGAACACCCGGAACCTGGAGGAGTCGCTCGCCCGGATCAGTCCCCTCCTCGGGCTGGACGTGGCCGTCCTTCGCCAGCGCATCGACAAGTACATGACCCTGCCGCTCTTCCGGCCGATCGTCGTCAAGGACAACCTGTCGCTGACGGAGGTGTCCCAGATCGAAGGCCGACGGATGGATTTCCCGGAACTTGTGATCGAGACCGAGCCCAAGCGGGCCTATCCGTTCCTGAGCTTCGCCGCTCATGCCCTCGGCTACCTGCAGGAGCTGACGCCCGAGGACCTCCGGACCGCGTTCAAGGACCGGAAGATCGGCGACATGGCGGGGAAAACCGGCATCGAGGGAGCCTACGAATCGCGCCTGGCCGGCGTCGACGGAAAGCTCGTGGAGGTCGTGGACAGCCTGGGCCGCAAGCGGGACGAGCTCGAGCGGGTCGAGCCCCGGCAGAGAGCCAAGCTCGCCCTGACGCTCGATTTCGACCTGCAGGCCATGGCCGAGGAGCTGCTCGCGGGGAAGGAAGGGGCCATCGTCGCCCTCGATGCCCGGACGGGCGGGGTCCTGGCGCTGGCGAGCTTCCCGACTTACGATCCCAACAAGTTCATCACCCGATTCACGCCCGAGGAATGGATCGAGCTGGCCAGGAATCCCGACACTCCGCTCGTCAACCGGGCCCTGCAGGGCCAATACTCGCCGGGATCGATCTTCAAGCCGGCCATGGCCATCGGAGCCCTGGACCTGGGCCTGATCACCGAGCAGACCACGTTTTTCTGCGCCGGCGCAGCTTTGTTCTACGGCCGGCCGTTCCATTGCTGGTTCGAGCCCGGGCACGGCTCCCTCAACCTGCCCGAGGCGATCCGCCAGTCCTGCAACGTCTATTTCTACAACCTCGGGATGCGGATGAAGATCGACGACATCGCCCGCTATGCGGACGAGCTCGGCCTCGGCAAGAAAACCGGCGTGGACATCGCCGGCGAGAAAACGGGACTGGTTCCGAGCACGGAGTGGAAGCGCAAGACCCAGGGCGAACCCTGGTATCCGGGCGAGACCATCTCCGTGGCGATCGGCCAGGGTCCGCTCCAGGTGACCCCTCTCCAGATCGCGGCCATGACCGCCCAGATCGCCAACCGGGGGACCCGGTTCCAACCGCATCTGGTCCTCGAGGACGACGCCAAGGCGGGCGTCTCGGCGACGCGGACGTCGATCCCCTCCGCGATTTTCGAGAAAGTCATCGAAGGCATGTGGCGATCGGCCAACATGGAGGGGACGGGGAGGGGGGCCAAGGTCGAGAAGTTCGATGTCTGCGCGAAGACGGGCTCGACCCAGACGATCGGCCGGGAGACGTCGGAGCGGCTGGGGATCAAGAAGAAGACCCATTCCTGGTTCACGGGCTTCGCTCCGCGCAACAACCCCGAGATCGTCGTGACCATCCTCATCGAATTCGGCGGCGGGGGCGGCGCGGCGGCGGCCCCAATCGCGGGCCGGCTTTTCAAGCTCTACAAGGACAAGCATGATCGACCGAGTCCATCTTCGGGAAATTGACTGGATCCTGATCGGGCTGCTGCTCCTGAACGCGGTCCTCGGGGTCGTGCTCATCGACAGTTCCTCGCATTACCTCGCCGGAAACTTCTTCTTCCGCCAGCTCCTCTGGCTGCTGGTCAGCGTGATCCTCCTTTTCCTGACCCTGACCGTGGACTATAAGGTCCTGCTCGGGTTCTCGCCCTATGTCTACGGCTTCTTCATCGCCCTCCTGACCGGGCTGCTCGTCTTCGGAAAGACCATCTCCGGGGCGAAGAGCTGGGTCGTCCACCTTCCCGTCTTCGGCGGCCAGCCATCGGAGTTGGCCAAGATCGCGCTCATCCTCCTTCTGGCCCGGATTTTTTCGGAGTATCGGCGGAGGTCCCTGAGCTTCGAGTTCGGGATGCTCAGCGCCGGCGCCACGGTCCTGCTGTTTGTCGTGATCGGGCTCCAGCCCGACCTGGGGACGGCGGTCAGCCTCCTGCCGATCCTCTTCGGCGCCCTGATCCTCTGCGGCCTGACCCGCAAGACCGTCGTCCTCCTGCTCGCGGGGACCCTCGTCCTCGGCTTCACCGGCTGGAACTTCGTGCTGAAGGATTACCAGAAGAAGCGCCTGCAGACCCTCGTGAACCCGAGCCAGGACCCCCGCGGCGCGGGCTACCACGTCCTCCAGTCCAAGATCGCCATCGGCTCGGGCGGCCTGTCCGGCAAGGGGTTCAAGAAGGGGACGCAGACCCAGCTCAAATTCCTGCCCGCGCGGCACACGGATTTCATCGTGTCCGTCCTCGGCGAGGAATTCGGCTTCCTCGGCATCTTCGCCGTCTTCCTGAGCTATTTCTTCTTCCTGGCCCGGCTGTTCACGTCCGTGTTCCAATCCCGCGATCGGGCCGGGATGTATATTATCTTCATGGTCGCCTGCCTCCTGGCCTTCCAGTTCCTGGTCAACGTGATGATGATCGTCGGTCTGTTCCCGGTCACGGGCATCCCCATCCCGCTGTTGAGCTACGGCGGGTCGTCGCTGCTCACGACGTTCCTGGCCGTGGGCCTCGCCCTCAACGTGAAGATGAGAAGCTGCGTCAATGTCTGAGCCCGGACGGACGTCGCCGCCGCTCGAAAGCCTCTTCGCCTCGGTCGAGAAGCCGGCCCGGTACGCGGGCGGGGAGTGGAATCGGGTCCGCAAGGACCCCGCGCGCGTCCGGGCCCGCGTCGCCCTGGCGTTTCCCGACGTCTACGAGATCGGGATGTCGTATATCGGCCAGAAGATCCTCTACGACCTGATCAACGCCCATCCGGACTTCCTGGCCGAGCGAGTGTTCGCGCCCTGGCCCGATTTCGAGCGGGCCCTGCGCGCCGCAGGACTCCGCCTGCCCTCGCTCGAAAACAAGATCCCGCTCGCCGATTTCGACCTCGTCGGCTTTTCCCTGCTCTACGAGCTGAACTACTCCAACGT
>JADGNV010000226.1 GCA_017883285.1 Candidatus Aminicenantota bacterium | reverse complement strand
GAACTTGATCCGGCCGACCTGACAGAGGCTTCGCAGGGTCGGCGGCGGCGGGCCGAACCGGTCCCGGATCTCGTCCTCGATTCCCTGGACCTCGTCCAGGCTTTCGGCCGAGGAGAGCCGCTTGTAGAGGTTGAGGCGGAGGTTCATCTGGGGCAGATAGGCCTCGGGGATCTGGATGTCGACCTTGAGCCGGATCTCGCTCTTGATCTCCTCCACGGCCTCGCCCTTCAGTTCCCGGATGGTCTGCTCGAGGAGCTGAATGTAATAGTCGAACCCGACGGCCTCGAGCGTCCCGTGCTGCCGGGCGCCGAAAACGTTCCCCGCCCCGCGGATCTCCAGGTCCTTCATCGCCAGGCGGAAGCCCGAGCCCAGCTCGCTGAACTCCTTGAGGGCCTCGAGCCGGCGCTCGGCCGGGGCCGTCAGGTCGGAAGACGGCGGGACGAGGAAATAGGCGAAGGCCTGCCGCGAGGACCGGCCGACCCGCCCGCGGAGCTGGTAGAGCTGGGCCAGGCCGAAATGATCGGCCCGGTGGACGATGAGGGTGTTGACGAGCGGGATGTCGATGCCGTTCTCGATGATGGTCGTCGAGACCAAGACGTTGGTGCGGCGCTCGACGAAGTCCAGCATCCGCTTCTCGAGCTCGGCGGGCGGCATCTGGCCGTGGACGGAGACGACTTTCGCCGCCGGCACCCACTTCGCGATGAGGGCGGCGATCGACTCCATGTCCTCGATCTTGTTGAAGATGTAATAAGCCTGGCCGCCCCGGGCGAGCTCCTGCCGGATCGCGCCCGCGACGAGGTTCGGGCTGAAGGGGGTGACGACGGTATGGACGGCCAGCCGGTCCTTGGGCGGCGTCTCGATCAGGCTGATGTCCCGCAGGCCCGAAAGCGACATGTTGAGCGTCCGCGGGATCGGGGTGGCGGTGAGCGTCAGGACGTCGATGGCCGCCTTCATCTGCTTGATCTTCTCCTTGTGCTTCACCCCGAAGCGCTGCTCCTCGTCGACGACGAGCAGGCCCAGGTCGCGGAAGGCCACGTCCTCGGACAGGAGCCGGTGCGTGCCGATGATGATGTCCACCTCGCCCTTCTTCAGCTCCCTGACGGTCTTGGCCTGCTCGGCCTTCGACTGGAGCCGGGTCAGGGCCGCGACGCGGACCGGGAAGAGGACCAGCCGGTTGGAGAAGGTCTTGAAATGCTGGCTGGCGAGGACGGTGGTCGGGCAGAGGACGGCCACCTGCTTTCCGTCCATGACCGCCTTGAACGCGGCCCGCATGGCCACCTCGGTCTTGCCGTAGCCCACGTCTCCGCAGAGGAGGCGGTCCATGGGGGCCTCGGCCTCCATGTCGTTCTTGATCTCGCGGATGGACCGGAGCTGATCCTCGGTCTCCTCGAACTCGAACGTCTTCTCGAACTCGGTCTGCCAGCTCCCCTCGGGGCTGAACCGGAAGCCCCTGAGCGCCTTGCGCTGGGCGTAGAGCTCCAGGAGCTCGCGGGCCATGGTCTCGACGGCCTTCTTCGTCCGCTCCTTGGTTTTCTGCCACGTGCCCGCGCCAAGTTTGTCGAGCGGGGGGAGGGTCGGGCCGACCTGGGCGTATTTCTGGACGAGGTTCAGGTCCTCGACCGGGACGAACAGCTTGTCGTCGTCGCGGTAGCGGAGCTCCATGAATTCCCGTCCCCCGCCCTCGACGTCCATCTTGAGGAGGCTATGGAAGACGCCCACGCCGTAGTCGACGTGGACGATGTAGTCGCCGGTCTTCAGGTCCTGGAACTGGGTGAGCGAGGGCCGGACCGAGGGACGGCTGACGATGACTTTCTCCTCGGTGATGATGTCGGTCTCGGCGAAGACGACGATCTTCTCCCGGGCGCAGCCGAACCCCCGGACGAGCTCGCCGATATGGAGAAGCACCTCGCCGCTCCTCGGCTCGGCCCGCGCGGAGTCGGCCTCCACCGCCGCGATCTCGTTCCGCAGAAGCAGGGTCCCGATCTTGGTCCGGATGGCGGACGTCGAAAGATAGATATGGCACCGCTCGCGCTCGCGCTGCAGGCGGCGGACGTAGTCCAGAAAGAAGGGAATCCGGTTCTCGAAGCGGGGGACGGACTGGAACGGGAGGGTGATCGTGCGGCCCGTCCCGCCGAGCTCGAACTCCTCGCAGACCACGGCCCGGGCGCGGGCCGGCTTCCAGCTCGGAGGGGCGAAGAGCTCCTCGACGGAGGGGACCTCCTTTCCCGCCCGGCGCAGCTCCTTTTCCTGGGAGCGCAGGTCGTCGAGGAACTCGTCCCATTCGCGCTCGACGTCGGCCGCGTGGTCGATGACGAACACCGCGTCCTCGAAGTAGCCACTGAACAGAACCGAGCCCGCCTCCGGGCCCAACGATTCGCGGAGCGAGGGGACGAGGATGCGGTCGATCTTCCGGATGGACTTCTGGTTCGAAGGGTCGAACTCGCGGATGGAGACGATGCCGTCGCTCCCGAATTCGATCCGGCAGGGCGCGTTCTCCCAGGGCGAATAGACGTCGACGATGCCGCCCCGGCCGGCGTATTCGCCGCGGAAGGAGATCAGGTCCTCCCGGACGTAGCCGTAGGATTCGAGCGCCTGGAGCAGGTCGTCCCGGTCGTAGGGGTCGTCCTTCTCCAGGCGGAGGAACAGCCGGGGGAGGTCCTCGGGCGTCGGAAACGGCCGGAGGAGACCGGAGAGGTTCGTGACGATGAGCGCCGGCCGCCGGTAAAGGAGGTCATAGAAGAGGCGCATCCGGGAAGACACGGCGTCGAGGGGCGGCCGGGCCTCCTGGTAGGGCCGCTCCGTGAGGGGGGGCAGGGCCCGGGCGTGTTTCTTCGACCCGAGCTGGGCGAAGAAGAACGCGCATTCCTCCTCGAAGGCCGCGGGCGATTGTTCGAAAGGCCGGACGAGGACGACCGGCCGCGGGAGCGCCTCGGCCAGGGAGGCGAAGAAGAAGGGCTTGGCCGGCGCGGCGAGCCCCGAGAGCCGGATCCCCTTTTCGCCCTCGCCGATCGCCCGGACGAGGTCCTGGAACTCGGGGATGTCCTTGAGGAAGGCGAGGCTCATGGAGACCGATATTATACGATGCGGCCCGCGGGCCGTCCACTGCGTTCCCGCGGTTGCGAAATCGGGACGCTGTGCATATAATGATCCCGGTGTTTCGCCATACGCCGAAAACGGCAGGAGGAGATCCCATGTCCCACAAAACGTCTCTGTCTACCAGTCTGGGTTTTCTGGTTGTCTGCGGGTCGGTCTGGGGCCTATCCGAGGCCGGCCTGGGCCTGGCGCTCGAAAGCTGCGCCAAGCTCGTCTCGGGCTCGATCATGACCGGCGTGGCGCTCTTCTTCATCGCCGCGGCCTGGACGCGGACGAAGCGCGTCCTCGGTCCGGCGGTCGTCGTCGCCTGCGCCCTGGCTTTCAAGCTGCTCGACGCCCTCGTCCTCGGCCTGCCGCTCAAGCACGGGGCCGTGGCCAACCCGATGTTCGCCTTCGTCACCGAGGGCCTGGCCTTCGTGATCATCGTCCCCTTCCTGGCCGAGGCCTGGCGGCAAAAGACCGTGGGCCGGGCCTTCCTCGGCGGGGCGTCCGCCCTCTTCGCCGTCAATCTCTTCCCGCTCGTCAAGTTCGCGACCGGCATCCCCGCCTGCGTCGTGGCCGGCGGCACGATGCCCCTGGCACTGTACTACGCCCCGATCGCGGTGGGCGCGTCCCTGATTACCGTGCCGCTCGGCTTCTGGGCGGCGGCGAAGGCGGAAACGCTGGAAGGGCGTTTGCGGGCCGCGGGGCGCATCCTCGTCCCGGCCGCGGCCGCCGGCCTCTGCCTGGCGCTTCAGGCCGTCCTCCGGCTCGGTTAGGGAGCGCGGCCCCCATGGAACCCCCCCGCAAGAAGAAAAAGCCCGTCAGCCGTCGGGCCTTCCTCCGGAGCATGGGCGGCGGCGCCGTGGGCGCGGGCGTCGTGTCGCGCGTCCTCGGAAAAGAGGCCTTTGCCCTCCAGCCCGGGACGGGCGAAATGGACGTTGTCGCGTCCAGGACCATCGCCCTGACCGTGAACGGCAAGAAAGTGGAAGTCGCGGCCGAGGCCGGCGAGACGCTCCTCGATGTGCTCCGCGACAAGCTCCGCCTCACCGGCGCCAAGCGCATCTGCAACCGCGGCGAGTGCGGCGGCTGCACCGTCCTTCTCAACGGAAAGCCGGTCTACGCCTGCCATACCCTGGCGCTGCAAGTCGACGGGGCCGAGATTTTGACCGTCGAAGGCCTGGCCGACGGGGACAAGCTCCACCCCGTCCAGCAGGCCTTCATCGACAAGGACGGCTACCAATGCGGTTTCTGCACGCCAGGGTTCATCATGGCCTCGGTGGGGTTGTTGAAGAAAAACGCCCATCCCTCCTTCGACGAGATCCGGGCCGGCCTCGCCGGCAACCTCTGCCGCTGCGGCAATTACCAGAAGATCTACGCCGCCGTGGGCGCGGCCGCCGACGCCCTGGGGAGGACGTGAGATGAAACCCGCTTCCCCGATCGAAGACGCCTATCTGGAGTATGCCGAACAGGCCAAGCCGCAAGGGACGCAGTCTGCGACGACCAGGCCGGCAGCGCCGGCCGAGTCGTCCGCGACGACCGGGTCGCCGGCGCCCGCGCCCCAGCCCAAGCCCGGCGAGTTCAAATACATCGGCAAGTACACGCCCCGGGTCGACGGCCGCAAGATCGTCACCGGCGCGGCCCGCTACACCCACGACCTGGCCTTCGAGGGCATGCTGTACGCGAAGATCCTCCGCTCGCCGCACGCCAGCGCTGACCTCGTGTCCATCGACCTCGCCGACGCGCTCGCCTTGCCGGGCGTCAAGGCCGGCCTGAAGCTTAAGGAAGGCCGGATCAAGTGGGTCGGCGAGCCGATCGCCGCCGTGGCCGCCGTTAGCGAACGCCGGGCCGAGGAGGCCCTGGCGCTTATCAAGGTCGAATACAAGGTCCTGCCCCACGTCGTAGCCCCCGACAAGGCCATGGAGCCCGGCGCGCCGCTTGTCCAGGACGCGGGCAACGTCATCAAGTCCAACGACTACGCGCGGGGCGACGTGGAGAAAGGCTTCAAGGAGGCGGACGTCGTCCTCGAGCGGACCTACAAGACGTCCTGGGAAGTCCACCAGCCCACGGAGACGCATGGCAGCGTCGCCCTATGGGACGGCGACGACCTCACGGTCTGGGACTCGACCCAGGCCGTCCAGTCCGTCCGCGACGGCCTGGCCCGCGCCCTGGCCATCCCGGCCGGCCGGGTCAAGGTCCTCAAGCATTACATGGGCGGCGGGTTCGGGAGCAAGCTCGGCCTCGGCGACTACACCGTCACCGCGGCCCGGCTGGCCAGGGAAACGGGCCGTCCGGTCAAGCTCATCCTGACCCGGCGCGAGAACTCCTATTGCGTGGGATACCGGCCTTCGGCCTGGATGACGGTCAAGGTCGGGGCCAAGAAGGACGGCGCCCTGACCGCGCTCACGCTCAAGAACTACAACTGCGGCGGCGTCGGCCGGGGCGACCGCGTGGCCGAGCCGTATTCGGACATGTACAAGTGCCCGAACGTCAAGATCGAGGAATACACGGTTTTCGTCAACACCTGCGGCTCGCGGGCGACGCGCGCCCCGGGGCATACCCAGGCCATGCTCGGCCTGGAAGGCATGATGGAGGAACTCGCCGCGAAGCTGGGATTGGACCCGCTCGAACTCCGGATGAAGAACTACGCCGCCAAGGACAAGGGCGACACCGGCCTCCCGTATTCGACGAAGGGGCTGGAGCAATGCTACCGGCTCGGCGCGGAGAAGATCGGCTGGCAGAGGAGGAACAAGAAGCCGGGCGCGGGCGCCGGCAAGGTCCGGACGGGCATCGGCATGGCCAGCCAGATCTGGCCCGGCGCCGGCGTCCCCGGGACGCTGGCCGACGTCAAACTCTACCCCGACGGCAGCGTCGAGGTCGAATGCGGGACGCAGGACATCGGCACGGGCACGCGGACGCACATCGCCCTCGTGGCCGCCGAGACGCTCGGGCTCGAGCCGCGGGACGTCGTCGTCCACATCGGGAACTCCGACCTGCCCTGGGCTCCGCTATCGGGCGGCAGCTTGACCGTGCCCTCCGTGGCGCCGGCCGTGCGCGACGCGGCCCTCAAGGCCGCGGAGTATTTGAAAGGCATCGCCGCGAAAAAGCTCGGACTGCCCCCCGCCGATCTCATCCTCGAGGCGAAGAAGGTCGTCTCCAAGACCGACCCGGCCAAGGCGATCGAGCTCAAGGAGCTCGCCCGGAGCCTCCCCCGGCCCATGCCCTTCCACGGTGAGCGGGGCGACTACCCGGCGACCTTCGCCTTCCAGACGTTTGGCGTCCAGTTCGCTGAGGTCGAGGTCGACACCGAGACGGGCAAGATCAAGGTCAAGAAGGTCGTCGCGGCCCACGACATCGGCCGGGTGATCAACCGCCAGACGGCGGAGAGCCAGGTCCTGGGCGGAGTCACCCAAGGGATGAGCGCCGCGCTCTTCGAGGAGAAGGTCATGGACCCCCAGACCGGGGCCATGGTCAATCCGAACTACCACGACTACAAGGTGGCCACGGCGATGGACATCCCCGAGATCGTGCCGCTCTTCGCCGACGTCGTCGACGAGCGCCTGAACAACCTCGGGGCCAAGGGCTTGGGCGAGCCTCCACGGATCCCGGCCTCGGCCGTGATCGCCAACGCGGTCTACAACGCCCTCGGCGTCCACGTCCGGGAAATCCCGATGACGCCCGCCCGGGTCCTCGCCGCCCTCAAGAGAAAGGAGGAGCGGCCGTGAAGGACTTCCGGTTCGGAACGCCGAAGTCAATCGGGCAGGTGACGGCCTATCTCGCCAAGCCGGGCGTCGACGCCCGGGTCATGGGCGGCGGCACGGACCTGCTGGGCGAAATCAAGGAGGGGACGGCCGTTCCCGACGTGGTCATCGACCTCAAGGCCGTGCCCGGCCTGGCCTATATCCGCAAGGAGGCGGACGGGATCGCGATCGGCGCCTGCACGACCGTAGCCGACCTGGCCGAGGACCCGCTGATCGCCCAGGACTATCGCGGGCTGCATGAGGCAGCCCTGGTCGTCGCCTCGCCCCAGCTCCGGAACATGGGCACGATCGGAGGCAACCTCTGCCAGCGGCCGCGCTGCTGGTACTACCGCGACGCGGCGACCGTCTGCAACAAGAAGGGCGGAAGCCGGTGCTTTGCCGAGCAAGGCCGGAACAAGTACCACGCCATTTTCGGCGGCGGGCTGTGCTGGGCGGTCTATCCGTCCGATCTCGCGCCGGCGCTCATCGCCCATGGCGCTGCGGCCGTGATCGCCTCGCCCCAGGGGGAGCGGACCATTCCCCTCGCCGAATTCTACGCACCCCCCATCGTCAATGTCCGCAAGGAAAACGTCCTCGGCCGGCAGGATGTGCTCAGGGAAGTGCGCCTCCCGGCGGCGAAGAAGGGCGACCGGAGCGCCTATCTCAAGTTCACGGAGCGCGGCGCCTGGGACTTCGCCGTCGTATCGGCGGCGGTCCGGGCGGAGTTCGACGGAAGATCGGTCGCCGACATCCGCATCGTCTGCGGCGGGGTTGCGCCCGTCCCCTGGCGGCTGACGGCCGCCGAGGACGCGCTCCGCGGCCGGAGCGTCACGGAGTCGTCCGCGGCCCAGGCCGCGGCCCGCGCGGCCGCCGACGCCCGGCCGCTCGCGGAGAACGGGTACAAAGTCGATATCCTCAAAGCGGTCGTGGCCCGGGCGGTCCTGGCGGCCGCGAGGCCGTAATAGGGAAAGGAGGACGGAATGTCCATGCGAAAGATACTCGCGATCCTCGCTCTCGCTCTCATTCTAGCCGGCGCCGTCACCGGCGCGCTGGCCGCCCAGACGGCCCCGGCCCCCCCGGCGCCCCGCTTCTTCGACACGGCGGTTGAGCCGCACGCCAAGCCGCGTCTCACGGTTCTCTATCCCTCAGTGGGCACGCTCAAGGCCCTCATAGCCCTCAAGGAGCAGGGCCTCCTGCCGGCCGCGAACCTCGAGGTCGTCGGCGTCCACCACGCCAAGGAAAGGACGAACTACAAGGACGCCTACAAGTACGTCCAGGACCAGCGGATCGACTGGATCAAGTTCCACGCGGTCTCCGCGGACATCGGCCTGGCCGACCTCTACAAGTCGAACGCCGTCACCAAGGAGTTCGAGGCGATATTCGCCAAGTCCGACGGCCTGATCTTCTTCGGCGGGCCGGACATCGTCCCCGCGGCCTACGGCGAAAAGACGCATCTCCTGACAGCTATCGAAGACCCCTACCGCCATTACTTCGAGCTATCGTTCGTCTTCCACCTGCTCGGCGGCTCGCAGAACGACGGGGCGAAGGCGCTCCTCGAAGGGCGGCCGAAATTCCCGGTCCTGGGCATCTGCCTCGGCAGCCAGACGCTGAATGTCGGGACGGGCGGGACGCTCGTCCAGGACATCTGGACCGAGACTTACGGCAAGAGTTACGTCGAAGACATCACCGCCCTCGGCCAGCCGAACTGGCACACCAACCCATGGCGGAAGCTCGATCCGCTCGACCGAAAGCTCCTGCCCTACATGCTCCATCCCATCAAGCTCGTGGACGGGGGCAAGCTCGCCGCAGAGCTCGGCCTCAAGCCGGCCGACCAGCCCTACATCATGAGCGCTCATCACCAGGCGGCGGGCAAGATCGGCAAGGGCTTCAAGGTCGCGGCTACGTCGCTCGACGGGAAGGTCGTCGAATCCATCGAGCACCAGAAGTTCCCCAACGTTCTCGGCGTCCAATTCCATCCCGAATTTCCGATGCTCTGGGACGCGAAGGCGCAATACAGGTTCACGCCCCAGGACAAGGACCTTTTCACGGTCAACGGCTTCCTCAAGGCCCACGGGCCGAGCCTCGAGTTCCACAAGAAGCTGTGGACGTGGTTCTTCGACAAAGTCAAGAAGCCATAAATTGAATGGGGTCTTGGCGCAGGAGGCGAGGGGGAAGCGGTTCGAAAACACGCGAATTCCCCCAGCGAGGGAATTCGCTCTTCTTCGTCCCTCGCTCTCCTCGCCGTTCCGGCAAGGAGCCATGCCCGCTCGGGCCGAAGACCGGTTTTCGAACCGCTCCCCCCTCGCCTCCGCCCACGAAGACGCCGTCTATGCAATATGCTTTGTATGTTGACAAATTGTAGATTTGATTTTATAGTTATCCTATCGACTTTATGAAAGGAGCTAACCCATGACGCGCTATATGCTTCCCCGGGTTTCTCACTGCAAAAGCGGCTGCCTACGCGCCTCCCGAGCATGAGGTGAAACTGCTCTTTCCTTGATTGAGACGGCCCTCCGGTGTTCCGGAGGGCCTTTTTTTTGACTTCAAAAATCCGCGCCGCGGTGACGTTCCCCCCATCTCGCCCGCGTTTCATTGGCACGGCGGGCGAGGAATCCCGCCAGCTTGATGATATCCGATCGGACGTAGTATTGTAAGCAGAGACCTGCTCTCATCGAAGGCGAGGATGACCATGACCCGCACGCAAAAGACGATGTCTCTCGTCGCCCTCCTGGCGGCCCTCGGCCTCGGCGCGGCGCGAGCCCCGGTCGCTCGAAGCGGCGGGGACCCACCCAAGGAATTAGAATAATTCCGAAGACGCGCAAAACACCTTTTCTTAGTGATATCACCTCCCCTGCCCCTCCTGTAACCAGGAGGGGCCCCGAAACAGGTACGCGTCTTCGGGGCAGGAGGCGAGAGCGACTGGGGCGGGAGCCGCGCCGCGCCCTCCGTTTATTATTTCCGGATGAAAAAGAAGAACGATTTCCTGGGCCCGCCGTCAGCCGCGGCCTGGGCGAATGTTTCAGCCAGCACCCGGGCGCTCGACTCCCAGGTGAAGGCCTGCGCCCGGACGAGGCCGGCCTGGGCCAGCCGCCGGGCGAGGGCTTCGCTTTCGAGGACGGAGAGCAGGCCCCGGGCGATGTCCTCCGGCTCGAGCGGGTCGACGTCGACGACCGCGTCCCCGCCGACCTCGGCCAGCGCGCCGCGCGAGGACGTGACGACGGGGGTCCCACAGGCCATGGCCTCGAGGACGGGCATGCCGAAGCCCTCGTAGAGGGACGGCAAGACGAAGAGCGCCGCCTCGCGCATCAGCGGGGCGCGGTCTTCCTCGTCGATATAGCCCAGGAACATGATCTGGCGCTCGAGGCCCAGGCGCCGGATCGTCCCGAAGACGTCCTCGTTTTTCCAGCCCTTTCCGCCGGCTACGACGAGCGGATAGACGGCCCGAACGCTTTCGGGGAGAAGGGCGTAGGCCTGGATGAGCCGCGGAAAATTCTTTCGCGGCTCGACCGTGCTCAGGGAGAAGATGTAATCGCCGGCGAGGCCGTGCTTCCTCCGGACGAGGTCGCGGGCGGCCCAGGGGATGTCCGGCCGGAAGACGCTACGGTCGATGGCCGGATAGACGACGGCGATCCGCTCCGCGGGGATTTTAAAATATTTCATCAGCTCGAGTTTGATGCTCTCCGAAATCACCACGATCCGCGTCGCCTGCCGCAGCGTCGCAGGCAGGTAGCGGCGGAGGTAGTCGACGCTCTTCGCCTTGAGGATGTGAGGAAAGCGCAGGTAAGAGAAATCATAGACGACCGACACGCTCGGAGATTGGCACAGAGGCGGCCCGACGTAATTCGGATAGAAAAAGACCCGGGACCCCGGCGCGGTGAACAGGTCCACCGGGAACGGCGGCCGCAGGTTCCGGTTCCGGAGACGGGAATCGAGCGCGCTCGGCGTCAACTTGGCCTGGAGGTCGACGGCGTATCCCGTCGCCCGCGACACACGGTCGAGATGTATGTCCAGCGGCCCCTGCCAGGGCTTGAAGTGCCAGCGCGAGCCGAGGATCCGGACCGGAAAATGCCCGGGAATCGTCTCGTAGGTCCGCAGGAGCTCCCGCGTGTAATAGCCGACGCCGGAGAGCGGCGGAAACAGGGCGCTCGGCTCGACGACGAGCTCGGGAATCGGCCGGGACGCGGCGGGGCTCATGCCTCCTCCGGTCCCGACTCGGCCGTCAAAGACGGCCTGGTCGACTCGGCCGTCAAAGACGGCCTGGTCGTCGCAGACGTCGCAGACTCCGCGGCCGGACGCTTCGTCCGGTGCTTGGCGTCGAATTCGGGCGAGGCGATCAGGCAGTCGACCACGTTTTCGCGGGCGATCCCGCTTTCGATCTCGCGGATATAGAACGCGAGGCCGTCCGGGTCGGGGTCGCGGTCGAGGATCGCCCGGTAGGCGCGCCGGACGTAGTCGGCCGGGGCCGTATCCCGGTGAGCGGCGATGAAGCCTTCGGCCAGCAGCCGGACCCCGGTCTCTCCCCGGAGTATCCGCACCGCAGTTTCTGCGGGGTCATGACCCAGGCGGCCGCCCAGCCGCTCGAGCGCCGGGACGTCCCAGACGGCCCCGGAGAATTGGGCCGCGGCGCTCTCCGGACGTCCCGCTTCGGACCGGCGGCACGCCGTGAACCACATGTATTGCGTGTCCTCGCCGGTCGCGTCGAGGACCTCGAAGCCGGCCGCCTCCAGCTCGCCGCGGAGCTCGCCCGCGGCATAGCGGACGCCGTTCCACGTGTCCGTGCCCGCCGCCTCCCCGGACGCGCGGCCGTCGGCCTGGAAGCGGAAAATCCCCCGGCCCTTCAAAACGCGGACGGCTTCGCCGATGTAGAGGGAGACGGCGCTCTTCACCGGGATATGCTGGAAGACGATGAAGGAATAGACGAAGTCGCACGAGGCGGTCGGAATCTTGTCCAACGCGCCCTTCGTCCGGAACACGCGGACATTGGGGACGTCGCGGAGCGCCCGCCGCGCCCGGCGGACCATCTCCCGCGAGATGTCCACGCCGTACGCCCGCGCGGCCCGACCGGCGAGCGGCCGGAGGATACGGCCGATCCCGCAGCCGATTTCGACCGCCACGGCGTCCGGAGCCAGACTGATACCGCGCAGGATCAGAAGGTCCAAGTCCTTCCGGCCCGAGGCCCAGAACTCGGTCTCGGACTCGCCGTGGCCGCAGTCGATATAGAACAGGGCATTCTCGCGGGCCCGGAGGTCCCAATCCTTGCGCATCAAGCGGGACGGGCGGCGGGACCCGAAAAACGACCGCGCGTAGGGGATCTTCATGGGTCTTTCGCCTCGCGGAATTGGGTCCGGATCCTGTCGATGAGCGAGGTGCTCGAATGGCCCGGGAGATACGGGACCCGGACGACCTTCCCGCCGGCCGCCTCGACCTCTTTCCGGCCCACGATCTCGCCCGCCCCCCAGTCGCCGCCCTTGACGAGGATGTCGGGGAGCAGGGCGGCGATGATTTTCCGGGGCGTATCCTCGCAAAACCAGGTCACGTAGTCGATATCGGCGACGGCGGAGAGGATCTCGAGCCGTTCCCGAAGGGGGAAAACGGGCCGCGCGGGCCCCTTGAGCTTCCGGATCGAAGCGTCGCTGTTGAGGGCCACGACCAGGACGTCCCCGCACCGCTTCGCTTGGCGGAAAAGCCGGATATGCCCGCCGTGGATGAGGTCGAAGCAGCCGTTGGTGAACACGACGGTCTTTCCCGCCCGGCGCAGCCGGGCGCGGACCTTGGCGAGGTCTTTCAGGGCGAGGATTTTCGGGTTCCGCATGGTCGTTGGCGAGGGGACCGTCCGCCGTCTCCCGTCACGGCGTTTTCTTGTCCGGCGGCCCGAACATGATCCCCGGCGAGAATTCCCAGGTATGGGGCAGGCGGGCGACGCCGACGTCCTTGTAGGCCGCCGACGAAACCAGGAACGAATACAGGTGCTGGTGGTAGTCGTAGGGGTAGCCGTCGCGCTTGTGGACGGCCACATCGAGATAGTACGTCCCGTTGACCAGGTTCAGCCGCTCGATCCGGCAGACGACCCTGCCCTCGCCCCCGAAATGCTTCGGCTCGAGGTCCTCGAGGTTCGTGTTGGTCCCGTAGCAGGCGGTCCCGAGCGAGTTGAAGACCCCGATGCCGAACACGAAGTCCTCGACCGGGCAGGCCGCGGCGATGTCGAGCTCGATGATCAGGCCCTCCTCGGGATGGAAGACGTGCTTCTCTTCGCCCCCGAGCCCCCGGAGGGTGACCTTCCGGATCTCGACCTCGCGCTTCCCCCAGCGGTTTTCACGGCGGCCTTCCTCGAACGGCTGCCGGATGTCGACCTCGACCTGCTGCTCCTGGAAGTCTTCCTCCTGCTTAACCGCGATGTCCTGGAGGTAGGCGTCCACGGTCCGTTTGGGCTCGCCGAGCATCCGGATGCGGCCGTCCTTGATCCAGGCCACCCGGTCGCAGATCTTCTTCACCGTGTCGAGGTCGTGGCTGACGAAGACGATGGTCTTCTCCCGGCGGCGGAAGTCGTCGATCTTGTCCAGGCACTTGGGGACGAAGGCCGCGTCGCCCACGGACAGGACCTCGTCGATCAGGAGGATTTCGGGATTGACGTTGATCGCCACGGAAAAGCCGAGGCGCATGTACATGCCCGAGGAGTAGGTCTTGACCGGCGCGTCGATGAACTCCTCGAGCTCGGCGAACCGGACGATCTCGTCGAACTTCCGGCCGATCTCCTTCTTCGACAGGCCGAGCATGATCCCGTTGATAAAGACGTTCTCCCGGCCCGAGATCTCGGGGTGGAAGCCCGCCCCGAGCTCGATGAGGGCCGAGATCTTGCCGGCGACCTTCACCCGGCCGGAGGTGGGCTTGGCGATGCCGGCGATGATCTTGAGGAGGGTGCTCTTGCCCGAGCCGTTCTCGCCGATGAGCCCGAAGGTCTCGCCCTTCTCCACCTGGAGGCTGATGTCCGAGAGCGCGGTCACGAGCTCGTTCGCCTTCAGCGAGCCGAAGAGGTTGCCCCGGACCATGGCGCTCTTGAACGTCTGGAACCGGTGCCGGGACGAATACTTCTGGTAGACCCGGGTGACGTGGTCGAGCTCGATGGCGGCCATCAGACCTCCTCCGGAAAGGAGTCGCGCAGCCGGTCGAAGACGGAATAGCCGAAATAAAACAGGACGAGCCCGATGAGGAACGTCACGCCCAGCCTCTTCCAGTGGAAAATCGTCCCGTAGAACAGGCAGGAATGGTAGCCCTCGATGATATGGGTCATGGGATTGAGGTTGAGCAGGGTCCGGAGGAAGGAGGATTTCTGGAGCGAATCGAAGGTCAGGGGGTAGATGATGGGTGTCGCGAAGAACCAGAGGGTCAGGAGATTCGCCAGGATGTCCTTGATGTCCCGGAAATGGACGGTCAGCGAGGAGATGAGGAATCCGAGGCCGAGCGAAAACAACATCTGGACAAGGACCACGACGGGCAGGAGAAGGGCGAAGAGGGTCAGCCCCTTGCCGAAAACGATGAGGAAGAGGAGCAGAATGGGCAGGCCGAAGCTGAAATGGATGAGGTTGCTCAGGACGGTGACGATCGGAAGGATCTCGGCCGGGAAGAGGATCTTCTTGATGAGGTTGCCGTGGATCATCAGGACGTTGGCCGATTCGAGTGCCGATGAGGAGAACCAGGTCCAGGGCAGCAACCCCGTGAAGAGGAAGACGGCGTAGAGCGTCGAGGAGTCGCCGAACTCGCCCCCCCTCCCCCCCTTGAGGATCAGGCCGAAGACGAGGGTGTAGACGATCATCAGGAGGAGCGGGTTGAAGAACGACCAGAGGAAGCCGAGGACCGTGCCCCGGTAGCGGGCCTTGAGCTCGCGGCTCACCAGGTTCTGGATGAGGACCCGGTACTTGTAGAGCTCCTTCAGGTTACGGACGAGCCGGACCACGGACCCTCCCTTCGAAGATCGCCCGGGCCTCGGGCGTGTCCTTTCCCTCCGCGTCGCGCAGGATGAGCCGCGGAAGCTCGCGGAGCGGCCCCCGCCCGAAGCGGCATTCGGCCAGGAAAAGGTTCGCGGGCTCGCCGGAGCGCGGATGGACAAACCGGCGGCGCCGGACGGCGAGACCCGCTGCGGCGGCCGCGCGCGCGAAGTCCTCCGCCCGCCGGGCGGGGAAGACGAAGCAGGCCCGGCCGCCCGGTTTTAGGAGTTCGCTCGCGGCGCGCATAACGCTTTGAATATCGCATTTTAGCTCATGCTTTGCAACGGATTTCTCCGGTTCAGCGCTCAAAAAACCCGTGGATTTCGGGATATAAGGGGGATTGCTGAAGACGATATCGAACCTCCGCCCGGGCCGGAAGCGGCGGAGGTCGGCCCGGAGGACGGAGATGCGATCTCCGAGCCCGTTCAAGCGGACGTTCCGCCGGGCGAGCCCGGCGAGCGAGGCCTGGATCTCCACGGCCGTGAGATGGGCGAAGCGCCGCGCGCTCAGAAGAAGCGCGATGACACCGCTCCCCGTCCCGAGCTCCAGGAGCTCGTCGGACGCCCGGGGCCGGATGAAATCGGCCAGGAGGGGGGCGTCGAGGGAGAACCGGTAGCCGCGTTTCTTCTGACGAATGAGGATGCGCCCCCGATGGAAAGCGTCCAGGGATTCGTCCTTCAATGCTTCTCGCGGAGCTCGGTGAAGACGAGGACGCGCTCGGGCCCGATTTCGGCGTAGCCGCCCCGGACCTCGCGCTCCCCCGCCTCGGCGCCGGCCCGGTAGCTCAGCGTCCCCTCGCCGAGGGCGACGACCATCGGCCGGTGTCCCGGCAGGATCCCGATCTGCCCGTCCAGGCCGGGCAGAGTGATTTCGTCGGCATCCGCCTCGCATACGACTTTGTGCGGGGTGATGACCTTGAGGCGGACCGGAACGGCGCTCATAAGTTCTTCAGTTCCTCGGCCCGCTGGACCACATCCTCGATCCCGCCCATCATGTAGAAGGCCTGCTCCGGCTTGTCGTCGTGGCGGCCCTCGCAGATCTCCTTGAAGCCGCGGACGGTCTCGGCGACGGTCACGTATTTTCCCGGCCGGCCGGTGAACTCCTCGGCCACGTGGAACGGCTGCGACAGGAAGCGCTGGATCTTGCGCGCCCGGCCGACGATGAGCTTGTCCTCGTCCGAAAGCTCCTCAATGCCCAGGATGGCGATGATGTCCTGGAGCTCCTTGTAGCGCTGGAGGATTTCCTTGACCCGGCGGGCGACGCGGTAGTGCTCCTCGCCGATGATGTTCGGGTCGAGGATGCGGGAGTAGGACGCCAGGGCGTCGACCGCGGGGTAGATCCCCATGTCGGTCAGGGCTCGAGAGAGGCTCGTCGAGGCGTCGAGGTGCGAAAACGTCGTGGCCGGCGCGGGATCGGTGAAGTCGTCGGCCGGGACGTAGATGGCCTGGACGGAAGTGATCGATCCCTTCTTGGTCGAAGTGATCCGCTCCTCGAGCTCGCCGAGCTCCGAGGCCAGGTTGGGCTGGTAGCCGACCGCCGAGGGCATCCGGCCGAGGAGGGCCGACACTTCGGAGCCGGCCTGGGTGAAGCGGAAGATGTTGTCGATGAAGAGGAGGAGGTCCTGGTTCATCTCGTCGCGGAAATACTCGGCCACGGACATGGCCGTCAGCCCGACCCGGAGGCGGGCGCCCGGCGGCTCGGTCATCTGGCCGTAGACGAGGGCCGTCTTCTCGATGACCTTGGAATGCTTCATATCGAGCCAGAGGTCGTTCCCTTCGCGGGTCCGCTCGCCGACGCCGGCGAAGACCGAGAACCCGCCGTGCTTCGTGGCCACGTTGTGGATGAGCTCCTGGATGATGACCGTCTTGCCCACGCCCGCGCCGCCGAAGAGGCCGATCTTGCCCCCCTTGAGGAACGGCTGGATGAGGTCGATGACCTTAATGCCGGTTTCGAACATCTCGAG
>JADGNV010000225.1 GCA_017883285.1 Candidatus Aminicenantota bacterium | reverse complement strand
GTCGTCCAGGCCAACATCTCGCTCGGCGATGAAAAGCACGTGCCGCCGTCGTCCAATAATACAGTCATCAATAACACCGCCGTGGGAGCCGAGCGGAATTTCGTCGCCGGAGGCTGGGAACTGATCAACGCCTTGGTAGCCAATAATTCCTTTGTTAATGCCGTCGACGTCGGTGGCATCGAATCCACGAACGTCTATTTCCATGCCGGGCGTGCGACAGGGGCTCGGTTCTTGAACAATGTCATTCTGCAGGAAGACGGTGTCGCCATCAGCCACCTTGAAGCCAGGGGGATCGCGTTCGGTCACAACAATTGGTCGAAAAAACCCGTCTCCGGCTGCAGCGGCGGCGGCGATATCGTCGCCGATCCCCGGCTGCTGAAGACCGGACCCACGGGTCCCGGGTCGCTCACTAGGGAATGGTTCAAGCTCTCCCCGAGCTCTCCCGCCCGGGGCCATGCGGAACCTGTGGATCGAGTGACCGAGGATGCGGCCAAACAGCCGCGGAAAAGAACCCCCGACATCGGAGCCTTCGAGGCTCCGGTCCCACCCCGGACGCCCCGTTCCGGATGATCGGTCTGGTTACGCGCCCTCGGCCCGCCGGCAGACGAAGATCACGTTCTCTCCCCACGGCTTGATCGCCGGCCACTTGGACAGGCCCCCTTCCAGCCGACGCAGGAGGGCCGCCGGGATGACCATGTGCCTGTCGCTGGCCGGAGTGAAACCCAGGGCATAAGACTTCCGGATTTCCAAGCCGTTCTTGGACACGAGCTCGGAGGCCTCGGCCAGACTCATCCCCCTAAAGCCGCCCCGCCCCCGGAGCCGGGCCAGCCGGTACTTCACGCTGGCCAGATTCTTATGGTTATTGAACACCAACCGGCCGCCCTCGTCCAGATGCCTGACGAGGACCCGCATGGCATCGTTTCTCAGTGCGGACTCCGCGTTGGGGAAGAACCTGAAGGCGGTGATCAGGTTGAACTTCCGTTCTTCCAGGATGTCGTTCGTCGTCAGGTCGGCCAGATAGATCTCTGACCGCTCGGTGCTCTTTTTGGCCACGGCGAGCATGCTCGGCGAAACATCGATTCCGACCGACACGCGAGCCCTGCCGGCGACGTGAGAGAGGATCCGCCCAGTCCCGCAGGCGAAATCGAGATGGTGGACGTCGCCATCTCCCAGGCATTCGACCAGGATCCGGTCGAGGATCCTTTTTTCCAGCTCCCAGAACAAGCTCCGATAGGGATCCCTGTACGACGCCTGGTAAGATTCGCCAATCCCCGGACGCAGATGGGATTTCCGGTAATCGGCGGGATCAGACCTTCTCATGACCGATGTCCGTCCGGAGCGACTTCACGAAGCGCCGCGTGAGCGCGTGGCACCGGGGGAGGAAGATGTGGCGGCGCCGTGACATATTCTTTCGCTCGGAGCGCTTGATCGAGAAGAAATGCTCGGCGTAAGCGGAGATGTCCGCCGCGTCGTAGGGAAGGCCCGCCGCGCGATGGTAGGATTCGACGAACCTGCGTGCGACCGGCTTGACGGGATCGCCGAAGAGGTGGCCCATCGTGGGGACCCAGAGAAGGTTGTTGACGAACCAGATGACGTCGAAATAGCGGGAGCCGTAGGTGGCCGTCCCGCCATGGGCGTCCGTGAACTGCCAGTCCAGGATCACGACCGACGAATTCTCCCGGTCCAGGCAGATATTCTTCACGCCGAAATCGCCGTGGAGAAAGACGTCGTGTCCCTCCCGGGCGATATCCTCGGGAAGCTGGATGATCATGTCCTCCGGGAGGCTCAGGCCGCCGTGGATGGCCGCGAGCGAGGCCCCGAGCCGCTCACCCAAAGCTTCGTATTCCCGTCCCCAACGGGCCGTCTGGATCAGGGGCTCGATCCCGAAGATCCGTTCGAAAACGACCACCCCGCGGGTCTCATCATAATCGAGGATCTTGGGAACGCGGAAGAGCCCCGTCTCCTTTCCGATACGATACGCTCTCCGGGTCTTCTCGACTTCGACGCGGATGAGCTGGGGATTCCCGGACTTGACGATGGTCTTTTCCTCCATCCGAAGATGTCGCGTTTTAGGAATCGGGGCTCTCCTTTCGAGCAGATGATGATCGGCCCAAGACCCCCCCTAAACGTTCCCGGACCATGAGGGCGAAATCCCTGAATTGCCGGCGCTCCTCGGGCCCGGCTACGAACACGTAGAAGATGCCGAAGACGAGCGCGACGGCCGCCGCGGCGACCGCTGCCCGGCCGGCCAGGCCGTCGAGCCCGGTCCAGGCGAAGATCCCGAAGACGAGAGCCAGTCCGGCCGCCGCCGGGGCCAACGGCTGGATAAAGCCCCGCACGACGAGATCCATCCGGTCCATCTCGACGGCCCGCGCGCACCTCCGGAGCTGGAGGACACCGGCCGAGATGTTGCCGAGGAGAAGCCCGATCGAAACGGCCATATAAGGGGACATTCCGGCGGCGAAAAGGCCCGCGAAGACCGCGACGGGGACCGCCACCAATCCGATAACGAAGGCCATGAAGATCCCCCGGAGCGCCCCCAGGCCCTTCAGCGTTTGATGCGCTCCCGAGGCGCACATCAGTATGGCCACTCCGGCCAGGTGGATCAGGGTGTAGACATCGAGAAACTCGTACTCGGGTCCGACCCAGAGCCGCAGGACGTCGCGCACGAGAATAAGGGCGGCCAGAAAACCGGCCGAGACCAGCACGACCGTATAGCGGGTCGATTTGAGAAAGAGCTCCCGGAGCATGACCCGGTTCTCCGACGCGTCATACGCGCTGGCTGCCGGCATGACCGTGATGGTCATGGCTTGGACGACCTGCGCGAGCATCGCCCCGGGCATCAGGAAGATCGCCAAGTGGGCGACAAAGCTCGTCGACACGAGCATCCCGGCGAGCCATC
>JADGNV010000224.1 GCA_017883285.1 Candidatus Aminicenantota bacterium | reverse complement strand
ATTCCTTGAGGGCCAAGCCGCCGATAATGCCCTGGGCTTTCAGGGTGGCGTTGACCGCCGCCGCGTCTTTCGCGAGGTCCAGGACGAATTCGTTGAAGAACCGGCCGCGGAAGCGAAGTTTCACGCCCTTGATCCGGCCGAGGGTCGCAGCCGCATAGGCGGCCTTCTGGATGTTCTGGACGGCCATTTCGCGCAGGCCGTCGTGGCCCAGCGTCTCCAGGAACATCGTCGCCCGGAGGGCGCACCAGGCCTGGTTCGTGCAGATGTTCGACGTCGCTTTTTCCCGGCGGATGTGCTGCTCGCGGGTGGACAGGGTGAGGACGAAACCGCGCCGGCCGTCGACGTCCTTGGCCTGGCCGGCGAGGCGTCCGGGCAGTTGCCGGACGTGCTCCTTCCGGCAGGCCATGAAGCCGAGATAAGGGCCGCCGAAGCTCGGGGCGAGGCCGAACGACTGGCCTTCGCCGCAGACGACGTCCGCGCCGAAAGCGCCCGGCGCTTCGAGGACACCGAGCGAGGCCGCTTCCGCGACCGCCACGACGAAGAGGGCCTGATGCCCGTGGGCCAGTTCACCGACCGCCTTGAGGTCTTCGACAACGCCGAAGAAGTTCGGCGACTGGACGAGGACGGCGCTCGTGTCCTTATCGATCTTCCGGGCGAGGTCGGCCGCGTCGATCCGGCCGTCGCCGTCGAAGCCCACCTCCTCGATCCGGACGCCCAGGTTCCGGATGTAGGTCCGGATGGTCTCCCGGTACTGGGGGTGGAGCGAGCGCGGGACCAGGATCTTGGGCTTGTTGTTCAGCCGGCTGGCCATGAGGACGGCTTCGGCCGCCGCCATCGCCCCGTCGTAGAGCGAGGCATTCGCGACGTCGAGGCCCGTCAGCTGGCAAATCAGGGTTTGGTATTCGAAGATGGTCTGGAGCGTCCCCTGGCTGACCTCGGGCTGATACGGCGTATACGGGGTGACGAACTCGCCCCGGGCGCTCAGGTAATCGACGATCGAGGGGATGAAATGACGGTAGACGCCCGCGCCGAGGAAGGAGAGCCGGCCGACGTACGTGTTGCGCGCGGCCAGGGCCTCGAACCGGCGCAGGAGGTCCGCTTCGGGCATGGCCTCTGGCAGGTCGAGGCGCCGCTTGAGCTTGACCTCGTCCGGGAGGCAGCCATAGAGCTCCTCCATCGAGGAGACGCCGATCCGCTCGAGCATCTCCTTCTTGTCGTTGTCGCTGAGAGAGATATAGCTCATGTCAGCCTTCGAGGCCCTCGATGTATTTTTCGTAAGCGGCGGCGTTCATGAGCGCGTTCACGTCGCCCTTGGCGGCCATCTTGAGGCGGAGGATCCAGCCCTTGCCGTGGGGGTCCTGGTTGACGGACTCGGGCGAGCCGTTGAGGTCGCCGTTCGTCTCGATCACCTCGCCGGACACGGGCGAGAAGATTTCGGAGACGGCCTTGACGGATTCGATCGTGCCGATCGTCTGGTGGACGGCGAGATGCGTCCCGAGGGCCGGGAGCTCGACGTAGACGACGTCGCCCAAATGCTTCTGGGCGTAATCGGTGATGCCGACCGTGGCCGTGCCGCCCTTCGCTTCCACCCACTCGTGGTCTTTCGTGTAGAAATAATGGTTGGGATACATGAGAGGTCCTCCTTGGATCAATAGTCGCGTTTGTAGAACGGCGTCGGGACGACGACGGCCTTGGCCTTCTTGTCCCGGAGGCCGATTTCGAATTCGGTTCCGACGGCCGCCTTGCCGATAGGCAGATAGACGAGGCCGATGCTTTTCTTGAAGAGCGGCGAGAACGTGCCCGACGCGACCTGGCCGGCCGGCGCGCCGCCGAGAAAGACGGGGTAATGCGGGCGGGCGATGCCCCTGTCGACGAGCTCGAAGCCCACGAGCTTCCGGGTGATCCCCTGCTCGTTCTGCCGGACGAGGACGTCCCGGCCCAGAAAGTCGCCCTTCTTGAACTTGACGATCCACTTGAAGTCCGCCTCGAGCGGCGTCGTGGTGTCGTCGATGTCGTTGCCGTAGAGCGGGAGCTTGGCTTCGAGGCGGAGCGTGTCGCGCGCGCCGAGGCCAACCGGCTGGATGCCGTGCGGCCGGCCCGCCTCCATGATCGCATCCCAGAGGATGCCGGGGTCGGGATCGAGGGAGTAGATCTCGAAACCGTCCTCGCCCGTGTAACCGGTCCGGGAGACCAGGCACTCCTTGCCCGCAACCTTGCCGAAGGCCGACGTGAACGACTTCATTGGGGCGAGGGCCACATCGGTCAGGGGCTGGAGGATGGCGACGGCCTTCCGCCCCTGGAGAGCGAGCTGGCTATAGCGGTCCGAGGGGTTGTCGAGCGCGACGGCGAACCCGCCCTTCTGGGCCTGGATGTAGGCGTAGTCCTTGTCGGTGTTGGCCGCGTTGACGACGAGGAGATAGAATTCGGGATGGATGCAGTAGACGAGCATATCGTCGACGTACGTGCCTTTGGGTGTCAGAAGGCCCGTGTACTGGACGTGGCCCGGCGAGAGGCGGGCCGCGTCGTTCGGGGAGATGTGCTGGACGAAGGCCAGCGCGTCCTTGCCTGTGACGTGGATCTCGCCCATGTGGCTCACGTCGAACAGGCCGGCGGCCTTTCGGCAGGCCAGGTGCTCGTCGATGATTCCCTTGTACTCGACGGGCATGTCCCAGCCGCAGAATTCGATCATGCGCGCTCCGAGCTTGCGGTGGTGGGCATTGAAGGGGGTTTGTTTCATGAATGCCGTCCTTTATAGATGGATTGAAGCGTCCTTTGAGAAAGAAACAAATAATTACCATATCCGGCCCCGCCTTTCAAGGGGGGCCCGGGGTTGCCTCTTCAATTCTTCGGGGGATTGCGTTGACTGTCACCGAAATTCCGGTAAAATACCGGTGTACATGCCAGATCAAGAGCGGCCGCGGCGGGACGTATCCGTCATTTTCCCGACCTACAACGAGCGGGACAACATCGGTCCGCTCATCCTCGAGGCGCTGAAATACACGCCGCCCGACACCGAGGTCATTGTCGTCGACGACGATTCCCCCGACGGCACATGGAAAGTCGTGGAGGATCTGGCCCGAACGATTCCCAACCTTTATCTGCTGCGGCGGATCGACAAGCGCGGCCTCGCCTCGGCCCTGCGCGACGGGATCGCCTTCTCCCGGGGCGAGATCATCGTCTGGTCGGACTGCGATTTCTCGATGCCGCCGCCGAAGATCGCCGACCTTCTGGCCGAGATCGGCCGCGGACGGGACGTGGCCATCGGCAGCCGCTTCGTCAAGGGCGGCGGGGTCCAGATCGTCAGCGGGAGCAATGACACGCTCCTCGCCTACCTCATGAGCCTGACCCTTAACCGCTCGATCCAGCGGATCCTGGGACGTTCGTTCAAGGACTACACCAGCGGCTTCATCGCCTTCCGGCGCCGAATCCTGGACAAGATTTCGCTCCGGGGCGACTACGGCGAATACTTCATCGATTTCATCTACCGAGCGCGGAAACTGGGCTACGACGTCGCCGAGATCCCCTACATGTGCGTCGAGCGGCGGTCGGGCGTCGGGAAGACGGGCCAGCATTTCATCGACTACTTCCGGAAGGGCTGGAAGTACGTCTGGCTGACCCTGAAGCTCCGCTTCACGAAAATCCGGTGATCGGGGAAAGGACGGCACGGCCATGAACAAAGGACTCCTCGAAATCGCCCGTGATGGTCACATCTACGCCATCGTCCTCCGCAAGGAATACGACAAGCCCGGGCCGAATTTCTTCACGCCCGGCGAGTTCTCGCAGCAGCTCGGCCTTCTCGCCCACCCGAAGGGCAAGGTCGTCAAGCGGCATCGCCACAAGCTGGTCAAGCGCGAGATCTTCCGGACGCAGGAGGTCTTGGTCCTCCTCGCCGGCAAGATCCGGGTCGAGCTCTTCGACGACGCCGGTGAAAAGCTCAGGGTCCTGATCATGAAGCCGGGCGACGCGATCCTCCTCGCCCGGGGCGGGCACAAGGTCACGGTGCTCGAGGACGCCAAGATCATCGAGGTCAAGCAGGGCCCATACGCCGGCTTCGACGACAAGGAATTTTTTTAAGCCATGATCCCCGTCAACGAGCCCCGCATCGCCCGGAATGCCCTGAAGTACGTCGGCGACTGCCTCCGCACGGGCTGGATCTCGTCGGCCGGAAGCTATATCAAGAAATTCGAGGAGGCGTTCGCCCGCTATCTCGGCGTCCGGCACGCCGTTACGACAACGAGCGGCACCACCGCCCTCCATCTGGCCCTGGCCGCGGCCGGCATCGGGCGCGGGGACGAGGTCATCGTCCCCGACCTGACCATGATCGCGGTCCCCTACGCAGTCCTGTATACGGGCGCCAAGCCGGCGCTCGTCGACGTCGACCCCGAGATCTTCAACCTCGATCCCGCGCGGCTCCGCGAATTTCTCGAGCGGGAATGCCGCCTCGATAAGGGGCAGCGGGCGTACTTCAACAAGCGGACCGGCGGCCGCATCCGGGCCATCCTGCCCGTCCATCTCTACGGTCATCCCTGCCCGATGTCCGAGATCCTCGAGATCGCCGGCGAATACGAGCTGCTCGTGATCGAGGATGCGGCCGAGGCCCACGGCGCGCTCTACATCCCGGAGGACGGCGGGCCCGCGGGCGCAGCTAAGGCCGGCGCTGCCAAGGCCCGCACGATCAAGACCGGCGCGTCCAAGGCCGGAGCGATGGGCGACATCGGCTGCTTCAGCTTCTACGGCAACAAAATCGTCACTACGGGCGAGGGCGGAATGCTGGTCACCGACGACGATCTCATCGCCGACAAGGCCCGCCTGCTCAAGGACCTGGCCCACGACCCCCAAAAGAGGTTCGTCCACACCGAGCTCGCCTACAACTACCGGATGACCAACGTCCAGGCCGCGATCGGCCTGGCCCAGCTTGAGGAGATCGATAAATACATCGCGATCAAGCGGAAGATGGCTGTTGGCTATAACAAAGGATTGGGCGGCCTGGCCGGCTTGACGCTCCCCGTCGAGAAGCCTTGGGCCCGAAACGTCTACTGGATGTACGCCGTCCTCGTCGAGGACGCGTTCGGGATGTCGCGGGACGCACTCATGGCCAAACTCAAGGCCGCCGGGATCGATACACGCACGTTCTTCGTACCGGTCCACGAGCAGCCCGTATTCGCCCGCGACGGGGCCTATCGCGGCCTCGATTTCCCCGTCTCGACGGAACTGTCCCGGAAAGGGTTTTATCTGCCTTCGGGCCTGGCATTGACGAAAGCCCAGATCGACGAAGTCTGCCGCGTGCTCCGGAAAATCGCGGCCGGGGCGCGGCCCGACAAAAAAAAGCGGCCCAAAAATAAATAATAGCCTGGGAACGCGCAGCGCGCCAAAAAAGCCGCGGCCCCCCGACGCCGCCGAACGCCATGGAAAAAGACGAATATCGAAAGCACTTCGAGCTCGAGGAAAGCCATTGGTGGTTCAAGGGCCGCCGCCGGACCCTTCTGAGCGTTCTCCGCTCAAGAACTAAAGTTAAAGGCGCCGAGCCGCTCGCCATTCTCGACGCGGGCTGCGGCGCCGGCTATAACCTCAAGATGTTCGAACGGTTCGGGACGGCCTTCGGCTTCGACCATTCGCCGGACGCCCTGGCGTATTGCCGGCGGCGCGGCCTGACCCGGATCGCCCGGGCCGACATCAACGCCCTGCCTTTCCAGCCGGCGCGGTTCAACCTCGTCTCCCTCCTCGATGTCCTGTATCACAAGAGCATCTCGGACGATGTGGCCGTCCTCAAGGAGATCCACGGGCTCCTCAAGGAGGGCGGACTCGTGCTCGTTTTCGACAACGCCTTCAAGGCGCTTCGCAGCCCGCACGATGCCGTCTACCACAGCCGGGAAAGGTACACAAAGAAAAGCCTCAAGAATAGACTGGAGGCCGCTGGTTTTCGGCCGGTTCGGGCTACCTACTTCAACTTCTCGTTGTTCCCGGTCGTGTTCCTCATCCGGTTTTGGCAGCGCCTGCGGCCGGCGAAAGGCGGTTCTCCCCAGTCCGATCTGAAAGCCGCTCCCAGGCTAGTGAACGCCCTGCTCTATGGGATTCTGAGGTTGGAGGCTTTTCTGAGCCGGAAGATCAGCTTCCCGTGGGGCAGCTCGATCGTGATTCTTGCTAAAAAGAAATAATCGGCTTTTCGTGGGACAATATTACTTGTCAGCTGCGTTATAATTAGTTATATTTTTACCCGAATCATCATAGAGGTGTATTATGTTGGCAGTCGTGAAAAAGCCCCGTATTGAATTGTCGATCCAGGGCGAGCGCGCTCGGGAGATCGTCGACTGGCTCAGGAAGAAGTACGAGGTCGCCGTACTCGCGACGGACGACGAAGAAACCCTCGTTCCTATCGAAGAAACCGAGTTCTGGAAGGAAATGGAGAAGAACCGAGTGGGCAATCTCCTGGCCGGCGCGCGTTTGAAGGGCGGATTTACTCAGGAAAAGCTGGCCGGGAAGCTTCGGATCCGTCAAAATATGGTTTCCGATTATGAGCACGGCCGGCGCATGCTCTCTCCAGATATGGCCAAGCGGTTCAGCTCAGCCCTTCACGTCAAAGAAGAACATTTGAGATACGGCGGCCCGGGGAGATTGCTTCGCCATCGCTCAAAAGCGCGATGACTCGCAATGACCCGCTGATCATTACTTCAACAGCTCCACCGCCTTCCGCGGCACGAACCAGAAAACGGGATCGGCCAACTGACGGCCGCCGACCCGCGCCGTACAGACCACAACGCCTCCCAATTCCACCATCTTCCCATCGATCTCGGCCACGCTCTTGTTGACCGGCAGGCGCAGCGTCCGGAGGCCCTTCTTCGCGACGAGGACGGGATTCTGGGGGTCGGCCGCGTCCACGACGACCTCTCCCCCGATGGCGGAGAAGGCCGCGCCGGCCGGAACGAACAGCTCCCGCGTCTGGGCGGCGAGCTTCAGGTCCAGAGCGGCGGCGATGTAGCGGGCAATGTCTGTGTTCTGGATCACGCCTTCGGGCCGGATCCTGCGGGGATGCCAGGCCCAGAGAGGCACATCCTCGCCGCTGTGGCCGGTGAAGACCCAGCCGGCGCCCAATCGCGCCGAGACGGCCCGACCCAGGAACAATTCGAGCTTCTTGAAGTCCTTGCCTTTGAGCAGGTCCTCGAGCTTCGAGAGCTCTTCTTTCTTCAGGTCGATGATGCCCAGATAATTCTTGGCGAGCTCAAGGGCCCGTTCGAGCGTCGGCGCGCCGCCCTCGAGGATTTCGCGGGCTGTCTTGGTCGGGGTGGCCTTGGCCCCCCGCATGACCCCGTCGAACCGGTCCATGGGAAGGTCTCCGACCTCGGGACTCCCGAGGCTCATGCCGCCCGTGCTGTGGTCGGGGGCGATGACGATGGCCGTGTGTCCGTCCTTTTGGGCGAATTCGAACGCGGCCTGGACCGCCGCGTCGAAGGCCAGGACCTCGGAGCCGCAGCCCACCGGATCGTTGGCGTGTTCGGCCCAATCGATCTGGCTCCCCTCGACCATGAGAAAGAAGCCTTTCTTTTTCTGCGAGAGGAGCTGGAGCGCCTTGCGCGTCATCTCGGCGAGCGACGGTTCCTTAGCCGGATCGCGATCGAGGTCCCGCTCCATGCCGGTGTCGGCGAACGCCCCCCAAAGCCGTCCCGATTTGGCCTCGAGCATGTCGGCCCGGTTCGTGACGTAGAGATAGCCGCGATCCCGGAGAACTTTAACGAGGTCCTCCTTGTCGGGCCGCGCCGCCGGATCGAGATATTTCCGGCCACCGCCCAGGACGACGTCCATGTCCTGATAGACCATCTGCTCGGCCAAAAGATTCATCTGGCTCCGCTGGATGTAATGGCTGGCGAATCCGGCCGGCGTCGCGTGAGGAAACTCGCATGTCACGACTAGCCCCGTGCCGAGGCCTTTCCGCCGGGCCGCTTCCAAAAGCGTGGCGACCGGCGAGGAAGCCCCGCCGTCAGGAAGGGGCGGGACGTCTGGCATGGAAACCTTCGCCGCGAGCACGGACACGGCGCCGGCCGAGCTCTTGAATCCGGTGGCCATGGCCGCGGCGGCCGGGGCCGAATCCGTGATCAGGCCCGTCGCCCAGTAGGTGCGGATGAGGCCGCAGGCCCAGTCGTCAAAGATCAAATGATTAGAGCCCGTCAGGGCGTATTTGTACCAACGGCCCAGGGTCTCGGCCGCCGTCCCCATCCCGTCGGGGATCATCAGGATGACGTTGTCGACCTGAACGCGGCCCGGCCATTGGAGTGGGGCCGTACCGGGCGAAGTTTGAGGCGAGGCTTGGCCGGCCAGAAACGTCAGGACAAGGAAAAGCGCGGCACAGTTCCGGAAACGGACCGTCGCTGAATCGGGCATGGTATCCTCCGAAAATGTCATGCTATTCAATACAGAGATTGTTGGCAAGTCCCCCGTCATAACGTGGGCGGGGTGGGAGGGGACAGCCCCCGGCCCGCATAGCGGCGGGGGGTGGTTTCCAGTATAATAGCCCGGACCGACATGCTGAAAACCAAAGAGAGATTGCGCCGGCTTGTTTATGAAAGGTTGAAGGGCGCCTACGCCCTCGAGCCCGCCGACCTCGATTTTAATTATCCTCCCCAGGCGAAGATGGGCGACCTGGCCCTCACCTTCCCTTTCCAGCTCGGGAAGAAGATCAAGGCCAATCCCCGACAGATCGCCCAAGACGTCCTGACCCGCCTCGGGACGATGCCTGGCGTCGAGCGGATGGAGGTCGCAGGGGCGGGGTTCATCAATTTCTTTCTCGAAAAGCCGGCCTTCTGCGGAAGCGCGCTGGCCGCCTCGCACACAAAGACGCCGCACCCCGACGAAGCCAAGATCATCGTCGAACACACCAACATCAACCCCAACAAGGCGGCCCACATTGGCCATCTCCGCAACGCCTGCCTCGGCGACACGCTCGTCCGCTGCCTGCGCCACAAGGGCGAGACCGTGGAGGCCCAGAATTACATCGACGACACGGGCGTCCAGGTGGTGGACGTCGTGTTCGGGCTCCTGGAGCTCGAAAAGAAAACCCTGGCCGACGTCGAGGCGATCCCCGGGAAATTCGACTTTTACTGCTGGGATCTCTACGCCCGCACGTCCCGCTACCTGGCCGAAAACCCGGCAGCCCAGGCCCGGAAGGCCGAGATCCTCAAGGCCGTCGAACACGGCCGCGATCCCGAGGCCGCCCTCGCCCGCCACGTTTCCCATCGCATCCTCCGCGCCCACTTGGCCACGATGGATCGGATCAGCGCCACCTACGATGTCCTCCCCTGCGAAAGCAGCATCCTCGGCATGAAGTTCTGGGACCGGGCCTACGGCCTCCTGAAAGAGAAAGGAGCCATCTACCTCGTGGCCGAGGGACCCAACGCCGGCTGCTGGGTGATGAAGCTCGAGGACGAAGCCGACAAGGAAAAGATCATCGTCCGCTCAGACGGCACGGTCACCTACGTCGGCAAGGACATCGCTTATCAACTCTGGAAGTTCGGCCTCCTCGAGCGGGACTTCTATTACGAGCCGTTCCTTGTCGAGAACGGAAAAACCGTCTGGATCAGCACCGCCGCGCCGAACGCGAACGGCCAGTCCTTCGGCGGGGCAAGCAAGGTCTATAACGTGATCGATACCCGCCAGTCCTATCTCCAGAAAGTCGTGGTCCAGGGGCTGCGGGCGCTCCATTACGACGCGCAAGCCGACAAATCCATCCATTTCTCCTACGAGATGGTGGCCCTGTCGCCCCGGAGCCTCAAGGAACTGGGGCTCGAAGCGGCGCCGGGCGACGAGGGCAAATCGGTCGTCGAAATGTCCGGCCGCAAAGGACTCGGCGTCAAGGCCGACGATTTGCTCGACCGGCTCGTGGCCAAGGCCCTGGCTGAGGTCGATACTCGGAACCCCGACCTCAGCGCCGCCCAGAAGACGGGGATCGCTTCCGCCATCGCCCGCGGCGCCCTCCGCTACTTCATGCTCAAGTATGGGCGGAACTCCCTGATCATCTTCGATTTCGACGACGCCCTGAGCTTCGAAGGCGAGACCGGGCCCTATCTCCAATACACGGCCGTCCGCCTGGCCAGCATCTTCCGCAAGCTCGAAGAGCGCGGGGGAGGCTCGGCCGCCGGACTCGACGGGGAATGGGGGTCCGGCGCCTGGCCGCTCTCCGGCCTCGCCGGCGACGAGATCATCGACATGTGGGACGTCGTCACGTACGCGGCCAAGTTCGAGGAGGAAGTCCTCATCTCGATCGAAACCCTCGAGTTCTCCCACTTGGCCAAATATGCGTTCCTCCTCAGCCAGAAGCTCAACGGCTACTACCACAAATATCCCGTCCTCGCCGAGGAGAACGAGGAGACGAAGAGCGTCCGCCTTCGGACGATCGCCCTGGGCCGCCGGACCCTCTCCCGGGCCCTCGGTCTGATGGGCGTCCCCATCCCCGAGAAAATGTGACAATGTGAAGGAGGATTATGCATGATCGCCGTCGAACATCTCACCAAAAGATATGGTGATCTGACGGCCGTCCGCGATCTTAGCTTCAAGGTCGACAAAGGCAAGATCTGGGGGCTCCTCGGCCCCAACGCGGCCGGCAAGACCACCACCATGCGCATCCTGACCGGGTATCTCCCGGCCACGGACGGGACCGCAACCGTCGGGGACTTCGACGTGTTCGCCCAAGGGAACGAGGTCAAGAAGATCCTCGGCTATCTTCCCGAGGTCCTTCCCCTCTACCCCGACATGACCGTCACCGAGTACCTGCGGTTCATCGCCTCCCTGAAAAAGATTCCCGCTGCCAAAACAAAGGAATCCGTGGCCAAGGCGATCAGGATCTCGGGCCTCGAATCGGTCAAGGGGCGGCTCATCAAGAACATCTCCCGCGGCTACAAGCAGCGGGTCGGCATCGCCCAGGCCCTGGTCCACGATCCCCAGGTCATCATCCTCGACGAGCCGACGATCGGCCTCGACCCGGCCCAGATCATCGAGGTCCGGAGCCTGATCAAGTCGCTCCGCGGCAGCCACACGATCATCCTCTCGACCCACATCCTGGCCGAGGTCACCCAGACCTGCGACGGGGTCGTGATCATCAACGAAGGCCGGCTCATGGCCTCGGGCTCGCTCGAAGAGCTGACCGCCTCCGTCCGCCACAAGGACGGCGCGGTGGTCAAGGTCCGCCGGAACACGGCCGAAGCGGCGACCGAGATCGCCCGGATCCCGGGCGTCGAGAAGGTCCAGCGCCAGGACGCCGAGCTCAAGGTCGAATGGAAAACGGGGCAGGACCCGCGCGACGAGATCGCCCGCCTCTGCCTCGACCGGCAGTTCGGCTTGCTCGAGCTCCGGCCCACGGCCATGAGCCTCGAGGACATCTACCTCAAGATCGTCTCGGGAGGAGTGGACCAATGACAAACACCTGGATCATCGCCAAAAAAGAGCTCCGGACCTACTTCACCTCGCCTATCGCCTACGTGGTGATGACGGTCTTCCTCGTCCTGGTCGGGTTCTTCTTCTACAGCCTGATGTACTGGTTCAACGCCCAGTCCATGCAGATGGCCCAGAACCAGTATTACGCCGGCCAGATCAACATCAACCAGATGCTCTTCTCGCCCCTCTTCCACAACATCAGCATCATCCTCCTTCTCATGCTCCCGCTCCTGACCATGCGGCTCTTCGCCGAGGAGAAGAAGATCGGCACCGAGGAGCTCCTCTACACCTCGCCCATTTCGGTCGGCGAGATCATCCTGGGCAAGTTCATCGCCTCACTCCTCGTCCTCGTAGCCATGCTCGCCCTGACCGGCCTGCTCGCCGTCTTCACCTTCCTCTACGGAAACCCCGAGCTCGCCCCCGTCCTCATGGGCTACCTGGGCCTCTTCCTTCTCGGCGCGTCGTTCATCGCCATCGGGCTGTTCTTCTCGTCGCTCACCGAGAACCAGATCGTGGCCGCCATCCTGACCTTCGGCTCGCTGCTTCTCTTCTGGATCATCAGTTGGGCCTCGAACGCCGCCACCGGGTTCTGGAAGGAGGTCCTCAACTATGTATCCATCTTCCAGCACTTCGACAACCTGACCCAGGGCATCCTGGACACGACCGACATTGTGTACTACCTGAGCTTCGCCTTCTTCGGACTCTTCCTGACCCACACCGTGATCCAGTCCCGGCGGTGGAGGTAAGCCATGGACAAGATCAAAAAGAACCTGAACACCATCGGCCTCGGCCTGGCCTTCGCCGGCCTGGTCGCCCTCCGGATCTGGCCCCAGACGAAGATCGTCGGCCTCTTCCTGGCCGCGCTCGGCGTCCTGGGCATCGGCGTCTACATCGCCCTAAACGCGGCCGAACTCAAGCAGGGCCTGAAGCGGCGCTCCTTCCTCTATTCGAGCAACGCCCTGCTCCTGGTCGTCCTCGTCCTCGGCATGCTGGTCCTCCTCAACACCTTCTTCGCCCGCCACCACCACCGCTTCGACTTCACCGAGACCAAGCTCCATTCCCTTTCCGACCCGTCGATCAAGGTCGCGGCCGCGTTGAAAACCGACATTTCGATCAAGGCCTTTTTCCGGGAAAGCAACCCCTCCCGCGGCCGGATGGAGGACCTGCTCAAGATCTACACTTACCACTCCCCCAAGATCAAATACGAGTTCATCGACCCGGATAAGAACCCGGGCCTGATCAAGCGCTACGAGATCGCGGCAGACGGCACGACGATTTTCGAGGCCGGCACCAAAGACAACCGAATTACGACCGCGACAGAGGAAGACGTCACCAACGCCATCATCAAAGTGACCCGGGAGAAGAAGAAAACCGTCTACTTCCTCGAGGGGCACGGCGAGAAAAGCACCGAAGTGACCGAGGAAGGAGGCTACTCCTTCATCAAGGACGACTTGGCCAAGATGGGCTACGAAGTCAAAAAGCAACTGACCGCCCTCCCTGACGCCTTCCCAAAGGACTGCGCCCTGCTCATCGTCCCCGGTCCGGTCAAGGACCTGCTGGCCAACGAGCTCGAGACGATCAAGACCTATCTCGAAAGCGGCGGCCGGGCGTTCTTCCTGGTCGATCCCCAGACGGCGCCGGGCCTCGTCCCCTATTTCGCCAAGTTCGGCATCAAGCTCGAGAACGACATCATCTTCGACCGGCCGACCATCTTCGGCGGCGACTACCTCATGCCGATGATGAACGAGATGACCACCCACCAGATCACGAAGGACTTCCGCTACGTCACCTACTATCCCCTGGCCCGGTCCGTGGACGTGATCGACCCGAAGCCGGAGGGCGTCGTGACGTCCGAGGTTCTGGGCAAGACGAGCGAAAACGCCTACACAAAAAAGGAATTCACCATCAAGAAGGGGATGACCGTCAAGGACATCGCCTTCGATCCGAAAAAAGACAAGAAGGGCCCTATCCCCCTGGCGGCTATCGCCACGCTGAAGCCCAAGACGTCGCCCGAGCCGGGCAAATCCACGCCCGAGGGTCGGCTGGCCATCTTCGGCGACTCCGATTTCGCCACGAACCGCTACTATGGGGAGGGCGGAAACGGCAACCTCTTCCTGAACACGGCGAACTGGCTGACCGAGGAGTCCGACCTCATTTCGATCTCGCCCAAGACCTCGAGCCCACGCGGGCTCCAGCTCTCGCCGACCCAGGCCAAGCTCATCTTCTGGGTCTCGGTCATCATCCTGCCGCTCCTCGTGCTCGCCCTTGGAGTCTCGATCTGGCTGCGAAGGAGGGCGCTGTGAAGTTCAAATCCACGATTATCATTCTGGTCGTCTTTGTGCTGCTCCTCGGATACATGCTCTTCCTCGACAAGAAGCCCGCCGACAAGGCTTCCGCCCCCGAGGAAAAGCTCGTGACGCTCGCCTCGGCCGACATCCAGAAAATCACGCTCAAGAAGGAGAGCGAGACGCTCACTTTCAAAAAAGACGACAAGGGCGATTGGCTGGTTGCGGAGCCGCTCGAAGCCAAGGCCGATGCGACCGAGGTCAATATGCTGGCCGAGGCCTTCGCCGACCTGAAGATCGAGCGCGTCGTCGAGAAGGAAGGCGTCGACCCGAAGAAATACCAGATCCCGCTTAAGGAAGTCTCGATCTGGAGCAAAGGCCAGACGGCCCCGGTCAAGGTGCTCGTCGGGATGGAGAACCCTCTCGACAAATCCCTCTTCGCCCAGAAGGAAGGCGACAAGCGCATCGTTCTGATTCCGAGCGCCATTTCCACGAGCCTGGGAAAGACACTCTTCGACTACCGGCAGAAGGACGTCTTTAAGTTCGAGACCGGCGACGTGACCGGGATCAAGCTCCAGACGAAGGATGCGAAGTGGGACGCCCAGAAAAAGGATGACGGCTGGTTCCTCCAAGCCCCGATCAAGGCCCTGGCCAAGGACATGAAGATCACCGGCTTTCTGGACGCGCTCGGCAACATGAAGGCCAAGGAGTTCGCCGCCGAGGCCAAGACCGCGGACGATCTGAAGAAATGCGGCCTCGACAAGCCCGAGGCCCGGGTGACGCTCGCGATCCCCAAATCCAACAAGGAAGTGACATTCCTCATCCATAAGGCCGCGGACAAGACTTACGTCACAACGTCGGATTCAAATAAGATCATTGTCCCCGACACCGACCCGTTCACCGAGCTCGACAAGAAGCCGGACGATTACCGCGAAACCAAGGTCGTAGCCTTCAACTCCTGGCAGGCGGCCAAGGTCGTCCTTAAGAAGACCGGCCTCGACCTGACCCTGACGAAGGCGGCCAACGACAAGTGGTACTTCGGCGCCGCCCAGAAGGAAGAGGCCGACGGGAGCAAGATCGAGACCTTCGTCCGCAAGATCGAGAGCCTCGAGTCGTCCGAATTCGTCGACGCGCCCAAGAGCCTGGCCGAGCACGGCCTCGACAAGCCCCAGGCCGAGGTGACGATCGTGACCAAAGAGGCCGGGGAAAAGGCGGTCGAGAAATCGGTCACGGTCTTCGTCGGCAAGGACGACAAGGACAAGAAGAAGGTCGTCGTCAAGAACGCCCGCCTCGATTATCTCTTCCGCGTCGATTCCGCCTTCATGGACGACTTCCCCAAAGAAAAGAAGGACTGGAAGCTGCCCGAACCGGAGAAGAAGGAACCGGACAAGAAGGACGTCCCGGCGAAGAAATAGAAAGATGCGGGGCTGATTTGAACTGTCTCGCGGTGGGAGTATCAGTTACCGCTCCATAATCAACAAGCCGTTGCCAGGCAACGTACAAAGCGATACGCGGAACTGGTACTCGAGCAGGAGTAGGGCCAAAATGGCCAGCCTTGGCGCGCCTATGTAGCGCCGTGCTTTCCGCTCGTTCATAAGAACTGCCTTTTTACGTCGCTTTATGCCAACGATAAGCTGCGGCCCGTACTACATCGATGCGCCTCCGACTCTAACGCATTGTTAGGCCGTGCCGCCAGATGGTGCCTGATCGCCAAGCTCTTTTAAAAGGCGCTCGGCTTCATCGATTGTAAAAGATACCTCGGCGATGAACTCGCCTAGCACCTCTGCAGTGCGCCTGCGAGCACGTTTGAACTTTCCAGTTAGTGCAGGCACTTGATTAATACTCGATTGGAATTGTCCTATGCTCTCCCGAATCGTTCGCAATACGCCAATGAGACTTGCCAAGGCATCTCGGTTCTTGCTGACGTTCTCGCTGGAATTACCACCGTCGAATTGGCTGCTTGCTGACAAGCCGCGCCGAAGATTTGCGAACATTTCCATACTATGTGATCTGTACTGCTCAACATTTGTAATCATCGTTGCGACGAATTCGTCAAGATTCGCTGCTGCGTGGTCAACATTGTCCCGGGACTTTGTTATTAAGTCTTGCTGGGTTCGACTCCCTCCCACATTCTTGACTCGCTCATGTTCCTGTCGTATTAATTCTGTTTCGGCGGTACGCGCGCGTATCTGTTCGTTCATGCGCTCCATATCTTGCGACATCCGTGTTATTGTCTCGGTCAGCGCGTTGGCTGCATCAAGGTAGCTGGCCATGTACTCCAAAAAGCCAAACTCTTCAGTATCGGTTTCAGAATCCACTGCCATAGTCGCTCGTGACTCAACCTGAACATTGCCTAATTTGGCCTTCGGCGGATGGGAACCTACTACTTCTGAGGGGGCTGAAGCATCCGTGGTTGGGTCCGTCCGATTCTTGTCGCCAGGCAGTACGGGCTTCCAGGCTTCACCCTGCCATTCGTCAATTACGAGATTGTATAAATGGTCTTGGACCAAATATATGAATTCGGCCGTGTCTCTGAAGTCTCTATAGAGTACCCCACGTTGCGCTAAGCTGTCTCGGAAATTCTTAACCATTTGCAGCTGCTCGATATCTATTGTGAACGGATCGTCCGTTGACCTTTTAAAATAGAAAAAGACGCGAACCGATCTCGAGTCCTTTTTAAACCGGGCGAGGGCGTCCTCAAACTCCTCTTCGGTCCCTGAACCCGCTCGTGGCGTAGGCGTGCCGAAGCGCGTTCCCAGAAGACCTAGATTTAAGTCAAAGGTAGAACCTAACTGCCTGGAAATCTCGGCCTGTGGGTCCGAGTTGACTCCGGGATGTGTATCCTCTGGCCAAGCGACAACACGGAGCGTCACAGCACTAGTCTTTTCCAGGCGCTTGTTTAGTTCTCCAACTATGCGGCGAAGTGCAGCTCTTTCAGCGTCGACCTCCGAGGTGCCGGAAACGAAAATCGTGATTTGTTGAAGGGTTCGCGACATCACTACCTCCTTCCCTAGTATTGATGGCCTAACAATCTTTAGATGGATTCCTATAACAACCCGGATTACTCTGCTTAGTCAAATCTATATGAAGTCAATCCCAAAATAAAGTCCTTCGGGGTTGTCTTCGATAGAAATCCCCAATGATCGATACACATCGTCGAGGATGTTCACGTGATCACTGGGTATGTGTTTGTTATT
>JADGNV010000223.1 GCA_017883285.1 Candidatus Aminicenantota bacterium | reverse complement strand
AGGCCGCCGATCTTCAAAAACTCACGACGATTGACCATGGACGACTCCTTAAAGGGAATGGAAAGAGGAGGAAGATCCGCCTTTCCGGGAGGGATGGAGCGGACGATGGGCAGGCACGAGTTCTTCACGTTATCACCCCGAAGCGGTGATGTCAAATGTATCAGTCCAAAGCCCTTCCCCGGCCTGTTTTCATCGCCTGTTTTCATTGACATTTCACCGGGGGTCGGGTATGTTAAATGTTACCTGTTTGTCTATTTAGCCGCGAGAATACCTAAGGAGGCATAAATGTTCGGATCACTTGGACCTCAGGAACTGCTGATCATCCTGCTCATCGTGATCATTATTTTCGGGGCGAAGAAGCTCCCGGAACTCGGCAAGTCGTTGGGCGAGGGCATCAAGAACTTCAAGGGCTCGGTCAGCGGCAAAGACAAAGACCACGATAAAAAAGACGATTCCAAACCCAACCCTACCGCCAAGGATTGATGCAGCGGACCATCGAAAAACTGGCCCACGAGCGGCGCGAACTCGAAGAGACGCTGCGGCGGCAATTGGACGGATTGGCGTCCATTGCCGGCGCCCTCGAAGGGCTGGACGAGCGGCTGAAAGCCTCTCCGGAGTCCGCCCCTAAAAGAGGATTGTTCACCGGCGCCGCGTCCTCGGTAACTCCTGAAATCCGCGAAATCCTCGGCCAAACCGTGGGCCAAACCCGTGCCCTGGCCGAGACCAGCCGGGCCCTGCTGGCCACGGTTTCGGCCCTGGGCGAAACCCGCGACAAGGAATGGGACGCGCTCGGCAACAACCACCTGGGCATGATCTTCAAGAGCATGGAGTGGCGGGTGGACGGCCTGGCCGCCGCGTACGACGACGTCGCTTCTCTGGCCCGGACGTTCACGCTTCTCCAGGACCAGTTGGGCCGGCTCTCGGCTACGCTGGCGGAGAAACGCCTGCCCTCGCCCGCCGACGTGGCCGAGGTCCTCGAGCCGCTCCGGGACTGGCGCTATGCGCGTTTCGAGAACCGCCACCGCGGCGCCCGGGACGACATCCGCCGCAAGCAGGAGCGGTACCTCGAATTCTTCAAACCCGGCGGATCGGTCCTCGACCTGGGCTGCGGCCGCGGGGAATTCCTCGAGCTCCTGCGCGACCGGAGGTTCCGGGGCGCGGGAGTGGACCTGAACACCCAGATGATCGACGCCTGTCTGGACAAGGGCTTGGACGCCCGCCGGGCGGACATGCTGGAAACCCTGGCCGGGACGCCGGACGGCTCGCTCGACGGGATTTTTTCCTCCCAGGTCATCGAGCATATCTCCCCGGCCCGCCTCGAACGCCTGGTCGAGCTGGCCTGCGCGAAGCTGGCCCCGGGCGGTACGGTGGTCCTGGAAACGATCAATCCGGCCTCGGTTTTCGCCCTCGTCCAGGTCTATTTCATGGACCTGTCCCATCGCCTCCCCGTCCATCCGCAGGCCCTTCGCTTCCTCCTCGAATCCGCGGGCTTCGAGGACGTGCGCATCGTTTATGGAGAAGAGCTGGACGAGGAAAAATTGAAACTCCTGCCCGCCGCGGACGACCGTTCGGCCATCCTGAACGACGACATCGACCGGCTCAACCGGCTTCTTTTTGCCGCGCCCGATTATGCGGCCGTGGGCCGGAAGAAGTGACCATGGCCGTCGGCGCCGCCGTCCCGGCCGCTCAAACGGACCTCGGATGAACATGAATATTTCCAGGCTTGGCAACGAATGATCGACGGATTGAGTATCAGAAAGACGAGGAGTTCTCATGAATAGACGAATTCTGCGCACCGCCTTGTTCCTGATCCTGATGGGAGGGTGGATCGGCCCGGCCCTCGCCCAAACGACCAAGGGATCCATCCAGGGGTTGCTGCGGGACAAGGCCCAAAAACCGCTGTCCGGCGCCGCGGTCTCGATCTCCGGGGCTTCCCTGCAGGGAATGCGCACCTACCTTACGCCCGCCTCAGGCGTTTTCCATTTTCCGGAGCTTCCCCAGGGCGAATATGAACTGCGCGCGGAAATGCCCGGATACAAGAGCCAGGTCCGCCCCGGGATCCTGATCGGAATTGGCCGGACGGTCGATCTCATCGTCGAACTCGAGGCTTCTCCCCTGGAAGAGGACGTGGTGAACGCGGTCCCCTCCCCCGCCGTCGACATCCATTCGTCCAAATTCAGCGTCAATTACGGCCGGGCGCTCCTGACCGTCCTGCCCTTCAACCGGGATTTCGGAGACATTCTGAAATTGTTCCCGGGCGCGGTCGGCGAAGATCTGCTCTTCGACCGTTCGGCCTCCATCCTGGGCGGGACCGTGCGCGGACAACGCATCCTAATGGACGGCGGATACGCGGGCGATTCCCAGACGACCTATCCGATGTCCAACATCAATGTCGACGCCATCGAGGAGATCGAATTCATCGGCGCCGGGCTGCCGGCCGAAATCGGCCAGGCCGGCGGCAGCTTCATCAACATCATCACCCGCACGGGAGGGAATTCCTTTGCCGGCGGAGTGACGGCCTACTACACCGACCGCCGCCTGGCCAAGGACATGTTTTCGCCCGACGCCCTGCGGGGACTGAGCATCGTGCCTCCGGAAAAATACACCGGCTACCGCGATTTCTCTCTGAACCTCGGCGGGATGCTCTGGGAAGACCGGGCCTGGGTCTATTTCGCCGGCCGCCTCCAATCCTGGGAAAAGACCAACCCTTATGCCCCGGAATCCCGCATGGCCCAGATGGATTTCTTTGACAGCCCCCACTACGACTGGTCGCGGCGCGAATGGATGTCCTTTTTCCGGATCACGGTCGAGCCCCTCAAGCAGGTCCGCTACCTGGGCACCGTCCAGATCGGCCACCTCTTCGAACCCTATGACGGCGCCTCGATCGCCGCCAATGCGTCCTCCGATTACGTCCCGATCCGGGACGGAGAGAGCTCCTTCTCGACGACCCACCAGATCGACTACGTCTTCAACCAGGACTCCTCCGTCCAGGTCCGCGGGATGTTTTCCCAGCGCGGGATCCCGCTCATGTCCCGGACCTCCGGCCTCTATACGTATTTCGATTACCTGCGGCAGGTCTATTGGGGAGCATCGGCCTATGACGAGACCGATACCCGCAAGATCTTCGGCGGGACGGCCTCGCTGACGACCTTCACCGACAACCTGCTCGGGGCATCCCACGAGTTCAAGGCCGGCATCGAGTACGAGCAGGGCGAATCCCACATCGATTGGTACCGCGAAAACCCCTATTCTTCCCTCTGGTACGACTACACCGCCGGCAATCCCTACATCGTCGACCCGCTCAACTCGATCGGCCGCCTCGTCCTCACGCCCGCTCCGGGAACGTCGGGAATCTGGGACGTCCAGGACAACTTCCGGCGCGTGTCGGCTTTCTTCCAGGACAACCTGAAGACCGGCCGTCTGGCGCTCAATCTCGGTCTTCGCCTCGACTACTCGCTCCAATTCGAGCCCGCGGAGACACGCACCGCCCTCTCCTATAATTACGGGCCGGAAAACATGGCCGCGGACCTCGGCGTCGGCGATATCCTGACCGCCCTCATCGACCGCATCCATAATACGGGGGTCTATTCGCCGTTCGACTCCTACACCACGACCTACAAGTCCATGGGCGATTTCTTCACCCTCTCCCCCCGCGTCGGCGGCGTCCTCGACCTGTTCGGAGACGGCAAGACCGCCCTGAAAATGTCCTATGCCCGCTATTTCGAATCGGTCTGGACGGCCCATTATGACGCCGGCCAGCTTTACGCCCCGCAAACGATCGAATGGAACTGGTACGATCTCAACAAAGACGGGTTGATGGACCTGCCGGGCACGGACGAATATGTCCTGATATCCTCCATCCCCCAGAACCCCAAGACGAATTATTACGAATACACCGATGCCTCGGGTGTTCTGCACACTCTGAAGGCGCCCTATACGGACGAGATCACGGCCGGACTGGAGCGCGAACTCTTCAAGAACTTCAATCTGGGTCTCCGCTTCGTGTACCGCAAGAGCAGGAACATCGTCGAGGACATCGACACCGTCAACGGCTACGACCCGACCGCGCGGGATGATAAGGGGCTCATCTGGCTCCCTCTGACCGTCACCGATCCGGTCAACGGCCGGCCGATCACCGTGTACGGCTTGCGGGCCGACCGGCCCACCCCGGTCCTGCGCGGCACGAACCCGCCGGAGGCCGAGCGCAAGTATTGGGCCTTCGTGCTGACGTTCGACAAGCGTATGGCCGACAAGTGGCAGTTGAGCGGATCGGTCACCTATAGCTCGTTCCAGGGCAATGTCGGGGCGGGTACCCTCGGCACCATCGGCCGGACGGCGATGTTCAACGACCCCAACAGCCTGACCAACGCCTACGGGCCGCTGACTTTCGATCGTCCCCTGCAGGTCCAGCTCATGGCCGGCTGGTCCCTCCCGCTCGGCTTCGTCCTGAGCGCCCACTATCAGTACATGTCGGGGGCGCCCTACCCCCGGACGCTCCGCGTTTATTTCCCGGCCGACTACATGGGCTATGGTACGCGCTCGCCCTATTACGACGTCCTGGCCGAAGCCGGCGGCGTCGGACGATATCCGGCCTACAGCAACCTGGACCTGCGGTTGGAAACGACTATCCCCGTCGGCCGGAGAAACAAGATCGCCCTCTGCCTGGACGTATTCAACGCATTGGGCGACAACGCCATCTACTACAATCTGGACCCGGCGGGCATCCTGCGGGCGGACCTGCCGACGATGACGTACACGGCCGGACCGACGTACAACCAGGTCCAGTCGGTTTACGGCGTCCGGACCATCCGCCTCGGGGTCAAGTACATTTTCT